>CAKVIN010000045.1 GCA_934754425.1 uncultured Candidatus Melainabacteria bacterium | reverse complement strand
CAATAACGTTTAGTTAAACTTTTTTAAATTAATCATTGACAAAGGTGTAGAAATGTGCGGCCGCCTTACTGATTACCATAATCAGTAAGGCGGCCCTTGAAGTTAGATATATTTTTCTTCAAGGAGGTTACCGCATATGACACCCGCAACTATTCGAAAACGTTTCTTCTCTGTTCTTGAAAGTGCAGAACAAAATATTCATTTATTCGTAAATGCCCCAGGCTCAGATATGACCAGACATAGACGCTGCCCTTTGCTGGACACCATAAAGGCTACCCTTTGCCTTACCATGAATAGAACAAATACAGAGCTATTTGACTTTTTTATGTCCCAAAACAAACCTGTCCCATCCAAATCTGCTTTCACACAGCAACGGAAAAAACTGAATGCATATCTTTTCCCATATATTTTAAAAGATTTTAATGAAAAAATTCCTTTTATAAAAACCTTCAAAGGCTTTCGTATTGTTGCTGCTGATGGTTCTGATGTCAATCTTCCAACAGATAAACGCGATCTGGTATACCGTATAAAACAGGCGCGAAGTGACAATGTTTTTTTTCAGATGCATCTGAATGTCCTGTACGATATCTGCGAAAACAGGTATATTACTGCTGTTACCCAGCCGCGTCCGAAAATGAATGAATCACTGGCTTTCTGTCAGATGGTCGACCAGTGTGATCTGCCAGACAATACGATATATATTGCTGACAGGGGGTATGCTTCCTTAAATACAATGGCTCATTTCATTGAGAATGGAAAGCTTTTTCTCATCCGGTGGAAGTCCCCGTCTGCGCCATCTGCTTTTCTGAAAGATCTTCTGCCGGCTGAAACTGAATCAGATACAGAGATTGTTCTGGATGTAACAAGATCAAAAAAGAACCGTCATCTCTGTCATGGAGATAAGCTGAAAATCGTGAAAAACAAAAGAGTTTTTGAACCGATCCCGACTGATGATACGAAAAGTGTATATACTATGAAAATCCGTTGTACCTGCATACAGCTTGAGAACGGGAACTATGAATATTTGATTTCTAATTTATCTCCGGAAACATTTTCTGCGAAGGATCTGCGGGAACTTTACTGGAAAAGATGGGCTGTGGAAACCTCTTTCCGAAGCCTGAAATATGCGCTTTCCCTAGTATATTTACATTCGGTTAACCGGGAACTGATTATTCAGGAAATATTTGCAAAGCTTATCATGTATAACTTCGCCTCACTGCTCCATGCCTTTGCTGCCGAGGAAAAAAAGAAAGCCACGAAAAAGAAAGCGACGAAGCATGAATACAAAATATCCTTTGATGATATTTTTCCTATTGCCCGAAGATTCCTAAAACATCGGATGAAAAATGACATAGTAAAAGCTCTAATGCTGCGACATCAAACAGCTGTAAAAGTGAATCAACCATCCGCACGACAGGTTAGATCACAAACTGTAAAACCGCTAAACAGTAGAGCCTAATACAAAATGTATTATATAGCATTTACCAGGCAGATGCAAGAATCTGCCTGGTTGTGATACACAAAAATATTTTTTGTAAGAGTCCTGGGTAAAGTGTTTAATTGGGTAGGTCTTTGACAAAAATGTCTTAACTAAACGTTATTGAC
>CAKVIN010000044.1 GCA_934754425.1 uncultured Candidatus Melainabacteria bacterium | reverse complement strand
GAATCAATTAATAAATTAATTGTTTCAATTCCAGTTGTATAATCCATAATTTATTCTCCTTCTGATTGATTATCAGCTTTAGCACCTTTTGCTTCTCTATTTAATTCAGTATTTGTTGTTTCAGATTCTCTAACTACATCTGTTAAAGATTCATATGTTTTTTCTTCTTTTGGGTCAATTGTATATAATTTACATGTTTTATCTTCTAATGTTGCAACATATGCATAAAATGTTTCATTATCTACAACAAAAGAAATTTTTGATACTTGAATTGTATCACTCATATCTGCACCAACATATAAATCATAAATTTTCTTATATAAATCTTTATATTCTTCACTCTTTGAACTTAATTCAATTGTTTCAATATCTTGCACATTAATAATTGTTGATGAATAAAATGCAGGTACATTTTTATCTGAAATAACATTTATTCTATCATCTTGAAATAATTTCATTACTTGAATTGTATAAACACATGGATCATACAATGTTTCCAATACTTCTGTATCACTTAAATTTGTATTATCATTTAATATTTGTGCATCATGATATATATTTGTAATTTTTAAATTATATGCCTCTGTTAATTTATACTTATCTAAAATTGAATCAATTGTTGAAATTACATTAGAAAAATTATTTTTAGATATTTTCGTTAATAATGAATTATATGTGTTCTTTACACTTGATTCAGGATACTCTTCATTTTTGTCATCTCCAAGTAAATAGCCATAAATAAATTTTGAATAATCTTCACCTGCAAACTGATATAAAGTTTCATCAAATGTATGCCCATCTTTATATGATTGTACAAAAGATGAACCATCCTCTTTTAATTTATCATTTGCTATTTCCATAAATTTATAAACATTTGTTTTATATTGATAGTTATTTATAGAAGTAAATTCCTTATAAATATCTTTTGCTGATACATTTTCTTTTAATTCATCTGAAAACGAGACATTCTTTAATATATCAACAACTAATTCTTTTTGTTCTTCTGTTACATCTTTATAATAATCATCTGGAACATAAATGCTTTTCATCATTACAAATATATTTAGTATAAATAAAATTCCAAGACAAATTATAATTAAAATTATTTTCTTTTTTGACAATAAATATCACTCCTTTTTCTTTTAAATGTCAAACTATGTTTTCTTCTTTCTATTGTTAGTTTCATAGTATCAATTAAATGTTAATTGATTAAATAATATAATTGTATTTTAAGTTCATCTATCTTATGATTAAGGGCTCCTAAATTTGCGATGAACTGTTTCAATATCACATCCTTTTCATCATTATAAGTAAAATTTTCAAATATATTACAATTTATTGTATAATAAATTTTCTTAAGATAAATAAAAACAGACAAAAAATTGTCTGTTTTTATTATTTTTTAACTTGGAGCTTTTACATACCACATATCTTTTTGAACATTACCAATCTTTACAACATCTCCAATATCTGGTGCGTGAATCATTTTCCCGCCACCAATATAAACACCAGTGTGATGTGAATTAATACATATATCACCAGGTTGTGGATCAGTTGTTTTCTCCCAAGTTCTAATTTCTGTTGTTGTCCATTTACGAGCATATTTACCAGTAATACAATAACCCACTAATCCAGAACAATCAAATGAATCTGGTCCATAAGCACCATATACATATGGTTTACCTAAATTCTCATATGCACGTTTTACAATATCATTTGCATCTGCTGGTGCAACAACTCCACTTGAATTACTTGTGTCATCTTTAAAGATAGTTGTTGGATTAATATAATTTCCTTTTGGTTTTATTCTTAATGCAAAATAAAATGTTGTTCTACTTGTACCAATTACATCTCCTGCTTTTACATTATCTTTCTTTTGTACAGTATTATTTGCCAAATGTCCATAAATTGACACACATCCATTA
>CAKVIN010000043.1 GCA_934754425.1 uncultured Candidatus Melainabacteria bacterium | reverse complement strand
TAAGCCAATTCGTCATTGCTTGTAGAAAGAATTGCTATTTCAGACAAATCTTTTTCTTTCGTGTCTTTATTTATCGGGCATTCAGCAGAGTTTATAAGTTCATCAATTTCTTTAACAATATCGTTTGCTTGCTGTTCTTCGTCATAATAAACATTTAATCTGACTTTTTTCTCGTGTTCTAAAACTTTTTCATTGACTGCTTTTAGGTTAATTTCTTTATCAAGGAGTTCTGTATTCAATTCTTCAACTGTTTTTGCAACGTCAAGAATAGTTTGTGTAGAACGTCTGTTTTCAACAAACTTTATCGGCTCACCGATTTCTTTACCGTATTTATCCCAAAAAGTTTGAATATTATCAATTCTCGAACCTTGAGCAGCATTAATAATTTGCTTATCATCGCCGACAACAAAAACATTACCCTTAGCAGAATTATCAACAAGGTGGAAAATCAATTCATTCTGTGCTTTGTTTGCATCTTGGTATTCATCAATAATAATGTAATCATATTCGTTAGAAATCTTTTCCGCAAAATCAGGTGCGTTTTCAAATTTTTCTAAGATATAGTTAATCATATCATCATAATCTATATATCCGCCTAACTCCATTTTTTCTCGATACAAGTTGAAAAATCTATAAAGTTCTCTGACTTTTCCTATTTTGTCCTCGATTTTTTGTATGTTGTTTGCATAATTTTTTCGACTTTTAGGCTCATAATCTCGTTCATATCCCAATTGTTTTATAGCAGGCAACCATTCTGAATCACTTTTTATATTAGCTTCTAAAGTTTCACCTTTTTTATCTAATATTCTGAATCTTTTTAAATATTCTATTCCATCTTTAATTGACCCATAACATACATATTTGTTGGCTTTTTCGCTTTTATAATAAATTGCATCGTCGATTTCATCAATACATTCTTTTAACAGAGAAATTTTAATACTGTCAGGAATCAGTTTTACACTAGCCGGAACATCGAATTCTTCTGCGTATTCTCCGATAATTTTGTTGCAAAAGCTGTGAAAAGTGTGGATTTCTACGTTGTTATTATTTTCATCGAGTTCTTCTAATACACGTTTTTTCATCTCACTTGCACCAGCTCTGGAGTAGGTCATACATAAGATTCTTTCAGGAGCAACGCCTTGTAAAATCATAGCTTGTAATCTTTTTATTACGGTATAAGTTTTTCCTGTCCCAGGGCCTGCCAAAACAAGAAATTTTCCATCAATATTTTCAACACACTTTTTCTGCTCGTTATTAAGACTTTTTATAATTTTATCTAATTTATTCACCATCTTTTGCATTACCACTCCTAAATCTTATGTGCCTCAAGTATAACATATATCTGACTAAAAACCTACTGAATTTTGTAAGGTTTTGGATTTCTTAACCTTGATTTCTTCTTTAAGCATTTCAACAATTTCATCTAAATTATTTACGCCTAAGAAATCAGTTTTCTTTTTAACTGTTGCAAAATCTCCGGCTGTTAAACCGTTAAGATTTACGTTAGTATTTTTTATTCCAAAAAAATGCTCTATTGCTAAATTGACCTGCTCTTGCGTCATAAAATCAAATTTAATTTTAAACGTAAATCGTCTCAAACTTGCTTCATCTAAGGTATCTAAAAGGTTTGTTGTGCAAACAAACGGATATTCAGCAGATTCCATTTGAGTTAGCATTTCATTGACTTGAGCGACTTCCCAACTTCTTACCGCATTGTTTCTATCTTGCAAAAAAGTATCGGCTTCGTCAAAGATAAGCATTGCTTTTTTAGATTTTGCCTCACTAAAAGCTGCTGCAATATTCTGTTCAGTTTCTCCAACGTATGGTGAAATTAAATCACTGGCTTTTTTTAAAATTACTTCAATACCTAATCTGTCAGCCAAATATTTTGCATAATAACTTAATATATTTAATTTTCTTTCAATCGAGGTATTTCTAACCGGCATTTTCTTTTGTATATCATTCAATACCCTTCTAAAAGTCTTTTTAAATTGTCTAAATTGAGAAGCTTTATCTAAAATTAATTCATCTCTTTCATCTAATTCAAATAAAGTTTTATCAACTTTAAATTCTTTCAAGAAAAAAGAAAAAACATTGTCAAATGTATAACTATCTAAATCTATATCATCAATCAATTTGGTTAAATAATTCAAAAACACTCTTTGTTCATAATTATTCATAATTCTTA
Source organism: uncultured Candidatus Melainabacteria bacterium (assembly GCA_934754425.1). GTDB lineage: Bacteria > Cyanobacteriota > Vampirovibrionia > Gastranaerophilales > Gastranaerophilaceae > CAG-196. The sequence goes on along the minus strand of CAKVIN010000043.1, from coordinate 618 downwards.
CTCCTTGTTTTGTTCAAATTATACTTCTATAATAATGAGCTTAAGCGTCAATTTAGGACGGTAATAAAAATATTTATACTTGCCCTATTCTGTCGTACTTAAAAAGTACAATTATTTTTAAAGGAGAAATATATGTTAGAAAATAGTTTCAACATTTGAGATATATCGGAATTTCTCAGGAAGAAATCGACTTTTCTTACTACAATTTTGAACTGTAATACAAGTTTAATTTGTCTTGCCAATTGGTAAAAAATTTGCTATTATTTCTATGTCCTAAATTGACAGAGTTATAAATTATACTTGGAGTATGAAAATGGCAGAAGAACAAGCAAGATATCCTAAATTGGGTAAAATCTTAAACCTAATTATTAAAATGCAATCAAGATATTCAGGAATTACTTTAAAAGATATTCAAGAAGAATTAGAGGTTTCAAGACGTTCAGCAGAGCGACTTCGAGATGTTTTAATATGGGAACTTCCTCAAATAGAAGAACTTGAAATTTCAGGCCGAGAAAAACATTGGGGCTTTGCTCGTTCAACAAGTTTGAGAGAAATTATTTCTTTTTCTAAAGATGAAATTGCAGAATTAGAAGGTATAAAAAACAGTTTACAGTTAGA
>CAKVIN010000042.1 GCA_934754425.1 uncultured Candidatus Melainabacteria bacterium | reverse complement strand
TCCAAAAAATATAATTCCCTTTAAAAATCCCTTTTCCTTTTTCCGCCACTTTGAATTCCAAAGTGGCTTTTATTTATCATAAATAATCTGCGTTTCCTAAATTTAATGATTTATTAAAATCTTTTACTAATTTTGATGAAACATGCCAATTTATTTTTCCATTAGGGTATTTTACATAATGCTTCGTTGAGCATAACGTAGAAACATAACAGGCATCGAGTATGTTCATAAAAGAAATATCAACACTCATTTTTTCACAATGATATTTTTCTATATACGAAGATATAAACTCCACAGCTTCCGCAGGGTTCGTTGTTTTTGGGGTAAGCGTATCGCTTATTGGTAATAATTGTAACATGTATATTTTCCTTAACAATTTATATTACGTCATATTTTTTAATTTTCTTGAATAAATACTAAGTAAATCCTATAAAAAGATGAATTTTTATTATATAATTTTTTTATAAGGAGATTTAATATGACAAAAGAGAATGCTTTAGATGCAGCAAAAAAAATTAAAATGCTTGTTTTTGACTGTGATGGTGTTATGACAGATGGTAGCGTTACATATGACGAAAACGGTGTTGAATACAAAACTTTCAATGTAAAAGATGGGCACGGCATTGTTAGAATGAATAAATCAGGATTTATAACTGCTATAATCACGGCTCGTAACAATGGTACAGTTGCTCATCGTGCTAAAAATCTTAATTTTACAGAAGTTTATCAAGGCAGACAATACAAGCTTCCAGCACTTGAAGAATTAATGGAAAAATATAATTTAACATATGAGAATGTATCTTATATGGGTGATGATTTGCCCGATATTTGCATTTTAGAAAAAGTAGGATTAGCTTGTTGTCCGGCAGATGCAGTAAAAGAAGTTTTAGAAATTTGCAACTTCAAATCTACAATTAATGGTGGACGTGGAGCTGTTAGAGAACTTTGTGATTTTATTCTTGATGCTCAAGGTATTGAAAAACAATACATTGTTTCTGAAGGTGCAAACAGATAGGAGTTTTAGCTATGAGATTAGATGGAAGAGAAAATAATCAACTTAGAGAGATAAAATTTACACACAATTTTACAAAACACGCACTCGGTTCTGTTTTAGTAGAATTTGGTGACACAAAAGTCATTGTAACAGCATCAGTTGATTTAAAAAAGCCAAAATGGATGGATGAAGAAGATAATAGAGGATGGGTAACTGCAGAATATTCTTTACTTCCGGCTTCTACAAACACTCGTTGCAAAAGAGAACGTGAAAAGATTTCCGGTAGAACTCAAGAAATTCAGAGATTAATAGGAAGAAGTCTTAGAGCTTGTGTAGATTTAGAAAAAATGCCTAAAATGACGATTACGATTGACGCCGATGTGATTCAAGCCGACGGTGGTACTAGAACGGCTAGTATTTGTGGCGGATATTTGGCTTTAAAAGATGCAATAGAAAAATTATTAGTTTCTAGAGATTTGTCAGAAAATCCTATAATTGAACCAATAGCTGCAATTTCCATTGGTATTGTTGATGGAGAAATAAAACTTGATTTGAATTATGCAGAAGATTCGCATGCACAAGTAGATTCAAATGTTGTATTAACTCAAAGCGGGAAGATTGTAGATTTTCAAACAACTTCTGAAGGCGAACCTTATGAATTTGAAAGAATGATTGAATTATTTAATATTGCTAAAAATGGAATAAATCAAATTATTGAAATGTACTAAAATTTTATTTCTGTTAAAATTACAAATAACAATTAAGGAGATATAAATGTCAGATTGTATTTTCTGTAAAATCATTAACGGTGATTTTAATACAGATTTTGTTTACGAAAATGAATACGCAGTTGTATTCAAAGATATTAATCCAAAAGCAGATACACATTTGCTTGTTGTTCCAAGAAAACACGTAGAATCATTGAACGAATTAGATGATGAATTTTTATTAGGCAAATTAATGATGACAGTAAAAGAAGCAGCAAGAAAAGCCGGCTTAAAATCTTATCGAACAGTTATTAATACAGGAAAAGAAGCAGGACAGGAAGTATTCCACCTGCACATACATATATTAGCAGGGAGTATAAAACTATGACAGAATTTTATCAAGAAATAACACCTGGCGGTTATGGAATCGCAATAAAAAGAAAAAATACTTTATTTAGTGAACAATCACCGTTTCAAAAAGTAGAAGTATTTGAATCTGATTCAACATTAGGACGTGTTTTAACATTGGATGATTTGATGATGACAACAGAAGGTGATGAATATCATTACCATGAAATGATTGCACACATCCCTATGATGCACCACAAAGCTCCTAAAACTGTTCTCGTTATTGGTGGTGGTGATGGCGGAACTGTAAGAGAAGTCCTTAAACACGATACAGTGGAAAAAGTTATTCTTTGTGAAATTGATGGCATGGTTATTGATGCTTGCAAAAAATACTTACCAACAATTGCTTGTGAGCTTGATAATCCTAAATGCGAAATTCTTGTTCAAGATGCAATAGAATACATTAAAGATAAAGAAGATATGTTTGATATCGTGCTTATTGATTCAACTGATCCTATGGGACCGGGGGAAGGCTTGTTCACAGAAGAATTTTATACAAATGTAAAACGCTCATTGAAAAAAGGTGGTATTATGGCTGCTCAATCAGAATCACCTTTTACTAATAAAGAAGAAATTAGAAAAATGTATAATCTTCTTAAAAAAGTGTTCCCAATTTGCTCTACTTATACTTCTAACATTCCAACTTATCCTGGTGGATACTGGGCTTGGGCTTTTTGTTCAGAAACCGTTGAACCACTTTCTTATTGGGATGAAAGACGTGGTGAAGCTATTACAAAAACTTGTAAAATTTATAATAAAGAATATCATAACGCAAGATTTGCTTTACCAAATTATTTAAAAGAATTGTTATAATTAATATTATATTTAAATATATCAAGCAATGTTAGACAATAAATTTATGTCTATCATTGCTTGATTTGATATTATAACAATAATAGTAGGTCAAGCATTGCCTGACAATAACTGATAAGTTGGACATGAAAAAGTATTGGTTGATAGTGGTGCGAAAGACAAAAAAGACAAAGAAGCACGTAAAACAAAAATGGGGATTTAAATATATTTGGGTTTCCTCTAAAAACTAGTTATTTCGCACTCTGTCATTCTGAGAAACTGTGTTTCGAAGAATCCAGCTTTTTATTAACTTATTATCAACTCGTATTTGTAGTTAACTAATGTTCATACAACCGGAACTTCTCTAATTGATTAGGTTATAGAAGGCGTAGTTTAAGTAATGTCCACTAATAACTAAAAAATAGTTTATCAAAGACTGGATTCTTCACCCTAATCGGGTTCAGAATGACACTAGCAGTAGGTCAGGCATTGCCTGACAATAACTTTGGAGTAAAATTAAAAATCGGTATTGTTTTGCAATATTTTAAACAAAAAAAGAGTCAAATTGAAATCCATCAATTCAACTCTTTTTTTAAATTAGATGTTGGCAACGTGCTATCTTCCCAG
>CAKVIN010000041.1 GCA_934754425.1 uncultured Candidatus Melainabacteria bacterium | reverse complement strand
TACTTCGTGAGGGTGAGTCAGTGATGGAGTTTTGGAGGTGTTAAGCATATGTCAGAGTTAGAGGATAAGCAGAGGATATACGATTTAAAGAGTGAATTAGAGGCTTTAAAACCTAAAGCAGAAGCCTACAAAGGAATAGTTACAGATATTACAGATATCATCACAGGTTATGTAGCTACAAGTGATAATCCTGTAGAAGCTTATGAAGTAATAAAGGCTATAGCAGATATTATTAAAGATGGTTTGGATGTTAATGCTGATGATTGTATCAGGGGTAGTTTAGATTACACTCTTTGGGCATCAATAAGTGAAACAGCTACAGATATGAGTCTATCAATGGAAGAGTGGAATGAAGTATTTATGAGTTTTGATGATTTATATGAATTAGATAATGAAGATGATTCTATATTCACGAGTGAGGTAGGTGATATCAGTGAGATATAAAAAGGCAACTAAGAAACAGGTAAACAAAATCAAGGATTTAGCTGAAAAGAAGCAGTTAAGTATAGAGGCTATTGATAAGTTATCTCAAACAGCTGCGAGTCAGCTTATTAGAGATCTGGAGAGGAGTGTTGCAGATGCACGAGTTACTGAAAGTTGTTAAGAGTTGCAGGACTTTACAGGATGTAAAAGCTTTGTCTGGTGAAGATAAAGCTAAAATACCAGATATTGTAGCTTTAGAGCCACAGATAGATGATTGGTATTATAAATCCTATTTAGGGGTAGTAGAAGGTCTTACCCATGATGAGTGGTGGGAATTATATAAAACTTGGGTGTATTTCAAGCTATATTATGAAAAGGAGATGAAGAAAGATGTTAGATTTCAAGAAAGATTGTCGCAATGAGATTTATGAAATGAGTAATGAAGAGTTGTTTCAGGAAAACATATTACTTCTTGTAGCCTTAGCTAATCAAGCTGATGCTCAAGTTGTACATAATAACTTACTTACTTTTACAGAGGAATTGAAAAGGAGAAAAGGAAATGCTTAATATACAGGATTACAAAGACAAGTTTAAATCAGCACGAAACTTAAATTATTATGCTTTTGTTTGCAAGATTCCAGTAGGTAGTGCTGTAATTGATAAAATTAGAAACTGTAAAGCTTATGATTTAGTAGGCAAGAAACAGGTACTTACACCATTAGAGGTTAAGGAGATTAGCATGAAAAATGCTAATCTTTTTAATGTAATCAGGGGTAGCATAATCACAAACGCTCAGTTTGTTATTAATATTGCAGGAAATATGGAAGTTATTACTGCACAGGAATTAATGTCACAATATGAGTTTCTGGATGGAGCTCCGATTACTCAAAGCAGATTACTTACCAAAGCATATATTTGTGAGGAACAGCAAGGTATTAACACACCAGTGAATATTACACTGAATAGAGCATACAAGCTCAAAATTTCCAATCCAGAAAGTAATATTGTTATGAATTGGTTTAGAGTTATAGCCAAGGATTCAGATATTACACAAGAAGCTATGTATATCAATCGAAGAGAAATGCCTGAGTTTAACATGTATTTACCTTTGGATAACAAAGATTATCTTGTAGTTATCTCAAATAATGATATTTCATCTGCAAAATTTTTATCAGTTGAAGATTTCAAATATAGATATGACTTGCATGGCTGGTCTAAGATTTTAGGCAGTGATAGAGTTACTATGGTACAACCGAAGCCTTTATTTACTTTGACTGAGAGTACACATGGAGTTAAAACATTTTCTGTAGTTATTGAAAATATGATTGACGAATTGTATAAAAATTCAATTGCAATTAAATCAGGGGTAGTTACTGATTTCCTTACAGAAACATGGTCAAGAGATGTAGTAGCTATATCATTTAATATTGCATGCGGACCGATATTTGTTTTAGCTTATAAGAAAGATGGAAGATATAATCTAGCTTTTGGTAATGAAGATGCTTTTAATGGCTTTGGTCAGGATGTTGAGCAGTATATAGATTACTTAGAGAAAAATCATTTCGTTACTTTATCTCTCAAGGATTTTAAAGTCTACAAAGAGTTGTTCATTGCAATCTTGAGTTTATTTAATTCATCGGCTCTCGCAAACTACAAGATGCCATTGCTTTCTGATGAAGAGCGACAGAGCTTAAGAGATTACACTGGTATTGAATATCAGAATATAAATATGTATCTTCGAGGTGAAATATCAACTGATGCATTTGGTAGTTATTTACATGCAATGCATATTTCAGAATATTTAGATAGATGTCAGGTATTGAAGAACTCGTGGCATTTTAGGGGAATGACTATTTCTAACAAATTAATTCCAAAGGAGCTTAAATCAGGGGTAGTAATTCCGAGTGATAGCTTTGTTTCCACTACAATAACATCTCCAGTAGCTTTTGATTTCGCAGCAGATGGTGGTAAAGATGAAACTTCTTTCCTTTTCCTATTCAAAAATACTACAAAGAAGCATGGTGCTTTTATTGATTTAGTATCGGAGCATAGAGGTAATGAATATGAGGTTCTATTTAATATAGGTACTGGTTTCAAACTTATAAAGCGTCTTGGTTGGTATCATGAGGAAGATGCAAAGCCTGCACAGGTTTGGCTTGTTGAAATTGTAGAAGATAAAAATGCAGGTATCAGAAAATATCAATACAAGCAGGATGAGGCAGAGAAACTTGTAAATACGCTTCAGTCATCAGAGCTTATGAAAGCATTTTATATTAATGAGGTTGATGAGCAAGATACAGGGGTAGTGAAAGTCGTGTTGCATCAATACAATGTAAATGATTTAACTATTTCTATTTCTTTATATAAGAAAAATTTTACTGTTGAATTCTCTGGAACAATCAACTGTAAATACCAGTTTTCTATAAAAGAAAAAGGTTACAATCATTTGCTTCAGTATATCTTTGCAGTTATTAATGAAAAAGGTCTTAGTAATAATTTCAATGAAACTGCATTATCTTCATTTTCTGAGCAGTTTATGTTAAATCTCTTGAGTATATTCACAGCTAATAATTTTATTATATCTTCCCAGAGAGTCAACATTGGTTTTATGCAAAATCCATTCACAGGGAGCGAATTTATGATTCCAGAAGAAGCAAATAGCGAAAGTCCAGAGGTTAGAAGTTCAGAGTTTACAATTTTAACATCTGAGTTAAAGACTTTGAGTGTTGATATTGATTTGGAGGTTCTGAAGAGTTCTGCAGAAATACAGGCTAGTATTAGAGCATCTATTGATAATGGAAAAGTTTTATCAAAGGTAGTTTCTCTACCATTAAGTGAACGAAATAATTTATATTACGCTGTATATAATACTTTAGTTCAAAAGTTTTCTCTCGATTCTACAAGAAGATTAAAGCATATTTTTAGTTTAGTTTCAGGATACTACGAAAAATACCTTGAATTTTCTGGTAGTAATGGTATTTATCAAGTAGGTTTTGAAGATAAGATGTTTAATATAACTCAATCAGGGGTAGTTATTCATGTTTCTTATGAAGATAGAGGCATCGATTTAAATTATTATGATGATGTATATTCACTTGCTTCACAGGTGCAGACACTTATATAATTCTAGTTTGAGAGTCTTGTTTCAAGGCTCTCTTTTTTTTTTACTTATGAAATATAGCTATCTTTGTAACTAAATAATAACTGGGATTTGTCTTTATTCTATGTTATACTACCCACTGGAGGAATTATATGAAAACAGATTTGCAAGCTATAAAAGATAAAGCGATAGCATTATTATATATCGAGCCTGAGCCAATTCCTGAGCTACCTATCTTTTTGACCCACCCATATTTCGAGAGTAGA
>CAKVIN010000040.1 GCA_934754425.1 uncultured Candidatus Melainabacteria bacterium | reverse complement strand
AGGGCTGGCGAGAGTCAAAAGCGATAGCTTGAACGAAGTGAAAGCAGCGCCTTGAGACGCGAGCTGGCAGTAAAGGTTTATAGCCGCAGAGAAAACCACGCCTTTTAGACGTGGTTTTTATTTAATGAGAAACACACAAAAATCAAGATACGCATCTTAAATCAAGATACGTATCTTGATTTTTGTTTTTTTTATGTTAGGATATTTATATGATTTTAGGAAGGTGGACTTAATATGAATAATGGTGTTAGCTATTCTATGTTTTATGAAATATTGCTTAATTTACGTGAATATTTTCATAGTTATGGAAGAATTGATGATTCGAATGCAAAGTTAGATGAAATTGTAAAATTGATTTCAATTAATTATGAAATGGCTACTAAGGGGCAAAAATTTTCATTAGCATATATTAGAAAAGTTGCAAATCAAACTACAGGCGATGAGAAAAATGTAGCTTCTGGTTTAATTAATGTATTTGAAAGAGAAGTTTCAAATTCAATGTTTTTCAATGAAGATGGTACAAATATATTCGGATCAAATCCATCGCTTGTTTTACAGCCAACAGAAAATGAATTTGCAGAGAAACTTGTTAGCGAAATAGAAAAAATAGATTTTATTCATTTACTTAAAAACCATAAATATTCAGATTTTGATATTATTAATGAATGTTTTGGACACTTTGTAAGAGAAAATTTCAGAAACAATAAAGAAGATGCTCAATATATGACTCCATATGAGATATCGGAACCTGTGTTAGATATTATCTTTAATGATATGGAAAATGACGGATATTTTACAGAGGAAGTCCTGAGTAATTTTACAATTATGGATCCAACTTGTGGAGTTGGTACATTGCTAATTGAAAGTGCAAATCATTTTTCTCGTTATTTGGAGAAGAAAAAAAATAATTGCGGTAATAGGAATAGATATATTGAACATTTTAGAAATAAAGGTATGATTGGACAAGATAAAGTTGATAGAATGGTTCGTTTATCTAAAATAAATGCACTTTTACTAGGATGTAATATTTCAAATATAAATAGTGGAAATAGTATTGTGGGTGATAGTAGCATAAATGATTATCTCGGAAAAGTGGATTTGATTTTTACCAACCCACCATTTGGTGCAGAATACGGAGTTGATCAACTAAATTTATGCGAATATCCCATTTTAAACTCAATAGAGATATCTACTACAAATATAGATTCAGAGTTGCTTATGCTTGATAAAAGCATAGCTCTATTAAAAGAAAATGGATATTTGGCTATTGTTCTGCCAGATTCTGTTTTTGCATCAAAAGGAACCAATTCACTTTATAGAGATGCGATTTTACAGCAAGTTTATATAAGAGGTGTAATTGAACTTCCATCTGTCACATTTGCTCAAGCAGGAACAAGAACAAATACATGCATTCTTTATTTGCAAAAGAAAAAAGCGGTAAACAAAGATAGGATGTTTATGGCGTTGTGTCAAGATTTGGGATATATTGTTAAAGAAAAAATGGGAGTGCCAGTAAAGATTTCAAAGGGTAAAAATGAAATGCTAGATATAGCAAAGGCATTAACTGAAAAACGAACAGATAAAAAAATTATTTTACAAAACCCATCGGTAACCCAAATCACATCTCTAGATTTGACTGAAAATATTATTAAGCCAAGCTTCTATGCGGCCGAAAGGTTTGTGACAGTAGACAATATTACAAAAGGAATTCGTGATGGATATGCAATAAAAAAGCTGTCAGATATTGCAGAATTTGTAACAACGTCTCGAAAAGGATTTATGGTTTCAGAATCGATAAAACATATAAGTGTATTACATGTTAATTCAAATAGTACAATTAATTTCAATGAGGTTGAGCAGTTTGTTCCGGTTTCAAAAGGTAGAAAAGTTGAAGCCGGTGATTTGATTTTTTCTAAATTAAATCCAAGAATTCCGAGAATGGCAGTTGTTCCGAAAAAAGAGTATGATTTGGTATGTTCAAACGAGTTTGAAATAATAAGACCTATGGGTGATATAGATGCATACATGCTTTGCTTTTTGTTAAAAACAAGTAACGTAATGGTTCAAATAGAAAGTATGACATCAGGTACATCTTCATCTCACAGTAGAATTAAGCGTGAACAGTTGGGAGAAATATTACTTCCTGTGCCTGTATCTGATGATGAAAAGAAGAGATGTAAAGAATTAGGAGAAAAACTGAAAAAGGCAGTTGAAGAAATTTATCAGGGAGAAAGTATTATTTCTGAACAGCAAAAGTATTTGACAAAATTGGCATAAAAATCATGGCTGCCATTCTATAGGAGTGACAGCCATGAAGGTTAAATATATTGACAAAAACCAGATGTAATTGTACGTGGTTCATAATAATCAACTATATAAGTATTTTCTACCCAAGTTGCTTCAAACAATAGTGGGTAATAAAGGGAACCACATTGATTTCTAAATATATTAGTGTTTTCATTTATGGGAGCATGTAATTGAAAATTTGAACTACGGATAATTCCTGTAGCTTTCTGATCATACCATTTTTCGCATATTTCTCTAAAAATAGGATCGCGACGTGGTTGGACAACCCAAATTCTTGTTCGTTCATTTCCATAATTAGGTTTGTTATCCCATAATACAAAATATAAATTCGGTGTGTTATCCAAGAAACTCATATTATTGGAATAGGAACTTAATGTACCTGCCTTAATACAACCATTAAATCGAGGAAAATCTATAGCTCCCCAAGCATTGGCGGATTTTACGTCTGAACCATCTTCTAAATCGCTACCTTTATGACGCCCTAAACCATTAATACCAGTTAAAAGACTTACTAAGATTTGCGACCATGCTCTAGAGTCTTCTGGGGTAGGTTGCTTTGTTAAATCAGCGTATTTTTTTGCATAAAAGAAAAAGCGGTGGTGCATGTTTAATAAATTGATAACATCATTCATTGTAAGTCCTCTTTAGAATTTTGAAATAATTACTTCATTGTTGATAACCTCGGCTTTGAAAATTAATTCTGATCCCGGAGTATTTTCTAATGGAATATGTAACTTAGCAAAGACGTTAGACCTTCCATTGCCGTGTCTGGCATAATTTTCATTTGTGCCGGAATTAGGAGGAAACAACTGAAAATTAACACTAAGTTTTTTGGCTGTATCAGCAAATTTAGGATACCCAAGTTTTGCCATCCATTCTTTATAACGTTCTTGTAAAATGGTATGTTTTTGAATATTTACTTTCCATATTCTAATACGACAATTATGCTCGGGACTATAATCTATGGAGAGTAAATAAATAGCAGTGTAATTTAAAAATCTTTCCATGATATCCACAGTATTAGCCATAAAATTCCATCTTGGTGCAATTGCTCCATTTTTGTCAAGAGAATCAAGAAAATTTGCACTTTTAACTTCGGACCCGTCACAAAGATCATCACCTTTTCCACGCATACCTTGACCGGCAATTTGGGTTTGAAGGGAAACTAAATGTTGTGCTATGTATCCTGTATCAATCATAGAGGATTGAGCTGTTATGGTGCTCCAATGAGCCAGTAAATTACGTTGTTTTACGACCTGCTCTTCAATAAGTGATTTGGCAAGTTGCATACGTTGTTCTTTAGAAAGTAATTTTAATGCATAATTGGAAATTGTTACTCTATCAGGAACATCGACAGTATCAATTTCGATGGTATTGGTTGCTACGGTTAATTGTTCATTAATATCTTCAGGCTTTGTGTTTGGAGTAATTAGACTTGAAAGTAAATCACAATATTTTTTTATCCGTTCGTTCATAGAGCAGCCTCCTAGTTTATATTTCATATTATTATATCAAAAAATGTGGAAAAAATATATACCGAAGAACATTAATTGATATGGAGAAGGGGGTATCCAAATCTTTATAACCTTTCTGCCTGAAGACCGATGGCCCCTTCGTGCGAATTTTCGCAGAATTAAACAGGGGGGATACCCGTCAAGGTCGGTTGATGTGAAAATATCCTCTGAATGTCATCACTTTAGCTGATTTTGTTTTGCCGGATAGTACTGAAATACGCAGAAAAAACGTGTAAAAAGCAGCATAAAAATCACAGTTTTTCTGCGTACATTTTGGCAGAAATATAATCCGAATTGTCTTGCAATTCTGTGCCATCAGAGTGATATAT
>CAKVIN010000039.1 GCA_934754425.1 uncultured Candidatus Melainabacteria bacterium | reverse complement strand
AGACACGCTAAAAGCGGAAATAATAAAATTAAATTAATCATTGTACTCGTAATCCTTCAAATCTGATAATTGTGAAACTTCCAAATCGTCAAATTCATTGTTAATTTCTTTAACTAACATACCCAAAATGAATACGGCGATAAAGATATCAAGTAAAACACCCAAGTTTACAATAATAGGCATTTCTTTTGCAACAGATAATGATAACAAGAATATACCATTTTCCATTGTAATAAACCCAATAACATTTGATAAAACTTTATGTTTGATTGTTATCAACCACAAGCTTGTAATAATTATTGCTAATGATACACCAAAATACATCGGATCAACCAACTTGAATTGAGGAGCATCAATATTTGCTACCAAAAATCCAGCAAACAAGATTACACTTGATATAAATAAACAGTAAAAGTGAGGAATATTTGCATCAGTATCTCTGTGTGCATGCGTTTTCTTAACAACTTTCTTTAAGAAGAACGGAATTACAAACGCTTTTACTATCAATGTTTCTACTATTACAAATAAGAATCCTATGATATGGTGCATATTTGCGAAGATTGCTTCCGGACCGGAAATCATTGTCCAATTGAACCAAGGTTCTTTTGCAAATCCTGACAAACATACAAAGAACAACAACCAACCTTGAGCCACAAGCATATTTACGTGTGCTGCCAAACGGCTTGTTGCTGCAATGTATATCATAGATAAACCTAATAAAATTATAAATATGTTTTCCATAATAAGTTTTTGTATTAACCTCTTTTGTTTTTTATCTCTTAGAACCACCCAACCGGTAGTTCCACTATTGAGGATGACCGGTAGTTTATATACAAATTAGTAATTTCACCTATGCCATCCGACCAAATGTCTACGTGCGTAGCACTAGCCACCATATACTCTATAAGTAACTAGAGCAAGAATTAGAAGTGCTGTCAAAGACATAATGAATATGAATTCAAATACGTGTGTCATTCTGAATCTTGCCATAGATGATTCTACAGTACCAATGATTACTGAAAGAACAAATAAAATTGCAACATAAGCCAAAACAGCTTCAATTCCAACCCAAGAAGCAGGAATAATTAAGTTTGCAATCAAAGATTCAAACAATAACATCTTGATAGCAGATGCCCAAGTAATCAACCCCAAATCCATACCGGAGTTATCAAGAATCATAACTTCATGAATCATTGTTAACTCTAAGTGAGTTGTTGGATCATCAACCGGAACTCTGCAGCCTTCAATTAACAACATTATAAATAATGTTATTGCAAGAAGAATTATAATAAGTACACCATAAACTCCTGCATTTTCAAGAATCATTCTTAAGTTTCCAAAAGAAAAATGACCTGTCAAAGCTACTACAGAAGCCATTGCTATGAAGAATGCCGGCTCAACTATAGTTGAAAAACAAGCTTCACGAGCTGCGCCCATTCCTTCAAAACTGCTTCCTGTATCCATTGCAGATAATAATGCAAAGAATTTACCCAAACTTAATGAATATGCGAAAATAATAAATGCACAAGGTACGTTAACTATTGAAAGTCCACCTGCCATTGGCACAAATAATGCTGCAAATATTGTTGTAGCAAATCCAACTACAGGAGCAAACTTAAACACCCAAGAAGTCGTTGTACTAATAACGAACTCTTTTTTCATAAGTCTTAAGAAGTCCCATAAAGGCTGCCAAATACTTACACCTTTTCTTCCAGCAAAGAATGCCTTTGTTTTCTTAATTACGCCTACCATCAAGAATGGAGCAATTAAAAGAATTAATATATTTATTAATAATATTATTAAATTCATCATTTTAGTTTAATCCTCCAAACCAAATCAGACATACTATTGTCAATACAAGAAATGCTAAACCGTATGAAATATATTGTTGAATATTACCGCTCTGAATTCTTTCAAACTTAGATAATATTTTTTCATCCCATTTGATAAGTGGTTTAACAATATAAGCTTCTTCTATATCCTCAATATCTTGTTCATAATGAGCTTCCTTAGGGAATAATTCCTTCGGCTTCTTAATATGTGTAACTCTCTTGAACAAAGGTTTTAAAGTTGACAAGAACAAACTTACATAAGAAGCTCCGGTATATTGAACATGAGTATTACCTCTGTTATAACCGCAACCCCAAGTTGTATGTTCTGCAACTTTCTTGTGAGCAAGCATTTTACACAAATACAAGCCTGTAATCATAGCCGCTAATATCAAGAAGCATGTTGATAAAATTTGCATCATGTTTATTACTGTCATTGGAACAGCAATAAATTGAGTTTTTACAAACAAACTTACCGGACCCAAAATTAATGCAACAAACACGTGTGGGAACAAACCTATTATTAAAGCAGCAACTGCTAATAAAGCCATTGGAACCCACATTGATTTTGGAACATCTTTTTCTACATGTTCATAGATTTCAGCATTTCTAGGTTGACCCAAGAATGTAATACTAGCCGCTTTTGTGAAGCAAAGCATTGCCATTGTTCCAACCATAGCCAAACCTGCCATTGCCAATATTAAAGTAATTAACAATGCAGTATTGCTGCCCAAAGTTCCTTTTAACATACCGAAGTAAATCAAAAATTCGCTTATGAATCCGTTAAATGGTGGCAAACCGCTGATTGCAGCTGCACCAATTATAAACAAGAAAGCTGTCTTAGGCATCTTCTTTATCAAACCGCCCAAAACTTCCATATCTCTTGTATGAGTTTTATTATAAACAGAACCTGCTCCGAAGAACATTAATTCTTTAAATATAGAGTGGTTTAGAATGTGCAAAATACCACCGGCAAAACCAAGCATTGCAACAAGCGGATTTCCATAAGCCAAGCCTATCATACCTAAACCGATACCAAGACCTATAATACCAATATTTTCTATTGATGAATAAGCCAAAAGTTTTTTCAAATCTCTTTGAGCCAATGCGTATAAAATACCATATAAAGCTGTAACCAAAGCTACTATAAATACGATATAAGCTACGCATTTAGTTGGAGTACCCAACATAAACAAAACTCTCAAGATTCCGTACAAACCGGTCTTAATCATTACACCTGACATAACTGCTGACACATGTGAAGGTGCTGCAGGGTGAGCATCAGGCAACCAATTGTGGAAAGGAACAAAGCCAGCTTTGATTCCAAAACCTACAAATGCAAGCATAAATATCAAGCTCGCAAACTTATCACCCTGATGAGCATAAGCCGCAAAATCTGCAAAATTCATACTGCCTGAATGTAAATGTAACATTACAAACGCTGCCATTATAAATAATACAGAAAAGTGCATGTAAACCAAATATTTAACACCCGCTTTTATAACTTCCTTCTTCTCGCCTTCAAAGATTACAAGGAAGAATGATGAAAGTGACATTACTTCCCAAACAATTAGGAAGAATAATGCATTCTGAACAGTTACAACCATTAACATAGAAGCAATCAACATCATCAAAAAGAAACAATGTGATGAAACATTCATGCCTTTGTCTAAATATGGTTTCATATAACCGTTAGCATAAACAGTCCCCAAAAAGCTCATCAATGAGATTACGATAACAAAAAATGCTGATAACGGATCTATTACAAAATCAACATTTCCACAAATTGGGGATAAATAAACAGTTTTAACAAGTGGTACACCCATTAGCAAAACTGCTGTAGCAGGTAATAACATTAAACCTGCTGATAAAAATGAAAAGATTGAGCATACTTTAAATTTCCAATGCTCTTTTACTACAACGGAAAGCAAAGCTCCCAAAAGTAGCATTCCTAGTGATAAAAAATAAATTTCCATAACTACTTACATTCCCAAAACTATGTACTAATTTTTCCATCTACCGTTATATTGCTAACATAATAAAAATTCAACCCCTACTTTTTCTGTAGAAAAAGTAGGCAAAAAGACTTTTCACATATGGTCGGCTTCTAAACAAAACTACAAAATCATATTAAAATTACTAACTCCGCCTCAAAGTGAAATCTACTAAACAAAAAAGCAAAAAAACTTATCACATATGGTCGGCTTCTAAGCAAAACTACAAAATCATATTAAAATTACTAACTCCGCCTCAAAGTGAAATCTACTAAACAAAAAAAGCAAAAAGACTTTTCACATATGGTCAGCTTCTAAGCAAAACTACAAAATCATATTAAAATTACTAACTCCGCCTCAAAGTGAAATCTACTAAACAAAAAAA
>CAKVIN010000038.1 GCA_934754425.1 uncultured Candidatus Melainabacteria bacterium | reverse complement strand
TATCATTTTGAGCTTTTACAGCCTCGGATACAGCTTTCTTTGTGGTCTCATGTAAGATTGGATTTACTTTATTTGCAAATTCCTCTTGACGATAAGCTTCTTCCTCATTACCTGCACTTAAATCCTCATATACTTCTGGAACAGATGATGGAGCTACTTTTTTGACTGGAGCTGGTAATTCATCTTCTGCTATGGAGTCAACTGTTTCATCAATCTCTACCCCTGATGACTGCCACATATCTTTCATATCTTCAGATGTATCTTCTTCTACAGTATCAAAATTTTCATCTATCTCCTCTAATACTGGCTTTGGTTTTGGCTCCTCACCTTTTTCTGCTCGCATCTGCTCGACATATTCATGAAATGTTCCATCTTCAATGGCTTGCTTAACAGTATCTACAGTAACTCTAGCTCTTCGCATATCGTACTCTGGATGCTTTTCTTTGTACTCTTTTTTGTCAGAATACATCATTTCATCAGCTATCTTCATTACTATTTCCAAGTCTGTATCTATAGAGCTGGATGCATACCCCATTGATACTGCTACAGGATACTCATGCTTCTTATCCTCTTCCTCTAACAGCCTTTTATATTCATTAATTTTTTCATCACACTCAGCGACTGAAAGAATTACCCCTGTAAATAGGGCAGACATTTCATCTCCACCATTTCTATAGAAATGCTCATCACCAAATACCTGTCTACCTAAGTCTGCTGAAACTTTTAATAACTCGTCACCTGATTCGTGACCATACTTATCATTTGCTAGTTTAAGATTATTGACATCAAAAGTGAAATATGTGAATTTATCTCCTAACTCCTTGACATCTTCTTCAAACTTAGCTCTGTTTTGACAACCAAACACTGGGTCTGTATATAACTTTTTCTTTAGCTCCTCAACTTCATCGACTACCCCTGAAGCATTTGCTTTTTTTGTTTTATTGTTTGGATCTCTAACTTTTAATGCCATCTTCAACATACCTCCTTCAAAATGACTACCAATCTATCATTCTTATGCTTGTAACTACATGTACTAAGCTCTACTATCACATCATCTTTTGTAAGAGAATCAAGACTACCCCTGATACACTTATTTGACATATTTTGTTTCCAAACCTCGAAATTGTAACTTGATTGCTGACCAGTATAGCTATAATACTTAAAATCATCATCAAGATTGCAGATACAAGAACCTACAACTTCATATTCATGGCTTTCAAAAATAGTATCTAATTGAAGTCTACTCTGAGGTTGTAATTCAGAAATATCTCCAAATTTAGAGCCATCTCTCATATGGTGTCCGTAAACTAAGCTGATACCTTTATCTCCAAGATTACACTTGCTATTTAAAAAGATGGTTCCTGACTTATCATCATTCCCAAAGAAGTCTTTATATAGATAAAAATTCTGGTCATCTTTTCTTTGAACTATCGGGTATTCATGCTCATCATCAAGATATATGTAACCTACTAAGTCATTATTAACTTGATATAGCTCTGAATACTTGGCTAATATCTGTGGCTGACTAGTAGTTTCCTGTGATTGAATAGCTTCTTCAGAGGTTTCTTCAACAATATAGGACTTAATTTGTGTATCTACCCCTGAAACACTTGAAAAATGTAAATAAATACCTGCACCTATAAGTGAAGCAACTATAATACTTCGCTTGGCTATGCTAGACATATCTGAAATCCTTTCTCTCTAAAATCAATTTTTTAAATAGCCTTCTATAATATTTAGCTAACTTCTTTTTACTTTTCTGTGTTCTCCTCTCCATTTTTTCATCACCAACCTTTTAGCATTTGCTAAGTATAATCAGAGATTGAGAAAATCAAGTTTAATATTGGTTTTTGTATCTATATTGCTTTATTTATTTATAAAAATAGGAATTTATTTAAAATGACCAAGAGGACTAGAGAAGATATAAATAAGATTGCAAAAATAAAAGAGCCTCACTCTTTCAAGTGAAGCCCTATTATTTGCTAGAGATTAAACTCTTTTTCTTTTCTTATAAGCTACAAAGATAACAGCTGTAAAGAAGATAATTGGTAAAACTGGAACAGATGAATCACCTGTTTTTGGCTCATCAAAAGGAACTACTGGAGTTGGGTCTGCATCGATGATTTCCTCTGGAATATCCTCTGGAGAATCAAAACCTTTTGCGTAGATAAACTCTAATGTAATATCCTTAGTAACTACCCCTGAGTAAGCTTTATCACTTATAACAGTGAAACCAAGTGGAGCTTCTGCGTTGTAGCTGTAAGTAGCTCCCTCTTTGTAAACATCCTTACATCTAACAACTCTTTCAACTGTTACGATGTAATCATCAGAACCCTCAATCTTCTGAATAGTAACATTGCTACTATCAGTTAAACCACCAAAGACTGAATCACTATATACATTTTTTACACCTACGATATACTTATCAATAACTGTAACTGTATACTCTTTAGTGTCTGGAGTTGGCTCCTCTGGTGTAGGAGTTGGTTTCTCAGGCTCTGGCTTTGGCTCCTCTGGAATTTTTACTGCCTGATACTTAAATTCAAGAACTGTATCAGCAATAACCTGTCCATTGTAGCTTGTAGCACCAGTTACATTATATTTAGCAGGACTAAGTGCTTTATATAAGTAACTTGTACCCTCAGTAACAACTTTGCTCTCACGAACATCAGATTTCTCAAAGTTTCCATCTGCATCATAGTAGCTATCTACAACCTTAAGATTGTATTTATTTGGCTCTACTACTTTTTCATCTTCTTTATAAGTAAAGATAAGAACTAAATCCTTTGTGACTACCCCTGAGTAAGAAGTATCACTTGTAACTGTGAAACCTGCTGGACTTAAAGCCTCATACTTATATGGTGTATTTTCAACTACTGTATCACTTACTCTGACTTCTGATTTAATCAGAGCCATTGAATCACTATAGTAAGTATCAATAACTTTCACATTGTATTTTGTAGGCTCTGGTGTAGGTGTTGGTTTCTCAGGCTCTGGAGCTGGTGGTGTAACTTTCTTTGTATACTTAAATACTAAATCAAGATTACTAATTGCTACCCCTTCATACTTCAAAGCAGAGGTAACTGTATAACCATCTGGATTTAATGCCTCAAAGCTATAATTATCACCTGATTTAACAGTTTTCTCTACACGAAGAACTGATTTCTCTAATGTAGTTCCGTCATAATACTCATCTTTTACAGTAATCTTGTAAAGAGGTAAGATTGCATCAATCTTTAATACATCTGTTACAGAAGTATCAGTTTCAACTTCACAATCCTCTGTTTTGAAAGTAACTTTGACTGTATCTTCATTAGGCTTTGTTACAGATAAATCACATGTAACTAAAGGTGTGTCCGCATCATCAGCAAAAATCTTGAACTTGTGGTCACCAACCTCAACATTTTCGATTTCATAATAACCAAATTCATCAGTAACTGCATATCTTGGTGTTGAATGAATTTCAATACGCTTATTTGCTATAGGTGTTCCATCTGTATAAGTAATATAGCCCTTAACAGTAACGAAACGTGCTGCATCCTCTCGATATACAAACTTTACAGTTATATCTGAGTTGACTACCCCTGAATATGAACTATCACTAGTTACTACATAACCATCTACAGTTAATGCATTGTAGCTGTAATTTTCGCCCATCTTCTTAGAAGTAGTAAGTCGTGTATCAGTCTTTTGGATGTCTCCATCAACAGATACATACTCATCTAATACTGTAACTGTGTAATACTTATCTTTCTGATAAATAAATGTAATATCTGTATCCTTAGTAAGAGTACCTGTGTAAGTTGACTGGCTGATTACTGTGTAACCATCTGGACTTAAAGCATTATAGCTATATGTGTAACCATAACCCTTAGACTCTGTAAGTCTTGTATCAACTTTTTCTTCTCTTCCATCAGAGTCAAGATATTTATCCTTGACAGTAATTGTAAATGCTTTTTTCTGATATACAAACTCTACAGTAACATCAGAAGTAGCTACCCCTGATTTGGTCTTATCACCGACTACTTTATAACCATCTGGATTTAAAGCATCTACACTATAGGTTGAGTTTTCCTTGATTGTCTGTGTAGGTCTAATATCTGTCTTTTCTTCTACACCATTTTCATCAAGGTACTTATCTCTTACAGTAAGTGTGAAGTCTTTCAACTTCTTTTTATATACAAATGTAACTTCTGTATCTTTTGTAAGAGTACCCTCATATTTTGTCTGTCCTACTACTTCATAATCATCTGGATCTAAAGCTGAAACAGAATACTTAGAGTTTTTAGCAAAGCTAGATACCTGACGAGCATCTGTCTTTTCCTCTACCCCTGAAGTATCAAGGTATTTGTCTTTTACAGTCAATGTATACATTGTTGTCTTAGCCTTGTAACAGAAATTAATATAAGTCCAACGCTCATTTACAGTACCTGACCATTTTGCTCTTGGTGTGGCTTTTACATAAAGCTCATCAGTATCTATGCTGCAATCCTCCCAAAGGTCATAACCTGCAGTAGTTTTTGGAGCATAATTGTAAGCATCTCCTAAGTCTACAGTAGCCTTAGTTCTTTGACCGCTGATATCATCTATTAAATTACCATCTTCATCGAAGTAGTAATCATTTACATAGATATATGATGGATTAGCTTTATATTTGAATGTAACTGTTGTATCGCTTGTAAGTGTACCTCTCTTATTAGATGGCTCATCAAACAAGTTTGGATAGCTACCCCTTTTGTTGTAAGCTAAAGCAGAAACACTGTAATCATAACCTGCATCATAAGTCTCTTCTGAACGAACAGTTGATGAAACTAATGTAGTACCATCTGATTTGTAAAATTCATCGACAACCTTTAACTTAGCTGGTGTAACGTAGCAGATATAAACATCCATATCTTCAGTGCTTGTAGAAATCATTGCGTTATTATCTAATGTATTTGCATAAGTATTACCTTTATTAAGTGAGTAACCTTTAAGAGAAACACTATCATCTGCAAGTTTTGGAACAACGATTGAATCATTACCAATATTAACTCGAATATCTACTTTGTTGTAATCACCAACTGAAAGATAATAACTTGTATTAGGATTACAATTTGCTGTTCCTACATAAGTTGCATTTTCATAATCATAATTGATTACATTGTAAATCCTTACATATGGATCATATTCATAATAAACTGTCAACTCATAGTTTCCAGTTGTATTAACTGCACCACTACTATTCAGATAAGCTCCGTTGGTTCCTGTACCTTTCTCAGAAGCATTCATAAGAACTACCCCTACATAAGGAATATAACCATCAA
>CAKVIN010000037.1 GCA_934754425.1 uncultured Candidatus Melainabacteria bacterium | reverse complement strand
AAAAAGAAAGGAAATACAATGTACGCAATAGTCGAAACAGGTGGTAAACAATACCAAGTTGAAGAAGGACGTTATGTTGACGTTGAATTGTTAGGCGAAGAAAAAGACGCTAAGGTTGTTTTTGATAAAGTTGTTATGATTGTAAACGGCAAAAAATCAAAAGTTGGTCAACCATACGTTGCTAATGCTAAGGTTGAAGGTGTTGTTCTTAAAACAGACCGTGCTAAGAAAATTATCGTTTACAAACAAAGACCTAAAAAAGGTTATAGAAAAAAACAAGGTCACAGACAAGGCTTTGCAAGAGTAATGATTAACAAAATCAGAACTACTGCTTCTAAAGCTAAAGCAGAAGCTGCTTCAGAAGAATAGTTTGAAACGGTGTATATTCAGTTTGAATTGCGCCAATAAGGTTGACCGAAAATTTGAAATATAGTAAAAGGTAACCGATTAAATAAAATAATAAAAGGAGAATAAAAATGGCACATAAGAAAGGTATGGGTTCCACCCGTAACGGTCGTGATTCCGAAGCGAAGCGTTTAGGCGTTAAAAAGTTCGGTGGAGAAAATGTTAAAGCCGGTAATATTATTGTTCGCCAAAGAGGAACTAAATTCCACCCTGGTAACAATGTAGGTATCGGTTCTGATGATACTTTGTTCGCACTTATTGATGGACAAGTTAAATTTGAAGCTCATAGACGTGACAGAAAACAAGTTAGTGTTTACGCTGTGTAGTCTTAAAGTTGAATTGATAGAAAGAACTTTCCTTTTAAGGAGAGTTCTTTTTTTATTACTGGTAGCAAAATTATTTTTTAGGAGTTTTGTTATTGGTAATAAGTCAAGGAGAAATCATGAATGTAAATAATAATTGTTCTGTCAGTTTTGGCATGAAGGTGAATAAGAATTTATCTTCAACTTTAAAAAATGAATTAGTTGATAATTATAAAGAACGATTAACATCACATACTGCAAAAGTAAGATATCAAACTTTAACCAAAGAATTAGACGATAAATTTCAGCAAATTTCTAATTGGGGTGAAGATTCTTATGAATTATTAGAAACGGTGGATAATGTGCGTAATCGTAGAACGATTGGGCTGAGAAATGTGAATAATCCAAATCGTTTATATAAATTTAACTCATTAGGTAAAAATTTGTTAAAATGTTTGTTAACTTTGAAAAAAGATGTAGTATTTGAAGGTATTATAAAATTGGAAGATTCTGCAAAAGCAGTTAAAAGTAATTTAAAATAAAGGAGTAATTATGAATATTAATACAATCAACAATACAAATTTTGGAGCAAAAGGAAAATCTTGTGCCTGCTATAAATTAATTAGCGGCAAAACTCTTGCACTAAACATCATTAAAGATAATAAAACCAACAATGTGCATTCTCTTGAATATCAGTTGCAAAACAGACAGATAGATGATATACGTCCATTGAAATATTGCAAAAAAAGCAGTTCTACAGGTTTGACAAAAGATACTATAACATCATTTTTAGAGGATATGAAATCTACTGCAAAAGAAAATATTGATTTTTTGGTTGATTTTATAAAAGTTATTTGTTCAAAATAATTGCTCAAATGCAAAAATTATAGTATAATTTTCCAGTACAGTCCTAATGTTGACCCAATAAGAAGGAAGATTATATGAGTGAGATTTGCAAAAATTGGACACAATGGTTGAAGCAAAACCGTTTTGCCGGACAAACACCAGAAATGCAAGAACAAACTATGCGTTGGCTGGAAGCGGTGAGGGACGTAATCATGGTTTACGCTGATATCAAGCCTTATGATGTTGTTCTTGATATCGGAACAGGAACCGGACTTTTAGCATTTAAAGCTTTAGAGTTGCAAAATTGTAAGGGAAAAGTTATATTTTCTGATATGTTTCAAGATTGCTTGGATGATTGTAAGAAAATTCTTGATGATTCTGGAATTACAACAGGTTTTGAATTCTTAAAAAGTCCTGTTGAGCATATTGCATTAGGTGAGAGTACAATTCATAAGGCTTTGATGCGTTCAGTGTTGGTGCATGTTGTAAATAAACAAGCTGCAATTAATGAAATATATCGAGTTTTGAAACCTAGTGGAAAATTATGTGCGTTTGAGCCTATAATACGTTCTAATACCAGATATTGGGAGATTTTGGATAGACATTATATTGATAAATATGAAGATTTTAAGAGAGTTGAAAATGAGATAATGGAAAATCCTCTTGACTCTTTGTGTAATTTTGATGAGCATACGCTTGAAACTAATCTTGAGATAGCCGGTTTTTCTATTCCTGAGGTTAAGTTGCAGGAAGTACGTTCTAAGTATGTGGTTCAGCCAAATATGGTTAAAGAATGGTTTGTAAATCCGCCTTCTCCAAATCAACCTTCGACAAAAGAAAGGTATTTAAAATATTTTGATGAAGCGACTGTAGACAAATTTATGCAGGATGTTTCAAATTATTTAACCGGACGTGAAATTAGTTTGAAAACAAATGCAGTATTTATAAATGCTACAAAGTAGAAGTGAATTTTAATGTAAAATCAGTTGTGCTTGTGCTCGACTACTTTATACATATTGTGCTATACTAAGTGTAGAACTTGTATGTTCGGCGCAGAGTTAAAAGAGTGCTCTTTCGAAAAGGAGTCTGCTTACAATATATGTTGTAGACTTTCGGGTTGGCTCCCGACTAGGGGGTAAATGAGGCTGGTGATTTGAATTTATAATTACTCCACCTGATGTAAAAAAGAGGTCGGTATGGATAAATTTAATATAAGTCTATTATTGATTTTTATGATTTTGTTTATACTAAAAAACGACTCTCAACCGAAAGGATAAGAGCCGTTGACTTTCTATAGAGCATTTGGTAGTTTAACGGAAGCTACCACTCTGTGCTTTTATTATAAACTATAATTTTAAAATATTCAACCTTTTTCTTAAAGAAGAATTATTTCGATTTAAAATAAAATAAAGATTATGTTACAATAAAGAAGAATAAATTCCTATTTTAACAAGGATTGTAAGGAATATAAAAGAAGGATAGCTATTTATGACAAAACAAACAGCAATAATTATACCGGCTCGATATGGTTCTTCCAGATTAGAGGGTAAGCCATTATTGAAGGCAAATAATAAACCTATTATTCAATGGGTTTGGGAAAAAGCGAGCAAGTGTCCGCTTGTTGATAGAGTAATTGTAGCAACAGATGATGAACGGATTTTTAATGCTTGTAAAGAATTTGGTGCAGAAGTTGAAATGACATCAACTGAACATAAAAGTGGCAGTGATAGAATTGCTGAAGTAGCTTCCAGACATCCTGAGATTGGTTATATTATTAATCTTCAAGGTGATGAACCATTGATTGAACAAGCTAATATTGAACTTGTTATAAAAGGTGTCTTAGAAGATGAAAAAGCTGATATTTCAACGCTTTTAAGAGAAATCAAAGATGAAGATGAAGCACAAAATCCGAATTTGGTAAAATGTGTTTTTGATGTGAATAATTATGCAATGTATTTTTCTCGTTCAAAAATTCCTTATGAACGTAATGTTGGTAAATCTAAAATTTATGGTCATTTAGGTATTTATGGATACAAGCGTGAAGCTTTGTTTAAGATGACTCAACTTCCTCAAACAACTTATGAGATGGCAGAAAGTTTGGAGCAATTGAGAGCTCTTCAAAATGGTATGAAAATTAAGATTGCGATTGTAGACAATATCCCTGTCGGTATTGATACGTTAGAAGATTTTGAGAAGTTCAGAAGAATGGTGGAGAAAAGCAATAAGTGAATTTAAAAACAAATATTACAAAACTTCACTATGCAAAAGAACCAAAAGGTTTGCTTTTTGGTTTGCTTAAATTTTGTTCAATATTTTATGGAATTGGAAGCGGATTTAAGAATTTTTTGTATGATAAAAATATATTGAAGCCTAAAAAGGTTGATGCCTTTGTGATTTCCGTCGGAAATTTTACAACCGGTGGTGTAGGTAAAACTCCTGTAGTGGCTGAGATTGCTAAATATTTTGTAGAAAAAGGCGATAGAGTTGCTATAATTTCTCGTGGATATGGCGGGAGGTTAAATAATAAAATTGTTCATGTCATTTCTGATGGAATAAATTTGTATTACAAAGCCGATATGGCTGGTGATGAACCGTATTGGTTGGCAGTGAATCTTAATATGTGTGCGGTTTTGACTTGTTCTGATAGAGTAAAAGCTGCAGAATATGCAATAAAAGAGCTTGGTGTAACAAAGATTATTCTTGATGATGGATTTCAGCATAGAAAAATTGCAAGAGATTTGGATATTGTTCTCGTTGATTCAGAAAAAATGTTTGGAAACGAAAATTTGCTTCCTGCAGGCCCTTTAAGAGAAGGAATGGAAGGGTTTAAACGTGTGAGTGAACTTGTTATTGTGAGCAAAAATGTCGATCACTCAAGAGCAGAAAAAATTGCTAAAATTATGCAAAAGAAACAAGGTATAAAAGCTACGGTTTGTAAGGTTGAACCAGATTATTGTTATAATATAATTTCCGGTGAACATTTGCAAGATGGAGTGGAAATAACGGCTTTGTCTGCTATTGGACAACCGGAACAGTTTTATAAGTTTTTGGAAAAAGATTATAAAATTAAGGAAAAAATTACGTTTGATGACCATCATCAATATGTTTTAGACGATGTTTCAAATATCAAAGGGGAAATTGTTACTACAGAAAAAGATGCGGTTAAATTGGCTCTTTTGAATAAGGACAATATTTATGCTTTGAAGTTGAAAACGGTATTAGATGTAGAAAGTCTAATCAAATGAGGTGTGCTACGCACGTAGACAAATGGTCGGCTGCTTAATATAAACTACAAACTTGTATTAAAAACTACAAGCTCCGCCTCGAATGTGAACCTACAAGCTTAGCGTATTCCTTTCCCCGCACGTAGACATTTGGTCGGCTTTTTTAAGTGGAAAGTGGAAAATTGAAAGTGGAAAGTTGTTTTAAAACGGTTGGTAATCGTAATTACAAGTATGGCGCATTTTTTTTGAATACAAATGTGCCACGTCATTGCGAGAAAATTAAGATTTTTATTTTGTAGTTTTATATGAGTTTTTGAGAATTTTCGTGGCAATCTAGATGTTACATTGAACTGGATTGCTTCGTTTTACACTACACTTACTAGCTTGTAGGTTGTACTACACATTTGAAAGTAAAGTGAAATACGCTCCTCGCAATGATGTAGCGCAGGACGACAAGTGCTACGCACGTAGACAAAATTATCGGCTGTCAATATGCATTTACCCCCGCACGTAGATATTTTGTCGGCTGCTTGGTGAAAAATATAAGATTATTTAAAAAACTACTGGCTCCGCCTCGAATGTGAAATTACAGGTTTAAAATATATTTACCCCCATATTTTATTAAGTTTTGTAAATACGAATTTTTTATACCTGAAAATCAGGTATGGTAAGAAAAGAAAAGAAAAGAAAAGAAAAGAAAAGAAAAGAAAAGAAAAGAAAAGAAAAGAAAAGAAAAGAAAAGAAAAG
>CAKVIN010000036.1 GCA_934754425.1 uncultured Candidatus Melainabacteria bacterium | reverse complement strand
GCTGTTGCTTCTTTATCTCCTACACCTGACCAATCTTTTATATAAGTGCTGTAGATGTAATCATAATAGTGACCAAGTTCATGCTTTAAAGATGACTCTAATTCAAGGCTATAGATTGTTATTGTTTTGTCATTATAATCACATTTTCCTGACTGTATGTAACCTGTTCCAAAGCCTAAAGGTTCATCAATTACCTTGACCTGCCAATTTTCTCCTGTAAAATAAGCCTTACTTGTTTCTGAGAAAGTATTATCTAAAACATCTATGACTCTTTGATAATATTCATCTTTACAAACTTGTATGTTGTAGTCTTGACCCGCTACGGTTTCAAGCTCAAAAGCTACTGGAACTACCCCTGAATCGTTTACTTGACCACAGCCATTTAATAAACTCATACATAAAAGACCTATAATCACTTGTTTCTTCATGACTTATATCTCTCCCTGAATGCTGCTGCATATAACTTGGCATCTTCACTACTTAAATAATCACTTACTTCTCCTTCAAATTTATTATTGCAGTAGTCTCGAAGCATATTCATTTCCAGATTATTAACTGGCTTCTTTAACTGATAACCTTTAGAGGCAAGCCAAGACTTAAACCTCTCTAAATCTACTGGCTCATCATATTTCTCAATAAATAATTTCCTATCTTCTGGCTGTAGTCGTAAGAAGTACCTGCAAAGAGCTGAACTACCCCTTTTGGATAGATACTCTAAATCAGCAACCTGCCATTCAATCAAATCCTCGATAGGGCAAGCCTTACTTATACCTAAATACCAATTAATCATAGCTTTCTTTATTTCTTCATTGAGATTGTAGCCTGCTTTTCTGTATGCTCTGGATATACGAATATAATCTTCCCTAAAGGGTACATCGTAATCACTTAATATAGGAGCTTCATCAGCTCTTGTAAGCTTTCTCTGTCTTCCAAACATATCTTTTGCTCTCCTTTCTGTAATCACATTTTCTGCATCATTTCAGAGTATAGATTGAGATTTACAAATTCAAAAATTTCTAAATAAAAAAGGTAGCTCCGCTTGGAACTACCCCTGATTGATTACAATTTTATCAATTCGCTCTACAAGCTCACCAATCTCTGGTTTGCTAATAGCATCATTCAACTTTAGATTTGCTACCTTTCGCTTTAATACTTTGTTTACTATCTCTGATACCAGCTTGAGCTATATTTTTCAAATTTACCTCCTCCTACAACCTATAAGTGCTTTTCCAAGTGTATTGAAAGTATCCACCCTAACTACCTCACAACAGCCTGAATAACTGTCACTACTAAAGCCTATAACTTCTTCGTATTGTTTTGCTTCCTCATATGGATGCTTGTCATCTACAAAGAAAGAAACACCGGCTCCCGATATATCATGAAGCTGAGCTTTTAAAGAACTACCCCTGATGAAGATGGTGCAATCTTCATCTATCAATATCCTTGGATTTTCTCTTCTTTCTATCATTTTCCATTGCCTCCCTATATTGTTTTAATAAATCCTTGCTTCTTACAAGTAAACTATGCTTTGGAATAAATGTACCTAGAAGTAAGGTTAATTCCTCCACCTGCTTGGCAAGGTCATTTAATAACTTTTCATCATCTCGCATTTTAACTACCCCTGATTTAAATTTATTCATACTTACCTAATCTAGCTTTTAGGTCTTCTATCTGACTTGTAAGTCCTTGTATATCCTCTTGATAGACTAGTCGGGTGGCTGATAATTCTGTTTCTAAATCTGTTATTTTTTGTAGCTGACTCCTGTATGTATCTGCTGGAACCACTACTATTCCATCATCTAAATCCTCTACAATTAGATTACCTGTGCATTTTTCCGTATATATCTTCATAATTACATCATCTCCTTCACAAAAAATAGAGCTACCCCTGAGTTTACAACAAATATTCAAATAACTTAACTGCACTTCTACTCATAGGCTCCTCATTTAGAATTAAATCGCCTCTATCATACATGTAAACTACTGATACCTCTTCACCCATAGCTCTACCTGCAACATCTAAAATATCAGATACCTCTATGTAATCTATACTGTCGAATTGTAATCTACTTTTCACTTTTCAATGTTTTTGGGTGAGAAAGCTATGCTGTATTTCTTTGGCTCATCCAGACTTTGCTTATTGCTTTTTAACTTCATGTTTTTGTACCTGCCTTTCAAATATTTTAAAAAGATAACTTTTGCTCTACAGAACTGTGCAAAACTTTAAATAAAATCAAAGGTTGCTGGAACTGCAAATGACAGTATCTCTGCGTTTGCAAAGAATAATTTTAAATGCCATTATTTGAGTCACAGGTTTGGAAATATATTGATATTGGCTTAATTTGGGATGTTGAGTGGTTGTTGCACAGAATTGTAGGGTGTGGGCTAAGAGCCTCTGGAACTACCCCTGAAAGACCTAGAATTTATATAACTACAAGAATTTATTTGATATTGATTTTGACCTAATTTCTAAAGTTCACTGGTGTAATCTATAGTGGGAATTATTTTTGGACTGAGAATAAGAATGAACTATAAAATGAAAGAATTTCTAAAAGAGATGAACTCGACAACAGTTTACTTTTTAACTCAGCTCTTTTACTGAAAAAACAATAAAAATTTCTAAAAGAGTTAAACTCGGACATCTCTTTTACTTATTCCTACAAGAAAAATAAAATCTACAAAAAGATAATTTCTAAAAGAGATAGTCTTGACAACAGTTTACTTTTTAACTCAGAAATAATTTCTAAAAGAGATGAACTCAAGGAACAGTTTTACTTGTGCCTACAAGAAATAAGAGGTCTACAAGATAATTAAATCTAAAAGAGTTAAACTACACAACAGTTTTACTTATTTCTTAAAAGTAATGGCTGAGAAAACTAAAAGAGATAATCTAAGGTATCTTTTTAATTATGTCTTAGAAATAAGGCTGAAGCCTTCTTAACTACCCCTGAGAATGTTAAAAATATTTAAATAAACTTAATTGATTTTACTCCAGAAAAGTCTACATAATTTCATATATTATTTTTAATCTATGAAATCTTTTAACTTGTGATAAATAGACTACCTGTTATAGTTAGATAACTACTCGATTGATGGCTTTGGTTTAAATCTGCTAATAACTGGTATAAGTCGTACAAGACTTGTTGTAGTCTAAAATAACTGCTTGTTTTGGACTTTATATCACAGTTCCTCTACAGACTGGAGTGCTTTGTTGCGTGGATTTGAATTATTTTATGAGAAAATGCTTCAGAGGAAAGACTTAAACTACCCCTGAAACAGCCTAATACTGCAAACTTACCTGTGATAATCTTACTTTTATCTGTAAGGGTAAAATCTTTATAGTTTGTGGCTATCTGATTTACAAATCTTATGAGTCTTGTGTTATACATATCCTGACTCATTTTATAAAAACTCATGGTGTAACCTGATTTATTGCTACCCCTGAGAAGAGCTTTTGCTTCATCAAAAGTGCAATGCTCTAAGAAATAAGTGTATTCAGTATTATCTATAATTTCAATAGCTGTAATACCTACCTGCTCTATTTTGATACAGGAATCAAAACCTTTATAATATCTACCTTTGCTAAGTTCAATGTAACACATATTTTATGCTCCCCTTTGTAGTTTTGTTGTGTATGATACCTCTAAACAAAAGAAAAAGCCAGCTTTATGCTGACTTTATTTCTTCTACTATTTCATTTAATTTGTCGGGGTGGCTTATAAGGTAATTGATGATTTCATCTGGAGTAACTACCCCTGAATACTTTCCATTTTTACTTACTACAAGCATATCACCTATTTTTTCGACCTGAATCATATATCTAATATCTCCTTACATAACACTAATAACCTTGTCATTTGTTCACTGGTAACTCTATATTTAAAAATACCATTTATGTAAATATCTATGTTATCCTTATTAATGTATTTTAACTCCATAATTACTTCTCCTGACTGTACAACTGGTTGAATATATCTGCAAAGTAAGCATAGGTCTTTGGTGCTACCCCTGAAACCTGCTCATTTACAATTCTGACTGTTTGAAATGCCTGACAAAAATATTCTGTTTCATCTTCTAGCCAATACTTTACATCATCTTCTCCGTAAAAAGCTGTTATCAATGCTTTACCTTCCTCTTTATATAAATCATCGAAATCACTACCATATGGATGGTTCATCAGATACATATGTCCAAACTCATGCCATAAGGCTTGTAAAACATACCCCTGCTTGATTAGAACTACTTTATCTACTGGTATTGTCCTACCAATCACATCTCCATCAATATTATCAGTTATTATTACTTTCCAATCTTTATCAGTGAAATAACTTAGTAACTCATTAGGTAATGCTTCAACATAATTCTCTGCTCGAGCTATCTCTTCATCGGAGATATTACCTTGTGCATATATGTATTTATCTACTTGCTCACAATCATACGACTTAGGGATAAGACATTTAACTACCCCTACTAAAATTAAAAAGAATGAAATACCATAAGCTATTTTCCAAAATTTCATTTACTATCAATCTCCCTTCTATAGAAAAAAGGTAACTCAAAAACTAGATGAGCTACCCCTGAATAACTAGAAATATTTAATTACTACTCTGTTTTGATATCAAAACCCTGCCCATTATCTGAAGCTCCTGTAGTCTCCCAAGTAGGTAATAAACTCTGACCTTTACCAGCCACCTTAGCCCACTGACCATTAATACCATTGACAATAGCATTGTAACCTACCTTTAAGATACCACCATCTCCAAACACCAACTGCCATGCAATAAAAATAACAACTAAAACAGCGATTAACATGAACACCTTCTTGACGGTCTTATTCATAAGACGCACCTCCTTAAATAAAAAATAATAATCTAAATGTTAACTAGAAAACTAAACTAGGTTTTAGCTCCTTTCCTAAATTATTGCAAAGCAGACTTCCTCCGCTCTGCAAAGAATAATTTGAGATTTTTATAATAAAGTAAAAACTTTAATAACTTGAATAACTTAAATACAAAACATTACTTGTAGAAAGGACAAAGCTTCTTACCGGTAATTTTATCAATCATATAACCCTCATCGTCTAAAGAATACTCTGGAACTGGGATATGATGCTCTTTGAAGAAGTCCTCAAGATTATATCTAAGATAGTACCAAGCATTATCTGCATATTTTAAGATATGTCTGTAGTTTGCTTCTTCATGAGAAATCTGACCTGTACGCTCTAAATCGAGAATATCTAAACTACCCCTGCGATACTCAAGTAAATCAAAATTGTATATATCAGAACCTAATTGCTCTTGTAACCACTCTGTCTCAAGCTTTCTTTGTAATATACAAGCTTCATCTTCTCTTGTATGCTTACAACCATAAGGTCTGTAGTTTTTAGCCTCAATACCTATAGTAGGAATAAAATATAAATCTGCACCATATTTACGATTATCTGTTATCTGATACCCTTTTTGAAATCTGTTATATGTATTTTGCTGATAACCTACTAGATTAAGGTTTTTATCGATGTTATCAAACTCTACCATAGACATATGGTCAATAATTAAATCACCTGCATCTACCCCTGAATATATCTTATAAAGCTCTCTATGAAATAGAATTCTATTTGCATCTGCACCACCAGTTCCATGGCTCATTACATACACTTTAGTGTTTTTAATACCTGAACTTTCAAGATACCAACAATATTGATTAACTAAAGGCTCTGCAATTACATCTGTGTAGAAATAATTTCTACCCTCTGGGAAGTTTTTTGTAGGCTTTAGAAAAACCTTCAAAATATCAATACCATCTTTCTGTCTGTACGTTTTAATACCTTGTACCAAAAGCATCACTCCTTTTCTAAATCTAATTCAAGACAGTTTTCCTGCCGTTTCA
>CAKVIN010000035.1 GCA_934754425.1 uncultured Candidatus Melainabacteria bacterium | reverse complement strand
TTTGAAATAGAAAGGTCATCATGATTGTTTGATTCAGTATTGCCAGTGTTTTCAAGGGTTTGGTCTGTATCATCATTTTTAGAAGTAGAAAGGTCTTCTTTACCGATTGTATTTTTCAAATACTCTTTCGCATTATCCAACAATCTCTGAATACTATTTTTTTCTGCCGTATTTAGTTCTTCGTAATTTCCTGATAAATAATCTTGCAAAGCGTTGAATTCTTTTTTTGTATCAATTTTTGATTTACTTTTACCTGTGTTATCTGAGCTTGCTATTTGCTTAATAGCTTCACTAACTTTTGGTCTGATTGTGTTTGACATTATTTATCTCCTTAAATTTTTAGTGGATTCGTTACTGTCGTTCCTCGTAATGACGTGGCGGCGGAATTTCCAGCGGGCTGTCATTGCGAGAAAAACTTTGTTTTTCGTGGCAATCCATAATTATTCATCAATTACTTTTTATTTTTATTCAAAGCATCTACCAAATCTTCAACAGAATTAATATACTGTCCTTTGTACATAATACCTTTTTTCAAAGTATACAAACCGTCTTTTTCTGTAAAGAATTTTTGAATATCTGATTCTGATAAACCTTTTTCAGTCAACATGTAATGAGTTCTTGTTGTATCTGTAATTTGATCTGACGTATATTCAATCACTGTATATGTGCCATCAGGTTTAATGATGTATTCTCTACAAGGAGCACTGCCGTCCATAGTCTTCCAATTGCTATGCCAAGTCAAAACAGTATTGTTGCCGTCTTTACCAACACTTGTATCATATGATGTATAAACAATCTTACCATCTCTAATTTCTTTGTCGTAATATTTATCTATCAATTCATCAGGTAAACCTTGATCACGCAATGCTTTACGAGAATTTGCACCTGAGTATTCTTTCAATTCTTCTAAAGTTGTGATATTAAAGTTTTCATAGCCGTTTGCACCTTTTCTTCTAAATGTAATATTTGATCTTAAGAAATATTGATTATTCTTTTTGTAGAAATATTTATCAATGTCAGATTGAGTGAAACCTTGAGCCAAAAGTTCGTTAGCAGAACCTGCAACCGCTTTCGCATCATCAGTTTCTCCGATATTAATAATTTCGTTTGTTTCGATAGTGTATGTACCGTCTTTTTTAACCAAAATTTCAGTAATTGTATCATCTTCTTTGTTTTGAATTCTGATTAATTTGTTTTCGCCTTGGTTAGTGATTGTATAATTACCTTCAACTTTCAATTCATAACTAAAGCTACCATCAGCACCAGTACGTTTCAATTCGAAGAATTTATCAATGATTTCATCAGGCACACCTTGTTTCTTCAATGCAACTCTACTATCTGCACCAATGTACTTAGCAAGTTCATCAACTGATTTGAATTCTCTAAATGAATTTGAATAATCACCTGTTCCTAGCATCATATTTTTCATTTTGTAAAAACCATCAGCATCTTCCTCAAACCATTTACTGATTTGTTCTTGAGTAAAACCTTTGTCTTTCAATTCATCAGGAGTAGAGTATAAAGCACCTTTTTTAAGGATTTCTGAATATGTACCATCAGGTTTTACAATAATATTTATATTACCGTAGCTCTTTCTAATATTTATTATAGTATTACCACTATAATCTTTTTCTATGGTGTATGGTTTTTGTTCCTTATTGTTGGCTTCTGCTGTACTTATATTTATTGGTACTGAACCGGTTATTGAATAGGTGAACTTGCCTGTATCCAATTGTTTGCTTTTAGTAAAATATTTATCAATAAGTTCATCTGTCCAACCTTCATCAAGCAATGATTTACGTTGATTTGCACCACAATATTCTTTTAGTTCTTCTATAGTTGTAATAGTTTTTTCAGTTAGATTTGTCTTATTAATCAGATCATTAAATGTTGGATAGTAGCTAAATTTAATACCAGATTTCAATTCATATTTACCGTCTTCTGTTTTGTCAAAATATTCATCAATATCAGCTTGAGTGAAACCTTGCGCTTTCAATTCTGCAGCACCATTATCAGTAGGTGTGTCAGGATTAACAGGGTCATCAGGAATAACTGGATCAGGGTCAACTGGGTCTGGTGTTGGCTCAGGTTCTACTGGATCTGGTTCTACAGGATCTGGAGTTGCGGGCTCATCCGGTTCAACTAAACCTTCCAAACCATTCAAATCAGTAATAGAAATGAGTGCAACGCCGATTTTTGCAAACTCAGCCCAAGTCATTGTATATTCTTTAGTAGAATCCCAAGGATTAACAAAAGTTACTGTATCTTTTGTTAAATTTGTAATAGCTAATGCATGACCACCATCTTGCAAGTCAATATAAAATTTCTTGCCATCGACACAAGTGCCTTCATGTTCATTGTAATATAAACCGAATGTTAAAGCGGTTTCTCCAGAATCTAATGCTTTATTAAATAATTCATAAATAGCCTCTTGGCTAAGAGGTACAACGTTATTTCCAGAAGAACCATTCATCAAATATGTGCTAGAAGTTCTACCTGTCAAGAAATATAGCATTTGTTGTGCAAAACCACCTTCAATACTACCATCTCTATCACCTTCCCAAGTCTTTTCACCAGGAGCAATTGTAACTTTACCTGATTCAATGTCTTTTTTTAGTTTTTCTACTGCTAATTCCAAAACCAACATATCATTGTCGCCATTTGAATATGCATCATTTTTGATATTATCAGTATCGTGTTTTTTGATTTCTTCTAAAGAAATTGTATAGCTTACGCCAACACCTTTAAAGTTTACCGTAACACTACCATCTGGATTTGATGTAATAGAACTTTTAATAATTTTCTTACCGATATCAGTGCTATTAAGCGCTAAAACTCCGGTTAATAACCAACAATCACCAGTACCACCTTGTTCTACTTTTTCATCAATTTCACTATTTACGCCGTTTGATTCATTGGTCGTATTTGGTTCAACAGGTAAAACAGATATAACATCTTTTATTACAAATTTATCAATAATTGTTTTTGGATTAAAATCAGAACCATAAATTTGAGTCTGAATTCTACCATTATATCTAAATGTAGTAACAGTGTTTCCATCAACATCTCTTGTACTAACACCTTCAGGAATTGGAATATTACCACTTGCTTTTGGAAGAACATTAACACTACCTTTATTATAAGATGCCAAAATATCTGTAATAGATGCTGTAACTTTTTTAGATTCAGGTGCTACAATTTGAATATTTTCCTCTACTTTCAATTCTTGTTGTTCATGTTTGTTTTTTTTACTATCATTAGGGTTTAGTAAAATTCTTTTTAATTCGCTTTGTGATCTTAAATTGATACTCATTAATATACTCCTTATTTTGTTCTAATTGTTATATTTTTTTTGTTATTGTTATGTAACACAATTCCTATTGTGTTACATAACTCGTAACATATTGGTTCAAAACCAAGAAAAATAGAGCTTAGAAAGAAGAAAAAATAATATTTTATTATTAAAAAATTACAATTTTGAGTATGAATTGTAACAAAATTTGCTGAATTGTAAAGATTTTTATAAAAACATTAAAGTTTTTACAAAAAATGCCGATAAAGAACATGTAACACAATAGGAATTTTGTTACATGTTATGTAACATATTGAGGTAATAAAAAATAGCTAAAGCCGAAACGATATTGAATTACAGCTTAAAATTGTTTAGATTTTTATCAATAATGTCTTGATTTATTCCTATATATCTTAATGTTACAGACGGTGAAGAATGATTGAGAATACTCTGCAAAAGCGCAATGTCTTTTTTCTCTTTGTAAAAATGATATCCAAAAGTTTTTCTTAGCGTATGCGTGCCTATTCTTGATGTTATTCCTGCTTTTTCGCAAGCTTTACTGATAATTCGATAAGCTTGAACTCTTGTTATAGCGTTTTCACCCCTTTGAGAGGAGAATAACCATTCATCAGAAGATTTTTCGGTAATATATTCCTTCAATGGAGATTTAAAAGATTCTGTAATAGGAAATTTACGGTACTTACCTGTTTTCTGCTCTTTTAATTCAATATATCGTTTATCTCTTACATCCGAAACTTTTAATTTCAAAATATCAGAAATCCTCAATCCGCTATTAATTCCCATTAAAAATAACATGTAATCTCTAAAACCATTCTTTTTAAGAATCACTTTAACCAACTCAATTTTACGTTTATCTCTTATTGGTTCAACAAATTCCATTTTTCTTAACTCCTTTTACTTTAACTACGGCTAAATAAAGCCACAAGGCTAAAAACAAATTGCCATTTAGTTCAACGTAATATAATACAGGCTTTAACGCAAATTTAAAGCCTATTTCACTACAGCTGACAATTTTATATACAAGGAGTTTTAATTAAAATTACATCTAAAACAAACAGAAACCCTAAAACCGACTTATTTTACTTCGTCTGGTTTCAAGGTTTCAGTTTTAACAATCTGCTCTTTTTTTATGCTAATTATTGTTTGAGCTTTCGTATTCAATACCTTTTTCTTTGAGCGCTGCAATAAATCTTTCCGCACAAGCCTTTTGTACTTCCGGAGGAACAACTCTCAAAATTTCAACTGTTCTTGAAATAATAGGGTCTTTATCATACCATCTTGAGCCATTAACCGGTTTTACTAAATCATAAAATCTATCTAATGCCTCTTTTGAAACTTTTTGTTCAAGCTTATCTAAAAACACCACAGCATGATCTTTTAATTCATCTTGATAATTCTTTAAAAGTTCTATTACTTCTAATAATTTTGGATCATGGTCATACCATCTTTTATATGCGGGACTCATTTATTACTCCCTTCTCAATTTGGCTCTCATCTTCATCATTATATCTATAAATTTTTCCACCTAGTTTTTGAAGTTTGTACTCAAATTCTTCATAACCTCTGTCTATATGATGTAATTTTTCGACAATAGTTTCGCCATTTGCCATCAAACCTGCTATAACCAGAGCCGCACCAGCTCTCAAGTCACTCGCTGTAACAGTTGCACCGGTTAAATACTTAACTCCTTTGATAATAGCATGATTTCTGTCTTGATGTATATCAGCGCCCATTCTTCTTAAGTCAGGAACTTGCATAAATCTGTTCTCATAAAGACTTTCGGTTATAATACCAACACCATTTGCTGTTGTTAATAAAGTCATTGCAATTGCTTGCAAATCAGTAGGAAATCCCGGATACGGCTGAGTTACAAAGTTTATAGATGATAATCTGTTTTTACAGCTGACCTCTATTGTTGTTGGTTCTACCAACTTGATATTCGCACCCATTTTAATCAATTTATCATTGAAAAACGTCAAATGAGCCGGATAGACATTTCTGATTATAGCTTTTCCTTTTGTAGCAACTACAGCCGCCATAAAAGTACCTGCTTCTATTCTATCAGGGATAGTTGTGTATTCTGCCGAATGTAAATTTTCCTGTTTAACCCCATTAATAACTATTTCAGAAGTTCCGGCACCGTTTACATCAGCACCGATTGTATTTAAGAAATTTGCTAAATCTACAATTTCAGGTTCCTGAGCTGCGTTCTGAATTCTTGTTGAACCTTCTGCCAAAACAGCTGCTAACATTAAATTCTCAGTAGCACCTACTGATGGAATATCTAAATAAATATCAGCTCCAACCAACTTTGAAGCTTTTGCATGCACATAACCATTTTCTATTTTAATCTTAGCACCAAGTGCCTCAAGTCCTTTTATATGAAAATCAACTCTTCTTTCGCCGATTGCACATCCTCCCGGAAGAGCCACAATTGCTTCTTTGCAACGTGACATCAAAGCACCTAAGATTATGAATGAAGCTCGCATTCTACTTACAAGTTCATACTTTGCCGTAATTGAAGTAATATCACTGGCATCAACAACAACTGACTTTTCTTTTTTGTCATAAACATACTTTGCACCTAAATCAGACAACACATTCAACATTATTTCAACATCTGTAAGTTGAGGTACATTATAAATCTTTGTTCTACCTTTAACAAGTATAGTGGCTGCTAAATGTTTAAGTACAGCATTCTTTGCACCACCAATAGAAACTTCACCTTTTAAAACTTCGCCACCTTGTATTTTGAACTTCTCTGCCAAAATTCCTCCAATCTTATTACTATCATACAATTATAGTTGATAATTGTAAAGCCCTTACTTTTTCTGGAGAAAAAGTAAGCAAAAAGACTTATCATACATTATCGGCTGCTTAGTGGAAATTACCAGATTATTTTAAAATTACCGGCTCCGCCTCGGAGTGAAACTACAAATATAGCGTAATTTTTTTCTGTAGAAAAAGTAAGCAAAAAGACTTATCACACATTGTCGGCTGCTTGGTGGAAATTACCAGATTATTTTAAAATTACCGGCTCCGCCTCGGAGTGAAACTACAAATATAGCGTAATTTTTTTCT
>CAKVIN010000034.1 GCA_934754425.1 uncultured Candidatus Melainabacteria bacterium | reverse complement strand
ATTACGGTGTTATCCGAATTGAAATCCAAATGGAACGATTTAACTGATGCACAGCAAGCAAAAATCGCATTTGACGTATCAGCGACACGCCAAACGTCAAAGTTTAAAAGCATTTTGGACGCATTCACAGATTCTATGTCTTTAGCTGAAGAAGCTACAACTACTCAAGGTAATGCTGAAGCCAATCAGGAAAAATACATGGAATCATTTAGTGGAAAAGTACAAGCTATTAAAACTCAAATGGATGAGTTCTGGCTTAACTTTTACCAATCAGGTCAAGTAAATGGTGCATTAGATTTTGTACACAGCCTTACAGAAGCATTTACTGGACTTGAAAAAACTTTAGGACCAATTCCTGCATTGATAACTGCTATATTTGCAGCAATGACAGTAAAAAATGCTACCATGGCCGGATTAAAATTTTTAACTGGTGGTGGTATAAAAACAGCCGTAGGTTGACCCAAACTCAGGGTTACAATTTTTCCGATTTTGATAATGAGCCTATCTACATAGAGATTTATAATCAATGTGTGGAGATTAGCGGCTATAAATAAATAGAGGAATAAAACATCGAAACCTGCTATTCTTTATAGTGAAGTGAACGCAAGTTCGCAGGTAACGCATGTGCCAACCTGATTTACGAATAAGTAATATGTGATACGTTAGTAACAATAACGAAAGTTATGACGAGGGAAGCATATAAAAAATCAGGAAGTGTAGAGAGTGCACCCTTCCTCAGAGTATATGTATTGGTCCGAAAATAATACATATGCTTTTAATGCATGTACCACTGTAATAATGGTGAAATCCATTCAGTACTACTCTTCTACTGTGAATGAAGAGAAAGAAGACCGAGAATACTCCCGGCCTCTTTCGTAAACATTTCTAAAAATCTATTAAAACTTTAAATCTAAAGGAGAATTCATAATTGGGAAATGACATTAGAATTATTTGATACGATCTTTGTATTGTCTTTTCATCATTTTAGCGATCGATTCAACTTTCTCATCAGATAATTCTGGATGATCACAAATCTGATCAATGGTGTGTTTCTTTGAACTATAATACATATGGGCTAAGATTATAATTACTAGAAGACCTCCAAAAATACTAAACAATTCAATCATATTCATTTCACCTCCTCCCCTAATAAAAATTTCTTATTTGGGAAGTTTCGCCCAGAACGGGCAGAATTCTCTTTTCGCATTGCACATACAAGATTGTATGGCTTTACTTCTGCATGATTTATTAAAGAATAAATCAGGTATTTGTCGTGCGATCGTGTTGTAATGCATCACCTACAACCACAAAATACCTATTGGTATATTACCAATATTTGGTATTTTTGTAAATCAGAACGTATTTTCTATACATATTATATATTTCATTAAACCATAACACCAATAATCAAAAAATTCTTTACTCTACCATAAGTTTCCCAGGTGCTTTGAGCGTCTACCTCATAGACAGTATCAAGCGGAACCGGATTCTTAGGTTCTGGTTGATTTGGTGCAAAACCAGGTTTTTTATATTTGGAAATGATTTGAGTTATATTTTGTGCCATTT
This sequence comes from uncultured Candidatus Melainabacteria bacterium, assembly GCA_934754425.1. Taxonomy (GTDB): domain Bacteria; phylum Cyanobacteriota; class Vampirovibrionia; order Gastranaerophilales; family Gastranaerophilaceae; genus CAG-196. The sequence goes on along the minus strand of CAKVIN010000034.1, from coordinate 6,402 downwards.
CATTATCTTTGTCACGCCAAAATTTATCATCATATTTTAATGTAGAAAATATTATTGTTCTTGTGTCATAGCTAAAGTAATTAAAAATATTTGGCACAATTATTAACCCACATCTTCCATATTCTGGATGAAAGAAATTCAAACTTAAATATAATTTTTTACTAAATTTATAATCATCAATAATATCTCTAGTTTTATGCTCCCATACATTAATTGATAAAGTATTTTCAGAGAGTACATAATCAGATAACTGAGAAATATTATATCTCAATTTCTTTGAATATTTTTTATCATACTCTCGATATATTTCATGCATAGCTTCTACTTCTTTATGCTTTTCTTTTATTTCATTGGGAATGTCTGATTCATGATTAAAATACATACCTGGAGAAATATATGTATGATTTTTGCATGGTTCATGAAAATATAAATTATGATTATAAGTATTACACATGCCTTTTTCTTGATCATATAAACTAAAATACTTATCAAGATATTTACTGCTTGCGTGTTTAGCTTCTAATATTTCAGGTGTATAAACTAATTGCAACCAATCTTTTGTAGTCATACTTTTCTCCTTAAGATAAAATAGTCACATCCCAGAAAGTATATGAATAGTATTTTTAGTTCCTTCTATAAAGTTATTTAATGCATTGGGATCTTTTAACATTGCAACTCCTAATGCGGCTGAAATCTTGCAAACTTCATTCAATGCAAACATACCAGTTGCTTTTGCTCTTTCTTTAACAGCTTCCCAAATTGTTGGATTTTTAGTTTGTTCTAAAAATGTATATCCATCTATTGTAAGTCTACTTATTTTAACCATTTGTAATTTGCCGGAAGGTAAATAAGTTGGACGAGCAAGAAATTCTATAAGATTAGTGTCAAAAAGTAATTCAAGCGAATATGCAACATCGTTTGATGTATATTTATTTGATACAGCAACACCATGAATTATATCTCTTTGAGTAAAATAACATTTTTCTATACGAATATTATTTTCATATTTTGTATTGTCTTTTATGTATTGTAATATAGCACGTATTGCATCAATATTTAATTCCATAAATTTATCTCCTTCAGAAAGTAGGTGTTAATATGTATTCTACTAAAACTAATATGTTAACTAATGATATTGAGCTTCTACTTGCAGAACATAAATGTACCATCGATGAAGTAGAAGAAATTATCAAATGTATTTCAGATGATTCAAAAATACAGAAAAAAGCATCGTATCGTAATTTTAAACCATTATTTGCACTTATGATGTATACGCTTACGGATTATTATAGGAAAGAAATTCCCGCTGTAAATATTGCTGATATTGATGTGTTAAACTTTGTTAATGTGAAGTAATTCCACTTCGTACCATGCCTCTCACGAAAGGACTCATTCATGTATAATTCCCTCAAAATATTTAAAACAAAAAACAAGATAAAATACTTCTTCTTAAATATACAAAAAACATTTTATTGCTTATTTAATAAAGAAAAAGCTAAAGCTATTGATACAGAAATAAAATGTCAACATTTATATGATATTATTGACGAACGTATGTATTATTTATAGTTCTTATCTTCCCGGCTTCCATTTCTTTCCACACTGCTGACAAACATTCATAGGATCACCAGAACCAAACCAACCAGTCCAACCGGAATACCCTCTTGCCATTGTCGTAATTGAAGTACTTCCACATTTTGGGCAGCGGAGTTGATTGGAGGGTTGTGAGGGTTGTTGTGGCTGATTATTGTAAATATATTGTTTTAAATTACCTGTAGGAATAAATTCTGAAACTGGTGCACATCTATTAAATTTTATATAATATATTAACTCGTCACCTGCTAAACCAATAATATTTGGTATTAATTTATTTAAAATTATTCTAGCATTTGATAAAATATCAGAATTCAATTCTTTATTATCCCATCCAGGGAATGTGTGATCTTTAATATATTCAACTAATTCTGTTATTTCATATTGTTCATTTTTATAAATACATATATGTTTATTAATATAATTTTGTTTGATTCTATTTAACGGAAATCCACAATTAACGCAAATCTCTGCTTTATCTGATACTTCTTTACCGCATTCTGGGCAAATAATTAAAGTCATAATGTTTAATCCTCCTTACAGTAATTATAACATATAATCCATTTATGTCATTAGGTAAAATCGGAAAATTGACTAGAAGTTTTAATTCTGTTGGGAAAGGAACCGGATCTCTTAAAGAATTATATAATTCCACAGCAGCCATCGGAAATCTTAATTTAGCAACTAAATATTTAGTGAATAATAATAAAAAAAATGGTATTGATAAAAGTAATTTAACAAATATATTACTTGGCGCATATAAAGATAGTGACGAATCTGCAGTTAAAGATGCAGTTGACAAAGCAATGAAAGATTCTGCAACCGTTATGGGTACTGGTTTCACCTTGAAAGGTATTGGTGAATCACTCAAAAATACAGGATCCGGACTATTAACATTCTTTAAACCATTCTTTCCTGTAATAATTGGAAGTATGTTAGCTGGTCTTGGTTACGCAGGCTTTAAATTCCTTGACAATCAGTTTGACCTTACCAAAGCAACAACCACTAAAAAATATCAAAAGGCTCAAGAGAAGAATAAAACAGCTCAGTCTGATCTTGAAACCGCACAATCAGAATACGATTCCAACCAAGAACGTATTTATGAACTAAGAGCTAAGGAAAACAGAAGCAATGGAGAAAGCCAGGAATTAAATAATCTCCAAGATCAGAATGAGCTTCTTGGTGCTCAAGTATCATTGAAACAAAGATTAGCTGACAGTACTAAAACCGCTGAAGCAGATGCTGCTCAGAAGGATCTGAATAAGAAATCTATGCAGCAGGATTATTTCTCAGACGGATCTGGAAATTATAATCCTCAAGCAAAAGTTTATGTTAACGACCTTGATGAGGCTCAGGCAAAGATGGAATATATTCAGCATTTGCAAGATAGATATGATACTGCTTATGCCAATATAAAAGAACGTCATAATGGTAATATGAATAAAATTACCAAAGAAGAGAACGAAACTCTTGAAAAGCAGCAAGAGGGTATCGATACTCAAAAATCCGAACTCTCTGAAATGATTTCTGATATCTCAGATCAGTCACAGAGTATGCTTAAAGATGATGGTACAGTTCTTGATAAGAAATACCAGGGTACTATTGACCAGGTTAATTCTATTATTGATACTTATTCAAGCCTTATGGGAGCATCTTCAAACACAGATGATAAAATCAACAACATCTTTGCTCTCTCTGATTATTCAGATCTCCAAGACAAACTTGAAGATATAGGTAAATCAAAAGGTTCTAAAGGTCTGAAGAAAGCTCTTGAGGATGATAATACTTATTCTGATCTTCTTTCAGCCCTTGAGGATAAAAATGTATCAACTGAAGATCTGACTGATTACATTATGTCTATTGCAGATCCAGACGCAAAAAATATCGAAGGCATTAAGCAGAATCTTAAAGATGAATTTAGTTACAATAAAAAGTTGAATAAATTCTTCAAAGATAAATCTGATAAAGACATTGAAGGATTTTGGGATTACTACCAGAGTCAGGGATTTGATGCTGAGGAATATAACTGGAAGAAAAAAGATCTTTCAGATAACTGGGATGATTATCTCGAAACCAAGGAGAAAACCAAAGAAGAAGGAACACCATTCTCTTCTCTCTTCAAAAATGCCACAGAAGATACAGCTTCAGATATTGATACAGTAACAGATAACTTCCAGACAGATATAGGCAATATTAAGTCTGCTATGGATAAACTGAGAACCGGAGAAATGAAGAATTCAGATATTACTGATCTGATTCAGCAGTTCCCGGAACTGGCAGATGAGACAGATGATTTACAGCAAGGATTACAGAAGGTTGCCACTGATAAAGCTTCTACTGCTATCGGAAAGATTCGTGATGCTGTAAAAGATACTACTGATCCAAAAGAATTAGCTGCTGCAGATAAATATGTTCAAAGTATTTTGGATAGTAACCGTCAAATTTGGCGTGATTTTTATGAGTTTGTAATTACTTCTTCTAATGAAGACTTTGTAGCTCATTTAGGTGATTGGGTAATTGAAGATGCGTTTTTATATATGTATCTGTTTACTTTAAGATATACTATGATCGATAATCGTGCCAAAAATATCTTTCCTCACTGGGCAAAACATTATATGACAACCGCTGAAGCTGCCGAGGCAGGTGATAAAGCTCAGTATTATATTATAGATGATGCAAAAGCTGCTATAAATAATGGCTATAGATTTGACCTGTGGGATTATGACAACGATTCGAGCTTGGGAATTAATAACTCAGGCGAACTTACAATGTCCTATGGTAAAGAAGATACTGACTATAAAGAAGATGGGAAACCATCATCTGGATATATTTTTAACGCAGCTGAAAGCACTATCTGGTGTAGAATCAGAGATTTAATGAAAACACAGCTTCGCAGAATGTATCAGTCTCTTCCACAGAATTGTTTTAGTGCAGAACATCTTATTAATGAATTTGATGCTTGGCAGAACCAATTCCCAGAAGAATTATGGAGACTTCATTATGATCGACTTTATTTTAGAACATATAGGGGTGTAATGCTTCCTGGAAAGACCGAAATAACCAAAACTGATAGATTTGTCAAAGAAATGATGAATGGACGTAAGAAATATCAACGTAGACAATGGGAACGTGACCAGCATTTCTACATGGGAAGTAAATTTGTTCATACTGACATTACTTCTGACCAGATTATGTTTAGATGTAATACTCCAAAAGATGCTATTGTAAAACCTGATTATACACTAAAAATTGTACCATATTCTGATATGTACGTTTCAGTATTATATGGCAACTCTTCTGATATTACTCAGGTACGTGCAAAAGCAGGACAGGAATATGAACTTAAAACTAATCTGACGAATATGGATGATACAGCAATTCTTATCTATGGTGCGTCCAGAATTCAGGCTCTTAATGATTTATCTGCTTGTTATATCCATGATAATGATTTTTCAAAAGCATCTAAACTGAAAACTCTTATTATTGGTAACAACACTGAAGGATATCAGAATACATTCCTAACGAACTTAAATATGGGTAATAATACTTTACTCGATACTCTTGATGTCCGGAATTGTCCAAATCTTACAGGAACCATTAACTTATCAGCCTGTGAGAATCTTATAAGTCTATATGCGGATGGAACTATTGTAACATCTGTATCTTTTGCTAATCATGGAAAAATCACATATGTACATCTTCCAGAAACAATCAATAACCTTACATTCCAGAATCTGAAGAATCTTACTGATTTTAATATCCCCTCATATAAAAATCTTGAGAAATTTATCTGTGAATCTTCTACTTTTGACGCACTTAGTGTTGTAAAAGCAGCTATTGATTCATTAAAATCTGCCAGAATCACTGACATTGATTGGAACCTTGAAGATACTACTCTTCTTAAGAAATTAGCAAAAATCCAGGGTGAAGATGAAAGTGGTTCAACTACTGCTCATGCTGTACTTACAGGAAAAGTTCATGTTCCTGTTATTCGTGCCCAGGAACTTAAAGCTCTGAAAGCATTAGTAGATGGGAAAGCTGCTGCTTCTCATGGTCATAGTATTTCACAAATTTCTAATCTTCAAGCCACATTAGATGGGAAAGCTGCAAGTTCTCATACTCATACTATTGCAAGCGTAACTGGACTTCAGGACGCTCTTAATGGTAAAGCCGCAAGTTCACATACACACGCAATCGCTAATATAACTGGTTTACAGGATGCCTTAAATGGTAAAGCTTCTTCAGGACATACACATAGTACATTTTCTGGAGAAATTCATTTTTCAGTAGGCAATTACACAGATCCTGCAGATGGTATTTCCACAGCAATTAAGGCTTCTGGCGGTATTGCATCTGATGTTTTTTATGAAGGAACAATAAAGCTTTCTGATAAATATCAGCCGAAGGGTTCTTATGCAGCTGCTTCTCATACACATACTATCGCACAGATTACTAATCTTCAGTCTACACTTAACGGTAAAGCAAATTCTAGTCATACTCACAACTATGCCGGTTCTTCAAGTTCAGGTGGGGCAGCTAATTCTGCTGTAAAACTCTCTACTGCAAGAAACTTCTCAATTTCTGGTGGTGCTACTGCTGCTGCTGTTAGTTTTGACGGTTCTGGAAATGTTGCTTTAAGTGTAACATCACTTAATACAGATTATCTCAACAATGGTTCTAACACACTCATTCTTGCTTGTGGTGGAGCTGCATAATTACTATAATTCGATTTTGGCTGTCTTTCATTCATTTGGGAGACAGCTATTTATTATGAAAACAACGAACAAAAAGTTCTTAAAATATAAGGAG
>CAKVIN010000033.1 GCA_934754425.1 uncultured Candidatus Melainabacteria bacterium | reverse complement strand
TCTTGTAGTTTCACCAATGAGGCGAAGCTTGTAGTTGTAATAAAATCTTGTAATTTTCATCAAGCAGCCGACCCAATATTTACGTGCGTGGGTAAATGCACATCAATCTTGTAGTTTCACCAATGAGGCGAAGCTTGTAGTTGTAATAAAATCTTGTAATTTTCATCAAGCAGCCGACCCAATGTCTACGTGCGTGGGTAAATGAACTTCTAACTTGTAGTTTCACCAATGAGGCGAAGCTTGTAGTTATAAGATAGGTTTCCTTACGGGCTAGCCCCCACCCTAGCCCTCCCCCAAGGAGAGGGGACGCGCCCTACTTGTAGGTTTTACTTTGAGGCGGAGCTTGTAATTATAATACAATCCAGTAGTCTTCATCTAGCAGCCGATAGTAGTGTCTACGTGCGTAGCACCACTAGTCGACGGAGAAGATGTCTTTAAGGTCTTCCATTGTAAGTGATTTAGTAATATTTCTATCAATAGAAACAACACTATCGACTAAGTCACGTTTTCTACCTTTAATTTTCTGGATTTTTTCTTCAACAGTATTTTTGGTGATAAGCCTGTAAACAAAGACTTTTTTAGTCTGACCGATACGGTAAGCTCTGTCGGTTGCCTGATCTTCAACAGCAGGATTCCACCAAGGGTCATAGTGGATTACGTAGTCAGCACCGGTTAAGTTCAAACCTGTACCGCCGGCTTTCAAACTAATCAAGAATATCGGAATATTTGGATTACTGTTAAAGTTTTCAACAGCAGCTTGACGGTCTTTTGTCTTACCTGTTAAGTATTCATAAGGAATACCTTCACGTTGTAACCAACCTTTTATTATATCAAGCATGTCTACAAATTGGCTAAACAATAATACTCTGTGTTTTTCTTGAATAATTTGCTCTAACATACCTTTTAAGTATTCAAATTTGCCGGATTTTATAACACCTTTAACATGCTCTTTGTCGTAGAGTTTAGGGTGACAACAAATTTGACGAAGTCTAAGAAGAGCCGAGAAAATTGACATACGGCTTTTTTCAAGTCCGTTAAGTTCAATACTCTTGAATAATTCTTCTTTTGTACTATCCAAAACTTCGAGATAAAAATCACGCTGTTCGTCAGTAAGTTCACAGTAAGCCATGTTTTCAACTTTATCCGGTAAATCTTTTGCAACGTCACGTTTCATACGTCTTAAGATAAATGGGAATATTTGCAGTTTTAATCGTTTTTCAACTGTTTTATCTTGACGTTCCATAATCGGAGTTACGTATCTATAGTTGAATTCTGCAACATTAAACAAGAACCCTGGCATTAAGAAATCAAATACTGACCAAAGTTCTTCCAATTTGTTTTCTATTGGAGTACCAGAAAGTGCAAGTTTATGGTCAGATTGCAATTCTTTAACAGCTTGTGCTGTTTGCGAGATTGCATTTTTAATATTCTGAGATTCATCTAATATAATGTATCTGAAATTAAATTTCTTAAGCTTTGCTATATCACGTCTTACTAAAGCGTAACTTGTAATAACAATATCATATTCCGGTATGTGTTTAAATAGAGTTTTTCTTTCCGGACCAGATAATTTCAGACAAGACAATTCCGGTGTAAATTTTTGAATTTCAGCTTCCCAGTTAAACACGACTGTTGTTGGTGCAATAACTAATGTTGGCTGTGGTCCATCAACTTCTTTAGCTTTTTGTAATAGACTCAAAGCTTGAAGCGTCTTACCAAGCCCCATATCATCTGCTAGAATTCCGTTTAAACCATATTGATACAAGAACCATAACCAGTGGAAACCTTTAACCTGATATTCACGAAATTCTGCGTTAACTCCACTTGGGATTTCAACTCCGTCAGAGGTAGTTGAAAATGTTGATATTTGTTCCCAGAAACCTTTGAACTTGTCACTCATAACAAGCTCAAAGCCTTGGTTTTTAAGTTCTGTTATCAAACCAACACGATATGTTTTTACTAAAAATTTATTTTCATTGTTTCTGTATGCATCAAACGAGTTGAATGAACGCATAATTTGGTAAATATTTTGCGCCGGATACTCTACAAATCCTAGACTCCTAACTCTTGCATACTTTTCACCACTTTGTATAGTGTCATAAATTTCATCAAAGTTTATGATTTCATCACCGATTTGACCATAAATTTGAATTTCCATACTATCAGCAGATTCTTCAGAAAAGTCTATTTTTGCACACATTTTGAATGGTTCTTCAATAAGTTTAAAGAAATTCATATCATCATGTTCTTCAAACTTCCAATCATCACCGGCTTGTTTAATATAATAATTATAAAAATCAATAGCGTTTTCTTTTTCTAATGCCAAATTGTTTGTTTGCATTGGAACAAATTTACATGCAAGCAACATATTATATGCCATTTGTTCATGTTCATAATCTCTTTTAATCCAGTAAACAAGTCCATCTTCTTCTTGACTTTTTACTGACAAATAAGGAGATTTGTCTTTACTTTTTGTATAAGGTACTCTTACTCCTGAATAGTCGAATTCTAATGAAGCTTTAAGCGACTGATCATAATCAATGCCAAGTGTTACTACGTTAATTGGTGGTTTGTGTTCAAGAAGCAATTTGCTAATATTTTCCGCAATAGAAACATTCATTATTTCTTGTAAATGTGGCAAATCTTCATAAACGAATTTCCCACCATCAGCTTCTTTTAAGTCTGTAAATGTTGATTTAATAATACTTTGAGGAAGTTCATTCATCGCAATATTTATAGGGAAAATTATATTTTTATACCTTCCCCATTTTATTTGTCTAGAAAAATACTTAACTTCTTCAAATGGAATAATACCTTCTTTGTCAGGTCTTGTCCAGAATAATTCTAAAACTATGTTAGTCGCACCGTTGATACTTGTTGTTGAAACATCGAGGTTAAGACTCCACATATTATCAGTAAATTGTATTCTTTCTTTAGTTTTTTCATCAAGAACTTCTTCAAGTTCTGCCATCAATGGAAAAACTGGTGCAAATTTTGTAATAGGTATATCATACCAACCGGCTTTTTTATCTTGTTTAGAAATTTTTAACAATGTTTGGAATAGTGCTAATTCAGCTTTTTGTGCATCATTTAGTTCAAAATTTGGATCATTTTTTTGAACATCAATTAATGCTCGTAAAATATTTTCTAAAGAGCGGACAATCTTATTTGTTGCTCTATCACGCACAAGGATTGAGAAAAAGTTTTGGCGTCTTTTAGGATTAAAGTGAAATATGTAGCTACCTTTTGGAGCAACTTCCAATTCAGTTGCAACATCAGAAATATCCGGCATCACACCATATTTTTCTTGCATCCAACTTTCATAAGCACCCTCTTCTATTGCTTTAAGCGCAATAGCAACAGAATGTTTGCACCATTCTTCTTTTAAAGGGCAATTGCATCTTGCTTCGATTTTATTCTTTTTAAAAATTAAATCTGTCACATAAAAATCTTGATAATTTCCTTTAACCTTACCTTTAAAAAAGTTTTTTTCAGGGTAAGATTCAAGAATCATATCCTTTTGATAATATTCATACCCGCGTCTCCAACTACCGGGTGTCGCATTCTTTTTCAAGAAATCATAATTAAACTTAAATTCGCTCATGAATGTGAGGTACTCATCCTTTTTTTACGTTACGGCTCAGTTGGTTTCAAACTTTTAACTTCTTACTGTAATAAATTGAAGAAACAAAAGACATAATCAAATAGAATAGACTCACTTACTCCATCTAATTAACGGCTCCCAACCTTAGTTAAATTATGACACAATTTTTTTTTGAATGCAATAGGTTTTTATATTAGTGACTATTGTTTTTAAAGAGTTTCTTTTCCAACTTCAATGCAGTTTTTGTTTTTGCTAATCCACCTTGAGAAGTTTCTTTCAATAATGGTGACATAAGTTGTCCTGTAACTTTTAATGTATCAACAATTTCGTCTATTGGAATTTTACTTTCAACTCCGCAAAGTGCTAATTCCGAAGCTGTAACAGCATGTATTGCCAGAAAGGCATTACGTTTAATACAAGGCACTTCAACTAAACCACAAACTGGATCACAGGTTAAACCAAGGATATTTTTAAGCGCCAAAGCCGCTGCATTTATAATTTCAGAAGTAGTTCCGCCTAACATTTGAGTTAAAGCTGCAGCAGCCATAGCCGAAGCAACACCACATTCAGCTTGACAACCAGCCACTGCACCGGCAAGTTGAACTTTATTAGAAACAATTAACCCCACAATTCCAGCCGTCAAAAGTCCATTAACTTGCTCAACTTCAGGAATTTTTCTTTCTTCAGAAACAGCTACTATAACAGAAGGAACGATTCCGCAAGAACCTGCGGTAGGACAAGCTACAATTCTTCCCATCCTTAAATTTTCTTCTGCAGTTGCCAAAGCGTATGTGATAATTTTTTCAAAAAGTTTGCCAAATAATGATGGTTTATTTTTAAATCGCTCAACCAATTTAACACAATCATCCCCACACCATCCGCTAATAGCTTTTTCGTTAGAAGTAAGTCCGATTTTTATTGCTTCTCGCATTGCTATTAAATTTTCTAAAACTCTTAAACGAATAACTTCAATTACATCGTCTGTGAGAAATTTTTCTTCATCTAAAGCGATTTCATAAATAGCCTTGTTTTCCTTAATACTTTTTTCTATTAATTCATTAAACGACAATATTGACATTATTTTAACTTCCTAATATTTGTAACAAAAAATACATCATCAATTTTTTTAACTTTTTCTACAATATCATCTCCAAGCGGAATATCAAGCGCAATATACATAGAAGCTATTCCACCTTTTGAATTTCTGTCGCAGTGGAGTGATGCTATATTAACTTTTTGTTTTTGAATGATTTCACTGACTTTTGATATCATGCCGGGGCGATCTTTATACATTAATAGCAATGTATCATAACTACCGTCAATATCAACAGAAAAACCATCTATGCTATTTATTCTTATTTCACCTGCACCTACGGAATCACCGGAAATAGTCATTTTATCATCAAATCTTATATCTACAGAATTTGGATGTCTGGAAATATCTTGAACGTAATTATATGAGTATTCAACTTTGTTGCCAATATTTGTGAAAATATCTTTAATAAGTGCATCATCTACAGAATATCCCAGAACTCCGGCTAGTAAGCCTTTATCTGTACCGTGTCCGAAACCTGTTGTTGCAAAAGAGTTGTATAATGTAAATTGCACTTTTGAAAAACGATTTTTATAGATGTTACGTGCCATTAAACCTAGTCTGACGGCACCTGCGGTATGAGAACTTGAAGGACCAACCATAATTGGTGATATAACAGAGAATATAGATTTTTGTTCCATTTGTTAATAATCCTCGTCGTCAATGTCGCCATTTTCGGCATCAATATATTTTTTAATAGTACTAACAAGAGATTTTTGCCAATCACTGTTTTTTTCCAAGAAAAAATCTGCTCCACGAAGTTTACATTGGTTTTCAATTTCTTTTCTTGGAGAAGCTGTAATAACACCGATAACGGTATTTGTATCGTTTGCAATTGCCATTTTTTTTAGTTCGGTAAGTAATATAAAACCTTCACGCTCTGTAGGAATGAATAAATCCATTATTATATATTTGTATTTTCTCTTTTTATATTTTGCAACAGCATCATATATTTCTTGTGAACAATCTATATCATAGTCAAATTGTGATAAAAGAACTTTTAGCTGATAAGTAATTACTCCCAAATCATCAACTACTAACATGGCCGGTGTTTCGTCTTCTTGAACTACTGGTTCTTCGCCAAAAGCCTTGCTGTAAATTGGTTTTTTTGCGCAATTGTTCAGTTCTTTTAAGGTATCAACTATTTCAATAAGTTGTTTTTTTAAGTCTAAAAGACTAACGTCTTTGGGTGGTCTGGAATTGGTAACATTGTAAAATAATTCCAAAAACTCGTCATCTAAATCAATATTTGGCATGCAAACTCCTATAATTATGTCGTCAATTGTACCACATATTTTAAAAAAAAGTAAGTCATTTGTTTGTATTATTCAAGTTTTATTTATTTTAGGGTATAATTTTTTTATGAAAAAATATATAATTACTTTATTAATGTTGTTATCAGTTAATGTAACATATGCGAATGAACATTTTGATTTCTTGAATTTTAATGTTTTTAATCGTGATACAAGAGAAATAAAATCATTGTTACGTTCACAAGTAAAATATGCTAATAAAACGAATTTTGATAAATTTATAGCTACATATGACAAAGATTACACAAATTCAGATGGATTTAATTTGGAGACTTATTCATCTCTTGTAAAGGATATTTGGAATAGTTATGATAAGATTGTTTATGGTATAAAAATCAAATCTATTAGCGTAAAGGATGATACGGCGGATGTAGTCGTCGAAGAAACTTCATCTGCTGATATTCCGATATCTGCCAAAATGGATGGAGTTTTAAAAAGTGAGGCGGATAGTGTTTATCATTTAAAAAAGAATGGTGGAAAATGGAAAGTTGCTTCTGATGAAGTTATAAAAGAAGTTACATCTATGCTTTATGGTGATGCAAGAAATTTAGATATAAAACTCACAGCGCCCGAAAAAATCAAAGCAGGAGAAGAATATACAGCATCTTTAGAGTTTAATCCGCCAACAAATGTTATTGCAATAGCATCTATAGCAAATGATAAGGTTGAATATCCACAGAAACCGGCAAAAGAAGTTTATCGAAAATTTCCGGAAGATAATATATTAGAACGCATTTTTATTTCTAATAGTGATAATGTGAATGAATATGTAGTAGCTTCTATTGGATTAACAAAAGCTGACATTGAAGATTTGAATATAAAACTTAGCTTAACCGGATTCGGGTATAAAATAGTACGTGTTAATGTTATTCCGGTTGAGGTGAAAGAGGAAAATAATGACAAAAATAAATAAGATTATTTACTTTTTTATATCAACAATATTTTTCACAATAATTGATTTATTTTCTTCAAATATAGTCTATGATTATGTTGATAAAATGCCAAATAATCCATTTTTTGATTTGATTTATGTTCAGAATACGGGAGCAGCGTTTAGTATTTTACAAAATTCAAAATTTTTTCTAGTGTCGTTTGCCATTACTGCAATGGTATTAATAATATTTTATGCAATTAAACAAGCCGAAAAATCATCAACTATTGCGTATTTTTGGACATCCTTACTTATAGCAGGTATTTTTTGCAATATGTATGAAAGAATATTATTTGGATATGTAAGAGATTATTTCAAGTTGAATTTTATGAATTTTCCGGTCTTTAATATATCAGATATTTTTATAAATATAAGCGTATTAGCAATCGTAGTAATAATAATTAAACATAATTTTTCAAAGAACAATGAAACTGGTAATTGATGAACTATCTTCAGATATAAGAATAGATGTATTTCTTGCTGATTACATGCAAGAATTATCTCGAGCGAAAATTCAAGCTGAGATAAAAAAGGGTTCTATTCTTGTTAATTCAAAAGCAGTAAAACCATCTTATATTGTAAAAGAAAATGATTTAATAGAATTTGAACCCATAATTGACAAAATAGAAATTTTACCTGAAAATATTCCGCTTAAAGTTATATGGGAAGATAATGATATGTTGGTGGTAAATAAACCATCCGGCATGTTGACACATCCGACAACTATAGAAACTTCAGGAACTCTGGTTAATGCTCTAAAATATATGTATGGTGAGAATTTGTCGGATATAAACGGAGAATTTCGTCGTGGAATATTGCATCGTTTAGATAGAAATACTTCCGGTTTATTAATGATTGCTAAAAACAATTTTGCTCATGAATATCTTGTTAATGCAATGAAAACTGGTCAAATAGAAAAAAAATATCTTGCCGTTGTAAAGGGAATTGTTGAAGAAGACAATTTTGTTATCAATAAACCAATAGGAAGAAATCCGAATCAACCTCATAAGATGTCGATTTTAGAAGGTGGAAAAGATAGTATTTCTGTAGTTACTGTTTTGAATCGTTTCAAGGATGCAACTTTAGTAGAAATTCATTTGATTACCGGAAGGACTCATCAAATAAGGGTACATATGTCTAGTATAGGGCATCCGGTATATAATGATACTTTGTATGGTTTTGGAAAAATGAAAATTAAAACAGAAGAACAGGTCTTAGAATCTTATAAGTTGGTATTTCCTCGTCCATCAACAGGAGAAAAGATATCATTACAGATAGAACCGGATGAGAAATTTAAAAAAGTTTTAAAAGCACTGGAAACAGAATAATATACATAAAGTCTTGTTATAAATAAAAGCCACTTTGGAATTCAAAGTGGCGGAAAAAGGAAAAGGGATTTTTAAAGGGAATTATATTTTTTGGA
>CAKVIN010000032.1 GCA_934754425.1 uncultured Candidatus Melainabacteria bacterium | reverse complement strand
CCATCAATACTGGACTTGAATTACTTTATTCAAAATATGTTCTTAAAGATTAATGGTGCTAACTTTTAAAGACGGGTTGTATAGATTAAGATTAAATATGCTATTATTCCATGACTTTGCATATAAATTTCATGTTTTATATCTGATGAGAATTCTACTAGTTTATCACTCCACTGGTATTTTGAAATCATATTAAATAACATAATGAAATAATCTTCTCTTTTTGTATATGTGTCACATGCAATACGGTTACCTACCCTTCTTGCAAATTGTTGTTTTTGTACAATTTTCGATATTACTTCTTCTGTTCCAACTAAGCCAAGACCGACCATTGTATCATTAACTAATGTCATTAATGAATTAAAGCTATTTTCTTTTGTTGAATTGAATGATAATTGTTGCACTTCATCGAGAATTATTATACCTATAGCGTATTTTTCTATTACATGTTCAAGCCTAAGAAGAATTTCACCTATTTTAGATGATTTTTTGCCCATTATTTCTGTTTCAACTATTGGCATAGTATTACCAAGAGATTTGTCTATTTCTTTACCAATTTTCCCATATAATACTTTAAAATTTGAATCTGGCGGACATGAAACATAAATATATGGTATTTGTATTGTCATATTACCATTTTCATCAGTGTGTCTTATTACCTTTGGATAATAATCTAAAGCAATCTCTAAGGCAGAGCTTTTACCACATCCAGATGGACCAATCATATTAAATCCTACTGTTGCCGCCAAAGAATTTGCAACAAGAAATGAATTGTTTTGTTGTTCATTATCATTAAAAGCTATAGTATTTGTTGTCCTTCCATTAAGTTTTGTCCTTTTTGAATAAGATTGCACCATCGTTAAATAAATATTAGTCCATAAATCATAATCATAAGGCATTGGATAGCGTATATCTTCTAATTGTTGTATTTCTCTGAGCTTTTGGACTTCTGTTTTCTTATCAGAATTAGCAAAATTTACTAACGGCTTAAAATTTAAACGTTGAATTGTAGCTTGATCTGGGATTATAGGTAAAGCTTCAATATATTCATTTCCTTTATCTGCTAGATTACTAGATTCGACATAAATAGCATTTGTTATTGTGCCATACTCGAAATTAAGATCTTTATATTGTGATTCATTAGAAAGATTCTTCATTATAGTTTTCCCTTTTATCTTCTATAGTTGCAATTGCTTCAATTTTATTATGTTCTTCTAATTGATTAGAATTCGAATAAATAGATTCAGATGAAAGCCTATCGACAATACTATATTCAGAGCGAGCTACATTACTTTTTTCAATATTTCTTGCTTTTCTCATCTCTTTCTCTGAAGGTAATATATCGTTGTAACTGTGATTAATAATTATTTTAGTATTTTCTCTTACATCAGCAGATAAAATATTATTATATTTTTCTTCCTCTTTAGCTATTTTTTTTCTTTTTGTATTTAAATCTATAATTTCTTGTTCTGTCAAATTAAAATAACCAATATTCTCTTGTTTTTTAGGATTCATACCAAGAGGAATAAGTTTTGAATTAATAATCAAATAAATATAATTCATATTTCGTGGATCATATTTGATTTCGATAGAAGTTCTTTTAGATTGATTTTCATACATTGCTGCATATAAATCTGGAATTTCTTTAATATCAGCAATATAACTTCTTTTAAGAAAGTGAATTCCCTTTTTGTCATAATATGCTGTTCCTGTTTTCATTAGGCTTATCAAATATTGATCTTTATTTACTATTGGAAGTGGTGCTTGAACATGTTCACAATAATATTTCCAAAGCTCTATAGGCCTTGGTTTAATTCCTAATTCAATTTGTTCTGGTGACAAATGAAAATTATGCATTGATTTTTTATTGTGTTCAACTATCAATAAAAGTAAAGTTTTAGTGAAATCATCTATATTCAGCATTGCTTCTTTATGATGTTTTGAACCCCAATCTTTTGTGATTAGTCCATAACCCTCAAATAAACTTCTTTGCTGTTGTTGAATAAGACGAAAGCTATTTTCTATCAAGGATTTCATTGAACCAGTTGCAACTGGTTCTAAATTTCTTTCTATTCCAAGTTTCTGACATACTTGATAAATTCCACTACTTTTAAAATCAGAACCTTGATCACATCTCATTCGTGCTGGAATAATTCCAGATGGCCAATCTTCTGGTTGAATTCCTAAACCGTACAGTTTGCAATATTCAACTTTATCATCCGCCATATTAATAAACATATTTGTTAAACCTATATACGAATTTTGATTATATGCGATACCAACACATAAAATTACATGAGTTAGAACATCTATCATCATATATACGTTTGCTCTACCTACAGTTTGAGTTGCATCGTATCGTGATACCAGAGAAATTGGCATATCTACTTCATCAATTTCAACACATTCACCAGGATAAGAAATACCTGTAGATGCAGAACCAAGCAATAAACGTTTGTTATTGCGAATTTCATGTTTTTTCATTACAATTGCATCCTTTTTTTGAGGAGTGAGTCTGCTGTTAATATATCTTCGAAATTGCCATATAGATGGTGCATTTTCTTTTAATGCTCCAAATGTAATTGATCCATCTTCGTTAATCTTTTTATACCGATATTTAGAATTCAACATATCTTGATATGCATCTGTAACCCTTGTATATTTTCGTGATATATAAAAATTCATATATTCATTCATATTTTTATCATCTTCAGAAGTTATACGTTGAGAAACAGTTTTATTGATTTTTAATTTACCTTTTTCTGCTGCATATGTAGAATCCATGTATCTAAAATGTCTTTTATCTACTAAGCTAGTCTCATCAAAACCAGATTGAAAATAACGTCTTAATTTTTTTGCTAAAGATGGTTTAGTATAACCATATTCTTTACGTATATTAGAAATGAATGGATCTTTACGATTTCTAACCAAACCTTCATATGTTGGTGCAAAATGAGCTCGTATCAATTCACAAACTTCTTTATCTTTTTTAAAACTTTCAAGGATAGATTCATTCATTGTTGAAATATCAATAATTGAAGATGTAGTATCTTCATCTTTTATGCATATTTTCGAAGAGATAATATCATTGTAAAGCAGTTGAGAATCATAAAAACTTAATTTTAATAAAGAAGAATTTAATAATATAACTGTTGTTTTATTGCCTGTTGCAATAATTCTATAATCCTCATTATTAATTGATAAAATATTACCAATTTTAAGTGTCACTTCTCTATCAATCATTATCTTTACCCAACCTTTCGAAATATTCTTCAGCTTGTTTTTTCCAATTTATTGAAGAACTTTTCATATCGATAATAATTTTTTTTGTTGCTACTAAATGCTGATAACTAGAAATTAAATCATGTACTTTTGATTCATCATAGTAAGTAACTGCACGTTTGATATTATCAAAATAGATTTGATTAATATCATCTGAATATATTAGTTTCCAAGGAATGCCAATTGATTGAAAATATAACCTTTCAACTTCAAGTCTTTTTAAGTCATGATTATTCATTATGGAATTTTCATTTGGTTTAATCTGAAAAGCTCTATTTTCACCATTTTTAAGTGTTACAAAAAAATCAGTTGAAAGAAAGTTTATATTATTATTCTCTATATCTACACTTTTCGAACCAAATAACCGTATATATATTTTATCTACCAAATCATCATCTAATCGATATTGTTCTTTTATATCAATTACATCATCATTCCAACGAAGAATATGCCAAAATTTCATTTCTCCTTGAGATAAACAAGTAATCATTCTGCCAGTTTTATAGTCAACAAATTCAGATGTGGTTCCTACACTTTTTGCTCTTGATGCTTTAATACTAGATTTATAATCGTTATTTATAGAAGTCATAACTGTTCAATTTTCTCCTTTAAAACAGGTGCTTCACTTTGAGAGAACTATTTAGTAAATTTATATCCTTGCTTTTGTAAATATTCTTTTAAAATCATTTCTAATGCTGCAGTTTTATTTCTAGCTGTATCCTTGCAAAATTCTGTAAATTTATCAGAGATTTCTTTATCAAGTTTGCAACTAAGATATTCAAAATCTTTTGCTTGTCTAGGCATATATATAAACCTCCTTTCTTTATTTTTAAATTAAAATATGGTTTGAGTGTCAAAAGTCATTTTTGAGTGAAAGCTAATTTTCCTCAAATGCACTATATGGGAATGAAGCTTAAAAATTGAATCATATTAAAGTGTTTTATACCACTTTAGTCGTATATTATCATGATTTTTGGGTTTGAATTTCACCAGTTTTTAGAATATTGTAGGAAGTCAACTTTTGACACCTGAATCAAATATATTTTAAATAATTTCTAAAAACCCTTTTTCAAAAGCAGTAAATTTAAATACTTTATTTCCAGAATTATCAAATTCAATATAGACGTTATCTTTTTCAACTCGTGAAACAATGCCAATTTTAAATTTTTTGTGAAATACTTTTGTGCCAATTTTAACTCTTTTTTCGTACTTGCTTTGTGCCTTAATTTCTGCTTGTTTATTGAATGTATTGTTATTTTCAACTATATAAGTTTGAACTGACTTAATAGGAATAATATCACGATCTTTAGTAATAACATGTGTCGAAATTGATGGTTTATCTTCGGGAATACCATATGAGGTTTGAATTTTATTTAAATCTGATTTTATATTCATTGATAAACCTTGCTCTGAAGCTAATGCCTCAAAATCCTCTCGTGTAATAATGCTATTAAACATACCTATATTCTCATCTGGAGCATGTTTTGAAATCCCAGTATATTCTAGTGAGTTTTCTTCATATCTTCTGAATTGCCAAATTGCATCATTCATTAAAGATTCATTGAAAACACCCAAAGATACTAATAATTCAAAATCATCAAGAGTAAGTCCAGTAACTTTTCTAAATAATCCAGGCTCTAACTTTGTAATAACATCTTTAAGTGATTGTTCTCTGTATTCAGTAAGATACATAAATACAGGAACTCTTGCAGCAAATTTAATCAATTTTTCTTGAATTTCTTTTCGCTTAGATTTATATTCTTTTTCTTCTTCAGAAATTTCTTTTTTTAACGTTTGTGTTAACGGTTCGCCTGATTTTTTTACATCTTTAACATGTTCGGATTTTGCAATGATAGTTTCTATGTCTTTGTAAAGATTGCGAAAAGCTTCAATTTTGCTAAGTGCTTCTAGTGCTTTTTCACTCGAAAGTATTTTTGATAAAGTTCCATTATCAACATTAACAAGCAGTGCGGATTGCCATCTTCTTGCAAGCAATGAAGCAGATGTTCCAGCTGTTACGAAATCGAGTATTTCGCTCGCATTAATTGGTTTCATTGTCGAACCATCATATGCAAGTACAGGTAGAAAATTAACGAAATCTTCAACTTTCTCTTCTGGTGTTTTATTTCCAATGCTTAGTGCAGTGCTATAATCAGATATTTGTTTTAACGCTCTATTAACTGCAAAATCAAACAAATAACAATTTTCTTTAATGATTTCTACTGAACCATCTTCATGTTTCAAAGTCCATGGAGATTGTACTCTGAAAGCTGCTTGGAAATATGTTTCAGGAGTAGAAAGTTTTCTCAACATAAAAATACCCGTCCATGGTTTAATAGTTACACCAGTTGTTAACTTAGCACATGATAATGTAATTGTTTGTGTTTCTAAAGCAGGATTCATTACTTGTCTAACTGGATTGACAGCAGCTAAACCAATTCCAGCATTTGGTCCTGCACAAACAATAACTTTATATGCATGATACCAAACATTTTGTCGCTCATTTAAAAGATTTTTCATTGCAAAGCAAGATGCAACATCTGGAAGAAACCATAAGGTATGACTAAGAACTGCTTTCATACGTGCATCAGAATATGGTAATACTGGTCTCTCCCCCTTATTTAGGCGAAGAGAATCAACTGATGTAGGTAAATATGCCCCGCGAATCAAATCTAGCCATTTTTGCACCTCATTTATATGAATAAATTTGGCATCTTCTACAGAATTTGTATCACTTTTTGCTTTAAAAAATTCATTTAAATCGAATTCATTGTTATCTGTATTCATTGCGACACGTTCAATCTCAGTTGGCATTTTATATGTCATCATAATCATTCGCGGTAATTCTAAATACGGATTAGGTTGGCCATTATGTTCTTCTGCTTTCCAATTTGCTTTTTCTCGTTGTTCATCTGAATATGTCCATGAATAAATTTGGTCTTCTAAAAATTCTCCTGTATTAATAGCTCTAAAAGGTGTTCCTGATAGATACAAGTAATAATCAGAAGTTATTGGTAAAAAAGTTTCATTTAAAGCATCATTTAGTTCTTTTTTTGCATATTCTTCAATATCTAGCGTATCAAAATCATCTTCATTACCAATATCAAATAATTTTTTAGCATTATCTCTCCACGCACCGAAATGATATTCGTCAAAAATTACTAAATCCCAATGCATTTCATGAACCCACTCATTTTTAGATTTAATTCCTCCAGAATCGTTAGTGCCAAGATAATCTTGAAAAGATCCAAAGCACACAATTGGCCTAGATCTATCAAGTTTATCAGGTGTAATACCATTTTCATGATGTGTTTTATTTGAATAAAATTGCCATCCTTCAAAATCTGTATGAGACATTAAATCAGTTTCCCAAGAATCTTCGACAGCTGGTTTAAAAGTAAGAATTAATATACGCTTCATGTTCATTGCTTTTGCTAGTTCATAAGAAGCAAAAGTTTTACCAAATCTCATCTTACAATTCCATAAATATTTTGGAGCATGTTTATTGTCTATTAACTTTTGTTTTTCAAAATAGTACTTTGTAGCAGATACAGCTTTAGCTTGTTCTGGACGCATTTTAAATGATAGTGTTCTATTCTCTAAATTAGCGGTATGAGTTTTAACTGCTACAATAGCAGAAAGTACATCTTTTAAATCGCATTTAAACCATTCAGTATTATTACCATTTTCAGGAAAGGTTGCTGGTAAGAAACCTTTTTTTCTTAGAACTTTATGAACTTCATGATCCATAAAAGTACTACCATCAGGGTATAAAGCTGATTCAATTAATTCAATTTTATAAGATATTGTTGGTGTTTGAGTCGGATAGTGTTCTTTCATTCTTTCTTCAATAGGACGTGTTGTATATCCAACCTTTAAATAACCTGGCCATCTAATATCTGAATATGCATAGATAATAGGATTACTATTAGTTTTTTTTGATATATATCGTTCAGTAATATCTGGCATTATTCCACACCTTCTTCTATATCGTTTTCTCCAATATTACGGATTTTATTATCAATATAATGCCACTCATCATCAGATATATTCCATATTTGTCTTAAATATTCATCTGTATAAATTTGAGTATAGCTTCCTAAATCTGGAACAAAACAAAATTTTT
This sequence comes from uncultured Candidatus Melainabacteria bacterium, assembly GCA_934754425.1. Lineage (GTDB taxonomy): Bacteria > Cyanobacteriota > Vampirovibrionia > Gastranaerophilales > Gastranaerophilaceae > CAG-196. The sequence continues at coordinate 4,428 of CAKVIN010000032.1, read as the reverse complement.
CTCTTGATATATGTTGAGAAACAACTGCTTGCAAAACTAAAAAACGAACGGTTTTTGTCAGAATATAACTCTTAAAAAACTCTGTTTCTTCAAGACTATCAAAAGCATTTGCCACTAAATATGTTTGAGTACAAATTTCTTCAGGTTTTGCAATTTTAGTGTTACCTTCATAATAAATTCCCACCGGTTTAGTGAAATCTGTTTGTCCAGCAATTGGAGCTTCAGGAATCAAGAATTTGTATTTTCCAATATATTTATAAATATCTTTTACGTCCTCTTTAGAAACATATTTAAGGCCTATTCTCTGCTTATACCAACAAGGTATCCCCTCCTCTTTTGGCTTATAGCTTGTGATAATTCCAAATGGTGTTTGTGGAGAAACAACATTGCTTAACCATCTATTGCTTACATTATTTTTAACAACCTTATCAACAATTTTAATACCAACAGCATCACGAATAAAAATAGGATATTGATTTAATTTACGAATAACTGTATTTTCCTCACCAGAAATCGACGTTGTAAATTCGCATTTCCCTTTATTATCTCTATCCCAAAGGAAATAACAAATACCTCCAGGATTATCTACACCTTGAAAACAATCATATGGATTAGGAAAATCAACAATCTTTCTTATACTTTCATCATTTAACATTTCCTTTCGAAAATCATCAAGATTTCGTCCCCCTGTATACCATTTTGCCGGAACAATCATTGTTATATATTTTGGATTAAGACGTTTAGCTTGTTGTATAAATTTTTGATAAATCGGTAAAGCATAAGTTTCACTTTTAACACCTACCGTAAACTGATATGGTGGGTTAGATATTATTACATCAAATTTCATATTAAATAATTCCTCCGCTTTTATAGTATGAATAAACTCATATGCATATGCTTCTAAATCCGTTGATCTATCATATTGACTTATAGATGCACCACAAAATTTACATTTTCCATTTTCCCAAATATGATTTATTCGCTTAAATCTAATATTCCCTTCAGCATTACTAAATTTACAAATACTATAAGGTCCATTAGGATATTTACTACAATATAATGTTCTTCTACTCATAAGAGCCGTAAGTTCAGTACATGCAATTCCAAAAAGTTGTTCATGCATTATATGATTAATACGTTCAAGTAAATCTGGATAAACTTCTTTTTCGCCTTCTATAAAACGTTTTGCTGCTTCTCTCAAAAAAACACCAGATTTAACTGCAGGATCAAGAATTTTAATATTAGGATTTTGCCACAATTCTTTTGGAAGTAAATCTAACATTTTGTTAGCAATAATAGGTGGTGTAAACACCTCATCATTAGATAAATCAGACAAACAAGAGAGTACATCAGGTTTATATATATTATCTAATAAATTATTCATTGTACTGTACCTCCCAATAATTAACTAATTTATATTCTTTTAATGGAGTAGGAATGATTTCATTTGTTATTGGATCTCTAGTATAATTTTCAAAACTATCAGCATCATCACCAAATAAATCTAAAGTCATTTCACCAAATTTTTCTTCTGCTTTAAGCATGACATCCATTCTAAAGTTTCTTCGTTTTATTTTTGTTCCTGTAACAAGAGTCCACTCAGCAAATACAATTGGTTTATCAAGGTCTTGTTGCTTGTCATCTACCATTTTTAAAGATAAAGCATTACCCACCAAAATATTTTTCTCAAGAATATATTTTGCTGCATTCATTACATCCTCATTTACTATAGTTTTACAGTTTTTTAAATATTCTTTATTCCAATATTTAAATAATCTGTTACGGCAAATCTCTGCATTATCCTGCAGCAAATCAACACCATATAAACTAGTCAAAGCTAAAATCGAATATTTTTCATAATCATGTTCATTTCGAAAATATTTATTTTTTACAACATTAAGTTTTCTTTCTAATATCTTTATTAAAAATGCACCTTCTCCACATGCTGGTTCGAGGAATGTACTATCTATTCTTTCAGTTTCATCTTTAACAAGATCAAGCATTGCATTTACTTCTCTTTCAGCAGTAAATACTTCTCCGTGATTAGTTACTCTTTGTTTTGATTTAATTTGTTTTTCAGTCATTTGATACCTCTTTAACAAGTACAATACTATTACTAATATTGCACTTTTCTTTCATCATCCAATCATATTTAAAGGAGCGTTTATTTGAATTACATTCCCCATCATTTTCTAACAAATCAGTGTATTTAACTTGTTTTCTTAGAATTTCTCCATTAGTTTTAAAAAACCATTCATTGAAAATCAAAGGTTTATTTGAAATGGTTGAAGCAGAAATAGTGTTTCCACAAATAATATTTCTTTCAATAAGTTCATGAAGCATTTTAGTAAAACCATTAGTAGGATTTGTTATGTAGCTTTGAGCTTTAATGAATAATTTTTTTCTGCAAATTATAACATTGTCTTTTTGAATATCTACTCCATATATTCCAGAAACAGCTCTTAGAATCATAAACTCTTTAATCCATCCATTCCAACTGTATTGTTTTACAATATTCATTTTGCGTTCAAAGATTTTTAAAATAAATGCTCCCTCACCACATGCTGGTTCTAATACAGTAGAATCAATTTTTTCTATTTCATCGTTAACCAAATCTAACATTGCATTTACTTCTTTATCAGCAGTAAATACCTCCCCATAATCATTAACTCTTTTTTTTGATTTAATTTGCTTTTTCAATAACATAATTATACTCCTATTCCGTATAGTTTAATCATTACCTTTCACTATTTTTACGCATTTCTAGAAAATTTAATGTATCTTTAATCTCTTTAATGTCTTCTGTATAATCTAATATTCTTGATTTATAAATATGTTTAACAGAATCCGATAAATTTCCATGATAAAGTTGCTGTTCACACTCTTGAACCGCCAGTAAATATCTTTGAAGAAGATCTTCAATCACCGTGTAAAGATAGCTTGTTCTACATTCCATATCGTAGTGTTTTATCACTACTTTTAGTATAACGTATCGTAGTGTTTATTCAATACTTTTATTTACTTTTAAGAAAAATAAGAGTATTTTTAAAGTAGGAGAAAACAAATGCAAATTATTCCTAATTTACCGATTTTACAAGATGATGAATTATTAATTTCTTACTTGTTACGAATAGTAATAGCTAATGATAAAACTAATCAATTAAATAACATAGAATGGTTTTTCTCGTTTAAAGGAAATGATTTTTACAAAAGTATTAAAAATTTGGCTGATAATCTTAATGTAAATCCTATAGAACTATTTAAAAAAACTACTTTATTTAGCTATCGACAGATATTAATGTCAAGAGCACAAATCAAAAATACTGTTGATTATATATTTAATTATGATGAGAAAAATAATAGAGATTTTTATTATTTGACGGTTACTACGCAAGATAACAAAATATATTACTGTCCAGATTGTACTAATAACGATATAGACAATTATGGTTTCAAATTCATACATAAAGAGCATCAGTTTGTAGGGTATTGTTTAAAACACCATAGAAAATTAGAAACATTAAATCCTCAAGATTTCTTTAATTTATCAATCCCTAAAAATGAGAGAATATTACCGTGCCCTAACGAATATGAATCGACTATAGTAAGAAGCATTACTTCTTTAGTAGCTTATATTGATCAAAATGATTTATTAGTTAATTATGATGATGTTTTATCAATCATCAAAAAAGAGTATCTGCCAAACCATTTCTTTATAACTCGTTCTTTTATACAGATAGAAAATATGGTCGAAGAATTCACTCTCTTAAATTACATTAAACAATGCGACCTTCTTACAGAATTTTATTTTTACTATGAAAAAAGCAAAGATAAAGGTTTCAGTTTAGCAGATTATCCAATTATTTTACTTGGAATACTTTCACAATCAATAAAATATCCTTCAGACTTGTATGTTAAACTTAAACATTATAAAGAAAATTTATGGCTAAAGCTTCTACTTTGTAGTTCTGCTTCCAATTTAAAAATAATAAATTCTAAAGAATCAACTATATTAACTGTAAAAGATTTAAAAAATAATACAATAAAAAATGTTTCTGCTTACAGTATTTTGGATGGAAAAAAATAGTCTTTTGTTATTTTGTATTATAAATAAAATACAAAAAGTTAGAATATTTTAATTAAGTTAAGTTTAGTTTGCAATTATCTTTTCTTTAGAAAAAATTAGTATAAATCTATTAAGTTAAATATAGTTTTTGCAATTTTTTTAATTTATTTGAATTTTAAGTAAATGATAGGTTTGCAATTTAACACTTTTGTTAATTTGCAGACCTATCTTTAACTTTGCAATCTATCCTTAGGCGTATATTTAATGATTGTATGTACTGATAATGGTTCACCTGTAATCTTATCTATAAATATAAATACAATGCACATTAATGCAATTGCAATAAAAGGGATTAATTTCTT
>CAKVIN010000031.1 GCA_934754425.1 uncultured Candidatus Melainabacteria bacterium | reverse complement strand
AAAAAACTCCCCAGGTTGGACTCGAACCAACAACCTACCGGTTAACAGCCGGTTGCTCCGCCATTGAGCTACTGAGGATTATTTCTCGTATTCAGTTTACTATTCTATAGTACCAAATAATTTTTTTTTGTAAAGGGGGTAAATTATTTTTTTCTTATTTTTTTTAAAATTAATTATTTTCTTATATTTAACCATATTCATATGAAAAACAAACTAATAACAAAAACGCATAAAAAAATAGGATACAAGAAATATCCTATTTTTTTCATCATTTTATTATTTTAAAATTTTCTAAAATTTCATAAAATTCATATTATGTTTATCCAAATATGTTTTTAAATCTCTCTTGATTTCCGGTGCCAAGATATAAAGAACAATAATATTTGGAACACATAGCGCAATCATCATAGCATCTGTAATATCAATAACAGATTTTACATTCATAGCTGAGCCGATAATAATGAACAAGCAATAAATGATATTGAATGTAAGAACTCTTTTCTTACCTTCACCCAACAAGAATGTCCAAGCTTTTTGTCCGTAATAAGCCCAAGAGATTAATGTTGATAACGCAAACATTACTGCAATGATTGAAAGAATTACAGGGAAGAATGGAATCACAGATTGGAAAGCATTTGATGCCAATTCAATACCTGAAATTTCTTTAGCTGCATGTGTACAAGCTCCTGAGAATACAATTGCAAATGAAGTAAACAAGCAAAGTACACCGGTTAGGAATGTTTCAATCAAAGCAACAAAACCTTGAGAAATTGGTTCTTTTGTTTGAGCCGTAGCATAAACAATTGCAGCAGCACCAGTTCCGGCTTCATTAGATTGAACAGAACGTCTTAAACCGATAATGATTGTTCCAAAGATACCACCTGCTACTGCTGTTGGATGGAATGCTTCTCTTAAGATTAACATAATTGCGTGAGGAATATTCATAAAGTTTGCAAAAATAACAATTAATCCTGATACAATGTATAAAATACACATTGTTGGAGTAAGAATCGTTGTAACTTTTGCTATACTCTTGATACCGCCAACAATAACCATACCGATAAGAATTGCAACAACTAAACCAACAAGCCAAGTGTGGTCATATAAGAAGCTCTGGTTTTTACCGGTAATAAATACCAATTGGTGAGCTGTTTGGTTAATTTGAATCATGTTACCACCGGTTATACCGCCACCAATACAAAGTATTGCATATAATACTGATAAAGGCTGACCTAACCAACGGAGTTTTTTTCTTGTTAAACCGTGAGCTATATAGTGCATTGGGCCGCCAGATACGGAACCATCAAGGTTAAATCTTCTGTATTTTACTGCGAGAGTTGCTTCAACAAATTTTATTGACATGCCTAAAAGTGCACCGGCAAATATCCAAAATGCTGCCCCAGGGCCGCCAATGGAAATAGATATTGCGACACCTGCGATACTACCGATACCAATTGTACCGGACAAAGCTGTCGCTAACGCTTGGAATGATGAAACTTCACCAAACCCATCTTGGTGTTTTTCAGCGGGTTTTGCAATTACATCAATTGCGTGTTTGAAACCCCAAACGGAAATTCCTTTGAAATAAAATGTAAAGAAAAATCCGGCAATAAGTATCCAAAAAATAATTAATGGAACATCGCAACCGCAAATATTAATCGGAAAGAAGATTAACTTCGCAACTGCATCCGATACAGGCGCAACGTGTTTATCCATAAAAGCATCAACGCTCATAGCTTGCGCTGACTGAAAAGTCATAAGCATCGTAAATAACATCATAAAAAATTTCTTCATAAATCTTTTCCTTTAGTTTAAATAGTTTCGACTAATGAATAATCTCTCGCATTCAATAATTATAACAAGAACATGTCAAGTTATTATAAAATCTTTACATATGAATAATAATGTTAAGATAATTGTAAATTAAATTGATGCATCATATACTTTGTAAAAATTATAATCTTGACTCAAAATCTTATTAGCTCTAAAGTGAAGAAAAACGGAGGTGATTTTTATGTATCAAGTTTATATCGACAAACCATCATATTTTGAAGCAGAAATGGCTGCAGAATTTAAAGATTTAGAAAGTGCAGAAGCTTATGCTAAAAAAGAAAAAGCTGCTGACAGTGAAACTACTTACGAAATTAAAGAAACAAACGGTTGCGTAAACAGTTATGGTGAATTAATAGCGACAGTCGTTAAAAGAGGTTAAAACGTCAATTATTAACAATTTTCAAATTATTATTGTTAATAATTGAAACTTATCAAATTTTAAAACAAGTGAATAATTATTCACTTGTTTCTTCTGTATATTGAACAAAAGCGTACGCATTAAATTCCAGACAACCTGCAATTATTTTGACAAATTGTTCGTTGTAAGGAACTAATTTTACAAAGTCTATTGTTTCGGCATCATAGTCATCTGTTGTTTCACTTGCTCGTACTTTGCCTTTAAAAAATTGTGATTGATAAAACATAAAATAAATGTTATTATCTTCATCTTTTTTTGCAATTATTTTATAAAAACCTTTATCTAATTTTTCGCCATCAATAATTAAATTAACAGGAATGTTTAATAAAAGTCCTTCTTCATTCTTTTTAACCGGATCTAAATTTTGAATTTCGCCATCAGGATTCAAATCTGGATGTAGGCTTGTGCCACCGCCACCAATTTTTTTAATCAATCGTTTGCGTTGTCTTGCTTCTCGCTTCTTCTGTTTAGCTTCCAATGTATCAATAGCTTGTTCAAATTCTTTGTTCGTAATGGATTTTTGTCCATCCCAAGCTTTGTCTAAGCCTGAAAAATCATCCCATTCTTCTGCAAAACAATTTGAAAAGGGGAAAATTAACATTGTTATTAAAATTATTAAAAAATATCTCTTCATATATTTATTATTTAATCAAATAATCTAAAAAGTAAATAATTTACTCAAAACTTTTACTTTTCGCTAATATCGTGTATAATAATGAGTATTAAGAGTGTAAGAAGAAGAGAATTTAATGGCTAATACTAACATAATAATTATTGTTGTTGCTTTTATGGTTGCAATTGCTGCCATTTATATTTTATATTCTATTATTCTTTTTCAAGGAAAAACCGTAAAACAAGGTGATGAATTACAACTATCTACTAAAAATATTCTTGAGCAAGTACAAGTTTTATATGATAAAAAAGAATACACTCTTGTGCAACTTCTTGCTACAAAATATTTAGATAGAGTTCCTAGACACATAGACGTCCGCATTTATCTCGCAAAAGCGTATTTTGCAGACCACAAATATAATTCTGCAATCAAACAGTGTTTAATTATACTAAAAAGCAAACCTAATAATTTTGATACAAGAAAAGTTTTAGGTGATTGTTACATAAAAAAACAAGCATACGGTAAAGCAATTAAAGAATATGAACTTTTATTTGATAGAAATAAAAATGACAAAGAAGTTGTAAAAACTTTAGCTGAATTATATCAAGAAACAGAGCAAACATATTCTGCGATTAACACTTACAAAGTTTTATCTGATTTATATGATTTGGATGAAGATATAGCTGCTGTTCAATCAATTTTAGCGGAATTAAATGAAGAAGTTCATAATTATCCGGAAGCCTTTGAGGCTTACAAAAGAAGATTAGGCATATATCCTACTGATGTTGATACTAACAAAAAACTTACAGAACTATATATTAAGATAAAAAATTATCCGGTCGCAATAGAAACATTATTGTATATGCTTACTTTTGTTACTGACACAAAGAACTTACTTTGGGTCTATGATACACTTGTAACGCTTTATGTACAAACTGAAGATTATGAAAAAGCTATTGAAGCTTCTGAAAAATTATTAGATATACAAGGTGCCGATAATTTCAAAGTGCGTAATGATATTGCCAATTTCAATATCAAACTACAGCGTTACAAAGAAGGTATTTATATCTTAGAAGACTTAGCGATGATGTCACAAAACGGATTTGACGTAACTTTAGAGCTTGCTGATGCTTACATTGAGCTAAAAGAATTTCCAAAAGCATTAGAACGCTATAAATTATTGTTAGACAAGGCTACCCCAAAAGAAGCAAAAACATTAAATCTACTACTTTGTGAATTATATATAAAATGGGGCATAAATGCAGCCGAACAAAAAAAATATGATGAATCTTTTGAGTATTTAAAAGAAGCAATTCAATATAATACATTAAATCCGAAAATTTATTTTTGTATGGCACAAAATTATTATCAACTAGCCAATTATACTTCTTGTATAGAAGCTGTTAATAAAGCTATTGAGTACGAAAAACAAAACGCAGAAAAAACAAATGATTTTTTACTACTATCTGCTGCACATCATCAATTAGGTAATTTCTTTGAAGAAAAGAAAGCACTTACAGATTTGTTAAAAATTGACGATAAAAATTCTGAAGGCTTATATCGTGTCGGTTTAATGTACGCTACACAACACGATATAAAAAATGCTGAAGAAGCCTTCAAAAAAGCTCTTATATACAAACCTGACATGATTCATGCTAAATATAATCTAGCTCTTTTATATGAAAATAATAATAGAGATAAAGCTAAAGAACTTTATATTGAAATTCTTGAACAAGATCCTTCATTTGTGGAAGCTAGAAATGCATTAGCAGATGTTTCCACATCAGAATTTTCTTAAGCTTCTTCGGGTAAATAAATAACCGTATCGCCAAGATAACTTCTTGTATCTTTTGCAGAAGAAAATCTGGGTACTATATTTTGATAATCACGAACAACAGATAAAATATCATCAACAGACATTTTTATAATTCTTCTTCCGCCATTTTCTGATTCAATAATTCTTGCCATTTTTTAATCCTCTTACTTACAACGAATTTAACGGCAAAAAATTAAAAAACTTTAGTAAAATCAAGTGTTTGCGTTAGGAAACACTTCTCCGCTTTGAATATAAATTTCAAAAATTTCTTGAATATTTACACTAGAAGCTGTAATAATATAATCTTCAAAATGATATTTTTTGAATTTTTGAGCCGGTTTTCCTAATTTATATTCCGCTTCATATTTAGTCCACTCATTATAAAATTCTTCTAAAGTATTACACTTAAATCCCATACGCTTAGAAATTTCGCCAAAATCACGAAGTTTAATTTTTTCGATATCAACACCACAATCATAATCGGAAAACGCAAGCGCAACAAAATCATTGCTGTGACTTATACTAAAAAATTTTTTACGTGTTTTTAAAAAAGGTTTTTTACCATTGAAAACAATTTCTCTATCTTCAATTCCATAAAAATCCCTTAGAATTCTATCCACCATTAAATATGAAAAACAATGTTCATTCCATTTTTTAGGATTAGTAATTTCTTTTTTCTGGAATTGTTTAAGCAAATCCATATGAACATTATCAGCATCAACTATTTCTATAACAAAAATATCCATAAACTTATTATAAAACAAAATAAAAACACAATAAAAAAACAGGTCAGAAAATTTTCCAACCTGTTTTTAACTTAACTCTAAACTTATATTAGTAAATAATAGTTAATTCTTCATCCGGATTCAAGCTAGAATCGTTAGTTGTGTTTGGAACGAAGATATATTTTGCTTCGTCAACGAATTCATAACAAATACCGAATACACCGGAAGCTGCAAGCTTAGTGATGTTATAAACACCTTTACCAACAGTGATAAAGCTGCTACCAACACTCTTTAAGCCTTTTAGCGGATGTAATGAAGCTGTATCAGAGAATGCATCTGACCAGTTGTCACCGTATTCTTCAACACCATTAGCAACAATTTCAACAACTGAAGAAGCAGAACGTCCTGCAACACCTGCAACTCTGCCAGCCATTGAGAATGGAGCACCAAGAACTCTGGAAACTACGTTAGGGTTCTTAGATACATCAACAGAAGCTGATGAAAGTTGTTTAGGGAATTCTGCACAATTGTCACCGTTTTTGATGTTTTTGAATTCAATTTCTACATAACCAGGGTTTTTAACTCCAGGTCTTGAAACTGCTGATACAACACCTTTAACGGTAGAACCTGCAGGATAATTCACGCCTGCAATTGTAGCATCTTCAATTGTTTTAGCAGTAAAAGTATCACCTACGTTAGAAGTTCTTGCGCTGATTCTTTCGCTTAACTTAATTTTTAATTCTATAGGTTGGTACTTAGTTGCACAATTAATAATGCCGTTTGATGTATCAATTTTAAATCCAGCTTTCATTGCGCCTAGCATGTAAGCCACTTGTTCTTTTGATAAATATTCATCATTAACAACTTTGTCTTTGTTTTCGATATTGTTTAAAATACCAGAAGCGATAACTTCGTTAGCTGCGCCTTTTGCCCAGTTAGGAATAAATTTAACTGATTGACCTTCAAATACAGGAGCTGCATTTTTATCAGCAGCAACATCCATCATTTTAGCAAAAGTTGCGAATACTTCAGCTTTTGTGATAGGTTGATCAGGTTTAAATGTTAAATCAGGGTAACCAATCATAACGTCAGCAGTTAAAGCTCTGTCGATTTGGTCTTTTGCCCAATAATCACCAGCAACATCGGTATATTTATTAGGAGCAACTGTTTGTAAGTTCAAACCATCTGCAATAATGAATGCTAATTCTGAACGTAATACAGGCATTTTAGGGTTAAATAAACCGGCTCTTCTTGCATCCATTTTGCCTTTCATGTTATTAAGCATTTGTTTTGCATCACGAGCAATAACAACATTTTGCTTACCTTCCATTGTTTTAGCTTTGCAAGGTTTGTAAACTTTTCCACCGATTACTACGTTGTTATCAACATTAACCAATGAATGACCTTGAGAACCAAACAATGTTGGGTGAGCGTACGCTTGTGCATCAGCAGGTTCACCTGCCATTGCAACACAAGAAGTAACACAAACTGCACCAAGTGTTGCTAAAATTTGTTTAGATAGTTTCATACTTCTCCTTTCTACTCTTCTTCCGATTTTACCAGAAAATTTATTTTTACCATTAAATCATATAATGTATTTTTCTTTAATAATTCATGACTATTTTTTAGGTAACAAATAAGCTTGCGGATAACAATAATCTTCTCTAAAACCAATTCTTCTATACATTTTTAATGCTTTGTAGTTATTTGTTTCAGTAGTAACATTAACTTCACTGAAAACTCTTCTGCCAAGCTTCGTCCAATCTACAATTGTTTTGATAGAACGATTTAATAAATGTTCAGAATATCCATGTCCTCTGTGTTCTTTTGCAATTGCAACAAGCGGAATGTTTGCAATTTTTCCACCGGTAATGTTAGCAAAAGCAAAACCAACAGGCTCACCTTTGTACAACAAAACGGACGTTACATCCGGTAAAAATTCACCATAAACATTTTCTACGACTTTATTAATAATATCTCTTGTTCCTTCTAAAGTTTTATATCTCGTATCATAAATCGCATCCTGAGTATCACGAAAAGCTTCGTGTATTACTCTTATAGCATCTTCTCTATAAGAATCTTCATAACTAACTATTTTATAATCTTCTTTGCGTTCTGATAATTTCATATTTTCCAAAATACGTTCAGAAGAAGCATTACCCATCATAAATCTAAGAACAGCAAGCCCAATATATTTAAATCCAAGCCTTGCAATATCAGCGGTAAATACTGATTGATGTCCAATCATAGGATAAGATACAACTTTGCTTTGACGTTCTGTTTCAGTTAATTCTAAAAATTTCTCCAAAAGTAATTTTACTTTTGTAATTTCGTCTTCTGTACCAAGACAATGAATAATATTCAACTCTACGGATTCGGAAATAGAAGTTGTATAGACCAAAAATGCGGTTGGAATTTCATTTTCTTTCAATACAATACATTTCATGTAATTTTTTTCGACAGAATCAATAAACTCTTCATAAGAAAGTGGTTCTAATTCAAATTTATATTCACTTATCGCTTTTGCTTTAAAGTCGTTATAAACTCCAGCAAAAATTTTAGATATATTTCCGTTTAGTAACTCTATTTCGTACGATGTATCTGCCATGATTGTTCCTTACATTAAATGGTGCATTTTTTCACGCTTTGTATTTATATAGCGTTCGTTATATTTATTAACTTCTGATTTAAGATTAATATTTTCGTGTACAGTTAAACCATACCCCTTCAAGCCAATAATTTTCTTTGGGTTATTGGTTATCAAATTAAAATTATTAAATCCCAAATCCAATATAATTTGAGCACCGACTCCATAATTTCTTAAATCCGGTGCAAAGCCAAGCGAAACATTCGCTTCAACGGTATCTTGACCTTGTTCTTGAAGTTTATATGTTTTAAGTTTATTAATTAGTCCAATTCCTCTGCCTTCATGGTCTCTTATATAGATTACAGCTCCTTTGCCATATTCGTTAACCATTTTTAAGGCAGTATGTAATTGCCAATTGCAATCACACTTAAGACTGTGGAAAATATCTCCCGTTAAACATTCACTATGAACACGAATCAGCGGAACTTTATCACTTCCGTCATCTTTAACCAACGCAACATGCTCACATCCGGTTATTGTATCCGTGTATCCGACAATATTAAAATCGCCAAATTGAGTTGGCAAAAATACTTCAACTTCACGTTTTACAAACTTTTCACGCTTCAAACGATACGCAATTAAATCTGCAACCGTTATAAACTTGATATTATGTTTTTCTGCAAATTTATGTAAATCATCTCTGCGAGCCATTTCGCCATTATCTTTCATGATTTCACACATAATACCGGCTTCTCTGTGTCCGCAAAGTTTTGCCAAATCAACTACAGCTTCTGTATGCCCACATCTTTTTAACACTCCGCCTTTTTTTGCAACACAAGGGAATAAGTGCCCAGGGCGACGTAAGTCAGAAGGTTGAGCGTCAGGCGCAATTGCAACTTCTATTGTTTTAGCTCTATCAAAAGCTGAAACTCCTGTCGTCACTCCATATTTAGGATGTGCATCTATGCTAAGAGAAAATGCAGTTTGCATACTTTCTGTATTTTTTTCTACCATTTGTGGTAAATCAAGTTGTTGTGCAATCTCTTGAGAAATCGCAAGGCAAACAATCCCACGACATTCTTTTGTTATAAAATTAACAAGCTCAGGAGTGACAAATTGAGCAGAACAAATTAAATCACCTTCATTTTCCCTGTCTTCATCATCAGCAACAATAACAGGTTTACCTAATTTAAAATCTTCCAATGCTTCTTCTATTGTATTAAATTGATTTGTCATAATTAGCAGAATCCGTTTCTTTGCAAAAAATCTAAACTCATTCCTGAACTATTATCTCTCGTTGATAAAAATTTTTCAATATATTTAGCTAAAATATCAACCTCTATATTCACAAAATCGCCTATTTTTAAGTCTATCAGGTTTGTATTTTCAAGCGTATGCGGAATAACGGCAATAGTTATTTTTTGTCCTTGAATTTCTGCTACAGTAAGACTTATTCCATCAATTGTAATAGAGCCTTTTTTAACCACATATTTTGCTTGCTCTTTTGTGAGTTCAATTTCCAAATCACAAAATTCATCATGCCTTTTTATTCCGATAATCTTTGCAACATTATCAGTATGACCGGTAACGATATGACCGCCAAAACGTCCATTCATAGGCATTGCACGTTCTAAATTTACGACAGAACCGCTTTTTAATTTTCCCAAAGTTGTTATTCTAAGTGTTTCAGCAGAAGTATCCGCAGTAAAAGAATTAGTATTTTGCTCGCTTATTGTAAGACACACACCATTCACACAAATACTGTCACCTATTTTAGAGCCTTCTAATACTTTTGAACATTTTATAACGATTTTTTTGTCGCTAATGGTCAAAATTTGACCTTTTTCTTCTATAATACCAGTGAACATGCGCTAATTGTATCATGATTATTGATGTTTTACAAATTTAATTTTTATTAAAGCTTAGGGCTTTAAAAATTCTTTATAATGTTGTACAATGAAATATGTAGTACATAGGAGGTGTTAATGCATATTCACGTAAACGGTAAGAACATTGAGATTACAGACGCTATCAAAGCTTATGTAAAAGAAAAAATCGGTAAGGTAGCTAATCATTATGACCAAATTACCGGAATTGATGTAATTTTGTCTGTAATTAAGAATCCTGCAGCAACAGGCAAGCATGTAGCAGAAGTTTCTTGCAAAATGAATACAGGCGTTGTTCATTGCGAAGAAGCTGCAGAATCAATGTATGCAAGCATCGATTTGTTAGCAGACAAATTACAAAGACAAGTTCAAAAATTTAAAGACAAAGCTTTGAGCTCTGACAAATCTTCTATCAGAAACGCTGAGGAGAAAGAAGAAGAGGCAGTAGAAAGTTAAGGTTCAGTCTAAAAATGATAAACAACAAAAAAGTTGTAATAATAATGCCTGCATATAATGCAGAAAAGACTTTAGAGAAAACTTATAATGAGATTTATCAAAATTTCGTCGACGAGATTATTCTTGTCGACGATTTCTCTTCTGACAAAACGAAAGAAATTGCTAAAAAGCTTAATATTACAACAATAGTACACGAAAAAAACAAAGGTTACGGTGGCAATCAAAAATCCTGCTATCGTGCTGCATTAAAATCCGGAGCAGATATCGTAATTATGTTACATCCGGATTACCAATACACTCCGAAACTTATTCCTGCAATTGCCTCTATGATGGCTTTTGAAGAATATGATGCAGTAATTGCTTCCAGAATGCTTGGACGTTCGGCTTTAAAAGGCGGAATGCCATTATACAAATATTTTTCAAACAAGTTTTTAACAGGATTTGAAAACTTTTTCCTTGGTGAAAAATTGTCAGAATATCATACAGGATTTAGAGGTTTTACAAGAAAAATTCTTGAAACATTGCCACTGGAAGCTTGTAGTGACGATTTTATTTTTGATAATGAAATGCTTGCTTTGCTTTTGTATAAAGGTTTTAAGATTGGTGAAATTTCTTGTCCGACAAAATATTTTCCGGAAGCTTCATCTATTAACTTTGTCCGTTCTTGTAAATATGGACTTGAAGTTTTGTTAGTAAGCTTAAAATACAGACTTTCAAAAATGGGCTTAAAAAATGGGATTTTTAATTGCGAAGGAAAAATTCTGGATACGAATAAAGAGCTTAATTATTATAATAAGAGGGATTAATGAAAATAGTTTTAGCATCATCAAACAAACACAAGGTTCAAGAGATTAATGATATTGTAAAAACAAAATACGGAGAAGAATGTAATATTAAATTCATACTTCCTCCGGAAGGTTTTGACCCGATTGAAGATGGTAAAACTTTTGAGGAGAATTCTAGAATTAAAGCTATGGAGGCTTGGAAACTCACTAAAAGTTGGGCGCTTGCAGATGATTCAGGATTATGTATAGAAGCGCTTGACGGTGCTCCGGGACTTTTTTCTGCAAGATATGCCGAAACTCCTCAAAAACGCATTAATCGAGTTTTATCAGAAATGCAGGATAAAACAAATCGAGCAGCAGAATTTGTTTGTGCAATGACATTAGTTAATCCGCAAGGTGAAGTTGCGTTTGCTTGTAAAGGTATTTGCAAAGGTAGTATTACCCAAAAACAAGCCGGCACAAATGGTTTTGGATACGACCCAATATTTTTGGTTGACGGTAGAACTGTAACTATGGCAGAACTTAGTGAAGAAGAAAAAAATCAGATTTCACACCGCTCACAAGCTTTAAATCAGATTTTAGATGTGCTGCGCACTGTACTACGAACGTAGACACAACTGTCAGCTTTTTAAAGTTGAAAATGAAAAATTGTTTTAAAACAATTATTAATTACCATTATCATAGCACTGTCATTCTGAGAAACTGTGTTTCGAAGAATCCAGCTTTTGATTAATTATTATTTTGAAACAAAATACAAAATCCCGCCCCAATAACATATTGCCCAAAAACAATAACAATATTTTTAATACATACTCATATGTTAAGAAATCTCAAAAATCTTTACATTTGCCTTAAACGTAGTCGTAGCAATAACAAGAGGAGTGTTAAAGTGTTGGTTGTTTATATTTTGCCCTAAAGTTTTTCAAAAATATGCCGTAATACATAATATCAATTATAGAAGTATTATGTAGGATAAAGGAGTATTTATGACAGACATAAACAGACTACTAAACACAACTTCAGCCGGCATGATTGCTAAAAAATTAGATGCAAAAGACGGTGAAAATGGAAAGATTGAAGCATCAATCTGGAAAGATTTTATCAATGAAATAGGCACAGGTAATAATAATGTAAAAGAATTTATTTCTGTAGGAGATGCAATTAATTCAATTACTAGATATTTAGTTAATACGGCAAAAGAGACAGGAAGAAATATTGAAACTATAGCTAATGAATGGTTGGGTCGTGTTGCTGGTAATAATTCAACCGATGGCGCAAAAGGTACCGAAAATGCTAAAGGCACTGATAATGCGGCTAATACTGAAAAAGTAAAAAGTGGTAATAAAAAACCAGTATCACAATCAGAAGCGGATTATAATAACATCAAGGTAACAATTCCTGAAACCAGATTTGCATCAAACCAAGTTAAAGCTATTTTGAAAAATCAAAAGATAGGTGAAAGTCTTGCAGCAAAGTTAAGAAAAGGAAATTCCAGAGGTATAAATAAAGACAATGTTGCATACGCTTTAAATAAAGTTCCAAACCTTTCTTTTGGTCCTAATTCGCAAGAATTGGCAAAATATTTATTTCAACAATTAGTGGATAAAATGGATGATTTAGAAAAATTATCCCCAAATGATTGCTCTGATGTAAAAAAGTTTGCTAAATTATCATATGGCGAGCAAAGAAAGTTATTGCAAAAATATAAAGATAGAATTATTAACGAAGAAAGTGAAATTATATACAAAGATAAAAGCTACAGAGAGTACCAAAATAAAAATCAGGCAAAAATCCAAAAAACTTTTGATAATGCTAATCGTTTTTTGGCTGATGTTGCGAATATGGAAGAAAAACCTGACATTCAAACTCTCAAAAACGGCGTTAAACAAGCTAAACTGCCAGATGGTAGATATATTAAAGTAAATTATTATAAAGGTGAAATTGAAACAATTATGATTTCATATAATACAACTAAGAATAATCAAGGACAAGATGAAATAGAAGTATTATATGAAAAAGAAATGGCTTCATATAATATAGATAAAAATCGTGTATCATATGATGGTACAATTTATTCCGGATACGACTTTGAAAAGCTAAAAGCTGTTGCTAAAAAAATATTTGGATAGTTTTTCACAACTACTTATTATCCGCACATTGCTGTACACATACGACAAAGTGCAGATAATATTTATGATTAGTTTTCTATAATCAAATTCATAAATTCTATATCATCATAATCAACATATGCTGTTTGCATTAAGTTTCGACCGGTTTTTATGGTTATTTCATTAACTTGGTTTTTACGTATTAAAGATGGCGGTAATTTAATTTTTTGCCCATCACCACTAAGTTGAATTTCTGAAATCTTGTTACCGTTAAAATATACTTCCGGAGGCGAAGCAAAAGCGTTTGTAATCCTATTTTGTCCCATAGAATGCGCCATTGCAGTATCAATACCAATAATCGAACCGATTACAAGATAAACCGGCTTTGATAAATTAAGATTTTTGAGGATAAATCGTTTTGTATAAAAAGGGCCTATTGCTTGCATTCTAAACTCACCTGCATTCGCAGAAAGTTCAGAATAACTATCATCACCCAAATGATACATGTTAGCATCCAGTGATAAATCCGAAGCGTTTGATTTTTCTATCCCAACAACAATTGGCGCATTAAATGTTTTGTCATTAATTGTCATAGAATAAGGTTTATAATTCTCTTTTTGAACCGACATAATACTTGTACCATCAATACGAGTATCTAATTCAAAAAAACCGCTGGAATCAGTCTTCGTTGCGTAGTTTTGTTTTGGTAATGTAATCTTTGCTCCGCCAACACCTTCACCGGTTTGTTTATCAACAATTCTGCTGGAATTTCCTCGTCCTTGTTCAGCAACCCCACCTTGGAATGTCGCCGCATGAATCTGAGAAGTTGCAAAAATCATTAATACAAATATGCTCAATATTTTTTTCATACGATTATTATTTATCCTTGGCTTGAAATTCGTAACTAGACATTTGTATATGTTTTAAGGATAAAAATTAAAATGACAATATTAAAAAGTTGATAAAAATGTTAGTGGTTATATTTATTATTTTGAAGCAAAATATAAAATTTCCTCTCCCCAAAATATATTGTTAAGAAAATGTAATAATATTTTTAATGTATATTCTTATATTAAGAAAAATTAAAAATCTTTACATTTGGCGCAAACGTAGTAGTAGTAGTAGTAGTAGTAGTAAATTGCGCCGAACCTATTTTTTACCCTAAAGTTTTTCAAAAATATGCCGTAATACATATTACCAACACAAAAGTAATACGTAAGATAAAGGAGTATTTATGACAAACTTAGACAGACTACTAAACACAACATCAGCCGGCATGATTGCCCAAAAATTAGATGCAAAAGACGGTGAGAAAAACGGAAAGATTGAAGCATCAATCTGGAAAGAATTTATCCAAGAAATAGGCACAGGTAATGCTAATGTAGACGAATTTATTACTGTAGAAGATGCAATGAAATCAATAACTAAGTACGTTATTGGCGCAGCAAAAAAAGCAGGTAAGAATGTTGAAACTTTAGCAAACGAATGGTTGAATAAAGTTGGCGGTAGTGCTGCGGCAGATGGCACAGGTGAAGCCGATGAAACTGGTGAAGCAGATAAAGCTGGTGCGACAGATGGCGCAGGTGAAGCTGATAAAGCCGGAGATACTTCAGCTGCTAATGGTGATAAAGTAGATAAATCAGGTGGTACTGAAGGTGGTAATAAACCATTAACACCAGCTCAAACTGATTATAACAGTGTCAAAGTAAGCGTACCGGTTAGATACTCATCAAATCAAGTTAAAAACATTTTAAAAAACATAGGCGAAGGGAAAAAACTAGCTGCATCATTGAAAAAAGGTAATATTAAAGGTATCACAAAAGATAATGTTGCTTATGCATTAAATTCAGACACAACTATTTCTTTTGGTCCAAATTCTCAAAAACAAGCTGATGTTGTACTTAAGCTATTAAGAATAAAAATGACTGAGTTAAGATTATGGAAACAAGGTGAGAAGGCTTGGGTACCTATAGCTTTTCAACAATTACCACCAAAAAAACAGAATGGGATAATACAGAATTATAAAAGCAGAATTATCGCTGCAGAAAATCAAATCGTAAAAAATGATAATAAAGAAAAAGATTACCAAAATAAAAACCGTTCAAAAATTCAGAAAACATTTGATGGTGCTAATAAATTGTTAGCTGATGTAGCAAATATGAAGAAAAAACCAGAAATCAAATCTGGTAAAGATGAAGATGATACAGAATGGAAAAAAGCTACACTAACTAATGGTCAATATATTCAAGTTTACTATGACAAAGATGGAAATATTAACATGATAAGTATCTCACATGACACAACTCCAGACCACGGAGCCAGCTCGACTTTTGATGGTGCTGAGGTAACATATACTAAAACAGAAGCTTTCTATGATAATGATAAAAGCAATAGTGACTGGGAAGGTAGTATCACTTCCGGATACAATTTTGAAAAGTTAAAAGCTCTTGCTAAAAAAATATTTGGTTAAAAGTTTTTGTCAAAAATAGGT
Organism: uncultured Candidatus Melainabacteria bacterium; assembly: GCA_934754425.1. Lineage (GTDB taxonomy): Bacteria > Cyanobacteriota > Vampirovibrionia > Gastranaerophilales > Gastranaerophilaceae > CAG-196. The sequence goes on along the minus strand of CAKVIN010000031.1, from coordinate 131 downwards.
CAGAGAATACCTGACCTATTTTTTTGTTTAACTTATCACAATGACGTGGCACACTTGTATTCAAAAAAATACGCCATACTTGTAATTACGATTACCAACCGTTTTAAAACAACTTTCCACTTTCAATTTTC
>CAKVIN010000030.1 GCA_934754425.1 uncultured Candidatus Melainabacteria bacterium | reverse complement strand
ATATATCAATTCTATAACTTAGTTATAACTAACACAAGATATCTGCTTAAACTTGTTACATTTATTTACACATAAATCTTAATATTTTTACCACATTAATTAACTTATATTTAGATTTTACTCTATTAAAATTTTATGTACTTTTGTAAAGATTATTGGAAATATGCGTATTTTTTGTAATAAATCTTAACAAAAGGGTTGTGTTTTATATACTTTGGATATATTATAAGTATATAAGAAATCTTAGTTATGTGTTCATCGTTTTCTTATAAATGTGAAATCTTGCAAGGCTTTCTCAAACATTTAATCATTATTACCCCTAACATTTAGTATTACATTTATTCCACAACCCCAAGGAGCCTAACAGTATGAAAGAAAAATTAATCAATATGAAAAGAACTACAAATCCAGCAAGAAATGGTTTTATTTCATTTAATGATGATGAAATGAGTTTGTATTTAAGAAAAGTTAATTCAATACAGAGTTTAACCTCTGATGAAGAAAAAGAAATAGCTTTGCGTGCTAAAAATGGTGATAAATCAGCAAAAAAAGTATTGGTTCAAGCAAATTTAAAACTTGTTTTAACAATTGCAAGAAAAGTTATTCATGTTTCAAAAATTCCGATGATTGATTTAATTCAAGAAGGAAATTTAGGTTTAATGATTGCTGCTGAGAAATTTAATCCTGAATTAGGTTACAGATTTTCTACTTATGCTAGTTGGTGGATTAAACAAGCAATGTTTAAAGCAATTTCAGAACAATCATATTGCATGAAAATTCCTGTATATATTCAAGAAACATTATCCAAGTTTTCTAAAGTAAAAAGAGAAATGGAAAGAGCATACAACTGTCAAGTTACAAACAAAGATGTTGCAGAAAAAATGAATATTGAACCTGAAAAAATTGATACATTTTTATCAGCATATTCTACAACAGTATCAATTGACGGAAGTTTTGAAGCAAAAAACGGCAGTGAATTAAATGTTGCAGACGTTTTAGAAGATAAAAGTGTAAAAGTTGAAGATACAATAGAATACGAAGAGCTTAAAAAAGAAATCTCAAATATTGTTTCAACTTTAAAAGAACGTGAACAAACTGTTATAAAAATGAGATTTGGACTAGGAAACTGTGTAAAATCTACATTAGAAGAAATTGGTAAAATGTACGGTGTAACAAAAGAATGTATAAGACAAACAGAAATTAGGGCATTGAATAAATTGAAAAATAATAATTCATTGTTATGTTATGCTGATTAAAAAATTAAAGGCGAGAATTTTATTCTCGCCTTTAATTTAAAATGGTTTTGTTTGATTTAACTTTGCTCTTAATTCTCTAAATCTTGCAATATCTTCTTGAGTTTTTGGAGATTCTCTAAACAATGCCTGAGATGTAGGATGAACCATACGAATCGAGTCCATATGAACTTCAAGAAATTCATATCTTTTTGGTGGTTGATTAGAGTTCTTTCCATAAATTTCAACATTAACAACCGCTAAAAAGCGTCTGTTTTCATCATTTAAAAGTTCTGTTAACTGTCTGTTTGAAGCAACATTTCCTGATACATAAACTGTACCTTTGATATCATCAGTATCTGTTAAAATAATTACCTCTACCGGTATCATATCTTTGTTTGGCATTTATTTTCCTCTCTTAATATATATAAATTTTATAATACTTTTTAATTTATGTCTAGTGTAAAATTATTTATGTTTTTTTACACGCACACCTTCAACTTCATGTACATCTTCAGTCACAATGAAAGCTTTTGGATCAATAGTATGAACAAGTTCTTTCAATCTTGGCATTTCAAATTTATTAACGACACAATACGTTTGAATTTTTTCTTGACGAGAATATCCGCCCATCGCTTTCATGTACGTAACGCTTACATCTAAATCTTTCATAATTGCATTTCCGATTTCTTTATAATATTCTGAAAAAATTCTGACTGATTTTGCTTTATCTAAACCTTCTAATACGGAATCAATTACTTTAGAAGCTATATAATACGTTAAAATTGAATAAAGAGCCCTATCCCATCCATACAAGAACCCCGCTCCCATATAGATAAATAAATTTATACACATTAAAAGTTCGCCAACAGATATGAATTTCAATTTTTTAGAAAGATTTATTGAAACCATCTCTGTTCCATCTAAAGAGGCATTGTTTCTAAGAATCAAACCAACTCCGAAACCTAAAATTATGCCACCAAAAACTGTTGCGAGAAGTAAATCTTCTGTTGCTTGAATTCCGTGCAACACATTTGTAGCGACTGCTAACATTGCAGTTGCAAAAAAAGTTTGAATAACAAATTTATTACCAAGATTTTTTAGTGCCATAAGGATAAATGGAATATTAATACAAAAAATCAATAGACCTAAATTCCATTTTGTAATATATGAAATCATCATAGAAACACCGATTACGCCACCATCAATAATCTTATTTGGTAGCAAAAACATTTCCAGTCCGACTGCAACAATAAATGCACCCACAGTGATAAAAAAAGCTTTTGTTATATATTCACGTATAAGCTCGCTTTTAGTTTTTTTTACTGGTTGTAACGGTTTTTTACGATTAAAAAACATAACTATTTCCTAATTCTTTCCTTTAAGCATATCAAATATGTTTTTGTGCTTAATTTGACTATCCTCTTTTGGTTTAATACCTAAAATACCTTCTAAATCTGTTTTTAAAGTCATTAAATCTTCATATTTTTTCAATATTCCATCCATTGTTACAGAAACATCACCTGTTTCTTCTGACACAACTAAACAAGCCGCATCAGAAACTTCTGACATTCCAATCGCCGCTCTGTGTCTTGTACCATATTTCCAACTTAATTTTGGATCTTCTGTTAAAGGAAGTAAAACTCCTGCGGAATGAATTCTTTTATTTTCTATAACCATTGCGCCATCATGAAGCGGAGTGTTAGGATGAAAAATTGTAAGAATTAATTCTGTTGAAATTCTTGCATCCAACTTTGTGCCAACATCAGAATAGCTTCCTGCACCCATTTCTTTTTGAAATACAATTAGCGCACCTGTTTTTGTCTTTGTTAAATATTTTACTGCTTCAATAATTTCTTTTATTACATCAACATCATTCTCTTCCGCTTCTCTGAAAGTACCTGCTGTGAAGAAGGTTTTTCTTATAAACCCCGGTTGTCCCAGATATCCCAATAAACGTCTGAGTTCAGGTTGGAATATAACAATCAAACTCAATGATATTAATGTTACAAGAGATTTTAAAAATACACCCAATATTCTCAAATCTATCAGAATTAAAATTTCACTTACAATCCAAGCAAAAACAAGAAAAAATAGACCTTTTACAAGTTTTTCTGACTGAGTGTCCTTAATAAATTTATGATAGAAAATGAATAAAATTATTCCAATAAGCGCAATTTCAAGAATATTAACCCATGTCAATGACCATTGCAAAGGGCTTAAAATGTCTTGAATTAAGGATATTAGCGCATCAAACATACTATCTCAACCTATCGGGTATATTATCATGTGAAACGAGATTTTCTAACTTCTCTCTATATACTATAATATCAGAATGTGAATTATTTACAAGTACCATTGCAGGTTTTTCCACTCTATTATAGTTAGATGACATAGAATAATTATACGCACCTGTATTGTATACACATAAAATATCACCCGCTTCAAGCTTTGGTAATTCTATTTCATTTATCAATATATCACCACTTTCACAATACCTACCGGCTATTGTGACAATTTCTTTTTCTTTAGAATTAATTTTATTGGCAACTTCTGCAACATATTCAGCCTGATACATACTTGGGCGTGGATTATCTGCCATACCACCATCTATTGCAACATATTTTCTTCCATTGGGAACTTGTTTAGAACTTCCGATGGTATAAAGTGTAACCCCTGAGGTTGATATAATGCTTCTGCCGGGTTCAATATATATAGTAGGATTTTCAATAGAAAATTTTCTCATTGATTCAGTCACAGCTTTTGCAAGTTCTTCAATAGAAGGAGGAGCGTCTTTTGTTGTGTACTTAACACCTAAACCGCCACCAATATTCATTTCTGTTAAATTTAACCCAAATTTTTTGTTTATTCTTGCTATTTCTTTAACTAAAATCTCAACTTCATCATAATACGATTTTAATTCAAAAATTTGTGAACCTATATGAGCATGCAAGCCTTTTAAACAAAGATTTTTGTATTGATTTAGTATTAATTCAACAATTTCATCAATCTGAGATAAATCAAATCCAAATTTTGAATCAATTTGACCTGTTTGGATATAATCGTGAGTATGACATTCAATTCCTGGAGTTATTCTCAATAAAATATTTGCAGTAATTCTTTTTTCTTCTGCTATTTTATTTAATAGTTCTGCCTCGTAAAAATTATCAACAGAAAATCTGCCAACTTTATAATCTAGTGCTAATTCCAGTTCGCTTTTAGATTTATTATTACCATTAAAAAGAACCTTTGACATATCTACACCTGCATTTTTGACGGTATAAATTTCCCCTGCAGAAACTGTGTCAAAACCAAAACCTTCTGAATCAAGAATTTTAGCAATAGCCAATGTACATAACGCTTTTGAAGCGTACATCATTTTTATATTTTTATACTCTTTGAAAGCATTTTTGTAATCATTACAAATTCCTCTTAAAGTTGCTTCATCAATAACGTATAGAGGAGTACCATATTTTTTTGCTAATTCTACTAAATCACATCCGCCAATTTTTATATTTTTTGCATATTCTGTTGTTACAGGCTTAATTGATTGATTTATACTCATAAATTTTGCTCCTTCGTGTATTTTTAGAGTATTTTATCAAAAACAATATTAGTGGTAAATAGTGGAGTTGTTGAGAAAAATAAATTTTTTATTACTTTAAGATTTTTCTTTTAAGTCACTATCAAAATAGCCTACTATAAATTTAAAAGTGTTTAAAGCTGTATTTATATTCATTGTACGTGGTTTATTAGCGTGTTTTTCTTTTACGGTTATAGTATTTTCTTCCAAATTAACATCTTCAATTACATATACGTGCCAAGTTCGGCTATCAAGCATTTTTATACCGGTTCCGATAACAAAGCTGTAATTTTTTTCTTTCTCCATTTGTTTAAATAATTTCATAACTTCATCTTTGTAGCCGGAAAGATCAATATTATAATCTGTTTCCGCAATAATTCTTGGTTTTTTACCGGTAAATATTTTCATAAAATGCGATGGTAAGTTATTTTCAAAAGAATATGTTTTAAAATTATCAGTAAATCTGCAAATCCAAGGCTTAGCTTTATATTTATCTTCATACTCTGCTACAGAAATATCCATGCCTCTAATTATTTCGTTAGGTTGATATTTATATAATTTCTCATATCCCTTTACAACAGTATTTGTCGGTATTACAAATTTTTCTTTTTCTCCTTTTGGATTAAACAAATAACAATTTAGTAATTTAGGATTATTATCGTCGTATTGAATTCGTTTTTTTAATACTTCTCGTCCATTAGGTGTATGACTCAGTGTTTCCAAAGTTGTCATTAAATAACAGTCACTAAAATGTTGTTTAGCATTCTTAAAACCTGCAATATCTTTATCCGAAATTGCAGCTCTAAAGTTTGGATTTACAGAATTCACACGACCTAACATACTTATATTAAAGTAAAAAAATGTAAAATATTGATAAATTATTGCAAAAATGTTACAATTTGAACAAAAAGAGGATGAGAAATATGAAAATAATTTTAGGCTCCGACCACGGAGGTTATAGTTTAAAAAATATTATAATTGCACACTTAGAACAACAATCAATAGAAGTTGAAGATATGGGTTGCTATTCCGAAGATTCTTGCGATTATCCGATTATAGCAAAAGCTGTTGCCGAAAAAGTTTTACTTACAGGCTCAAAAGGTATTTTAGTTTGTGGCACAGGAATTGGAATGTCAATTTCTGCTAATAAATTCAAAGGTATAAGAGCGGCATTATGTTCAGATACATATTCAGCAAGAATGACAAGAAAACATAACAATTCAAATATTTTATGCCTAGGTGAAAGAGTTGTTGGAAATGGACTTGCTATAGACATCGTTGATACTTGGATAGGTACAGAGTTTGAAGGTGGCAGACATAAACGTAGAATAGACATGTTGGAGTTAGAATAAAAATGACAGAAGAATTATCATCTTATAAATTTGCTTGCATTGTAGCCCGATTTTTAGAAGAAGCAATCGCAAAAGATATTTCTATTTTGAATATTAGTAATGTATCTTCCTTCGCAGATTATTTTGTAATCTGTTCTGCACAAACAAGTACACAAGTTAAAGCATTGACAGAAAATTTATCGGATAAAATTAAATCAACTTTTTCAAGGCTACCTCTTGGACGAGAAAATGATGTTAAAAATCGTTGGAATTTGATTGATTACGGTGATGTAGTAATTCATATATTACAACAAGATGAAAGAGAAGCTTATGCAATAGAAAAATTCTGGAATCACGCATTCAGTATTCCACAAGAAACATGGATGAATGAATCAAAAGAATATTCAAAATACGAAAATATTGAAAGATAATAAGAAGATGGATAAAAAAGAATTAAACAAAGCAATAGAGAAAACAGTTCTCAAAATGGCGCTGGAGCCTAATAATACTGAACATTATCACGAATTAGCAAAATATTATGCAATGGATGAGCAATATGAAAAAGTTATTTCAGTATATGAGAGTTTATTAGAGATTGATCCGAAAGACCTGCAAACACTGTTAAACTTAGGTAGTATTTGGTTCTACTCTAAAGAATATAGAAAAGCGTTGAAGTATTTTAATCAAGCAATGATTGTAAATCCGAGTAATTATCTTGTATATTACAATATGGCAAATACCTATGCTGAACTTAAAAACTTTCCTAAAGCATTACTTTTTTATAATAGAACACTTGATTTCAATGCATCAGATCCGGAAATATATAACGCTATAGCGCTTCTGTATCATGATTTTGATGACTTTGTAGAAGCAAGAGCGTATTATGAAAAAGCATTATCTTTGGATCCGGAAAATTTAACCGCATTAGTAGATTTGGGTAATGTTTGTTTTAAATTATTCGATTACAACAAGGCTCTTGAGTATTATTATAAGGTTTTTGCACTAGCGCCTGATAATAAAACTGTTGCGCTATGTATTGCAAACACTTTAGCTGTAACTAAGGATAAGAATAAATGCTATGAATATTTTGAAAAAGCAATTTCACTTCCTGGAGATAATTATAAAGCATATATTTGTTATGCGATTGCAAAATCTGATTTTAAAGATTATAAAGATGCAATTAAGCTTTATAAGTGTGCAATAGAAATAAATCCTAAAGAAGCTAATTCTTATATCTTGTTAGGAAATTTATATTCTAATATTAAACAATATAATGAAGCAGAAGAACAGTATAAAGAAGCTCTCAAAATCAATAAACTTGATCCGAGTATTTATGTATTAATTGCCAATGTTTATTATATGAGCGGGCAAATTGAGCGTTCAATTTATTCTTACAGAGCAGCTGTAAATATGCGACCTGAAAATGATGAGTATAAATTAGTGTTCATTCAGGTTTTAGATGATTTTATTGAAGATTACAGAAAGGAAGATATCGTTGCAGCCTTCTAAACAAATATATCCGATTGAAAGATTTATATCGGCATTGTCTTATTTAACAGCTGGTGGAGCCGGATTTGTATGGTTATTAATAGCAGCATTGTTAAAAAAACATGTGACACCATTTTTGCTATACCACATTTTACAATCAATATTTCTTTCAATATTGTATTTTTTGATTGCAACTTTTGCTGATTTAATTTATGTGATTTTATACAGAATTCCGATTATTAATGCAATACCGTATTTTATCAATATGCCATTGCCGTTTTTATTCAAATTATCTATATTACAAGGTTTCACGACAGTTGTAATTTTATATTTAACAATAACCGCTTTTTGCGGAATATATAGCTACATTCCTTGGGTTTCAGATATTATAAACACAAATACCGGCAGAAAGTAAGTTACAAAACCATTGCTAAAATCATTAATATCATGGCTCCAATTTCCATTGCAGTTGACATTCTTTGACTAAATTTATTGGAATCATATTTTGATGAGGATTTTTTTGCCTTGTTTACACTATTTAATCGTTTAATTCTTGTTGCGGAATCTTCATTGGAAAATTCTGTACCAAATGTCTCAAATTCCATCTGAGATAGTTCATCATTAAGATTAGGGTTATATGTTTGAACCGGACTTGCTCCACCTGTGAACGTATCACCATAATTAGCATATGGTCTTGTATAATTTTTTTGACCAAATGGCATAGAAAATCTACTAAAACGGCTTCCGCCCAAATCATTTGAACTTAAATCCATTGGACGATTATCTCTATATTCATTGTCAAATTTAGAAGTATCAGCTAGTGTTTCCGGCATGATTTCGGCTTTTATTCTATCCATACGAGTGGAATAATCATCTACATCATATACTTTTCCAAATAATTTTTTTTCTATTGTTACAATACGAGTATGAAAATCTCTATCTTTATTGGTTTTATTGAAAAGTTTTTTCTCTATTTCGTCTACTATTGGATAATTTACTGTGCTGTCAGCAACAGTATCTTCATTGTTTGCAAAGCTATCTTCACAAGGTTCAATTTCTAGCCCTATTACATCTGCAGAAATATCTGCGGAAAGACGTTTTATGCGTTTATTAACATCTCCGGAAAATTGTTTACCATAAATAGTCTTCTCTAATCTTAAAACACGGTTTTGAACAGAATCATTTTGATAGTCAAACCCATATATTTCATTTTCAATTTTAGAAATTGTACTCTTTTGCGTAGAAGATGCAAATGAAGAAGGAACTCCTAATGTAAGAGAAATTAAAATCAATAAAGCTGCAAGATTTTTTTTCATGATGTCACCACCTTGTGATACCACTATAATTTGCGAAAACAATCTTCTCTATTGAACTAGCAAGTATATTATTGATGACAAAAAACAACCGAATATCGGTAATTCATGTGTACATATCTTTTTTAATGTTATCAAAAATATCTAATCATATAGAACGATTCAACTTTACTTTAAATTTATAAGAGTGTATGATAAAACTATGTTACCTAAAGATTATAGACTAAAAAAAAGAAGTGCATTTAAAGCAACGTATAAAATAGGAAATACCGTTTATTCCGGAGGAATAACAGCTTTTTGCGGAAGAAAAAAGAATAATGATTATCCAACCAAAATAGGTTTTGTTGTAAGTAAAAAAATCCATAAAAGAGCTGTAAAAAGAAATCGTATAAAAAGATTGATGAGAGAAAGCTATAGACTTGCAATAAAAAATAGAGAACTTTCTAAACAATATATGTCAGTAATTTTTGTAGCATCTTCAAAATTACTTGAAAAAGATTTTCAATATATCAATACACATATCAACAAATTGGCTGATAAATTATGATAGATGGAATTATTACACCGGCTCTAAGAGATATTGATTATCTTGCGCCATCTGCACCATATCCTGCAACTCCATCAGGAATTACAGTGCACCAAAAACCAATTTATCGTTATTCTGTTCCAACAGATGAACAACCAACATTGGCAATATTAGATTATATCCCTGACTATAATGGTAATTTTATAAAACCGGGGCACTATGAACTTGCTCTTTCTAACGACAAAGAGTTTATGTACTTAATTGAATCAAAAGATTTGGTAGCTGTAATTCCAGTGTTTAAAATTGCTGAAAATGAACAAGAATTACGCCGATATTATGAAAAAAATAAAAACTTAGATAAAGAAGATAAAAAAATCATTGCAAAACAAAAAAGAAAAGAAAAATTTCAAAAAATAATAGAAACAAAATACGCAAAGACCGGAGCAACACCACCAAAAGAGTATGAACATATGGAAGCTACTATTGAATATGTAAAAGACGGTGGGTATTATTTGATTATGTATGAAAAAGGGTTTATAAGAGCCTGGGGTGCAATAAAAGTTACAAAATAGTATTTTATTTAATGCATATTTATTAAATTAAGCAAAATCTATCTTGTTTCTAATTGTTATGAGCATTTCGTGAGCATAATTTGTAAAAAAAAATATGCGCTTGGCGCGATTCGAACGCGCGACCTATCCCTTAAAAGGGGAGTGCTCTACCTGCTGAGCTACAAGCGCAAATTTTTATAAATTCACAATTTACTATTTATTTTTCAATTAAACCTTTTATACTTCGGCTGTGGCCTAACCACAAGATATATATTATCAGGAACAAAATTTACTGTCAAGCATTTTATTTTGATTTGATATTTCTTCAATAATTTCGGCTATTTCTGGTGAAATATCAGCCTCTTCACTAATATTATTTCTGATAAGTTTGGCAAAATCAGCCTTTTTGAATTCATGTAGCCCTTTTGTTTTAAAAATATATTCCAAATTTTTAACTTCCGGCAATGAATCGTCCAGATCAGACTCGCTAATTGAAGAAAAATTTTCTAAATGATTATTAATAGTTTTTATAATTAAAGATTTTGGAAGCATGTCCTCAAATTCTCCACAAGATACCAAATGAATTTTATCAATTTCACGTAAACGAGGTCTAATTTGTTTAATATTTTCTTCAGCATCTTTATCAAGTAACAAAAATATCGGTAATTTTACTTCTTCTATTAGCTTGTAATACATTTTTACTACTTGATTTTTTCCTCCAGCACCTATTACCTGAATTCCTTTTTGATAAAAATCATAGTTTAAGTATTTTGAAAAAGCCGGTAAAAGAATTTCCTCTGTTAACCCTTCTACTAAAATTATTTTTTCTATCGGATATTTTAAATAATGCAATTCTCGATTTTCTACTAAATTATAATCAAACTCTAAACTCTTAAGCCATTGCAAATTTATTGGACAAGTTGAATCTATATATTTTAATGCAGATTTATAATCTAAATTATTATTTAAAAATTCTTTACAATCGTTATCCAAATAAAATACAGAATTTTCATATTCATAAATTTTTTTATTAATAAAAAAATCATTTGAAGCTTCATTTAGAGAATTATTAAAAATTTCTTCTGCAATGTTTCTTATTTCTGTACAAGATAAATTTAATAAATCATTTTTTTTATATTTTGGTTCAATTAAATTATTAAGAATTATGTCAAGAAATACTCGTAAATATTTATTTTTTGTATACTTAAATCTGGTTAATCTATCCATTGAGATTAAAATTTGTTCTTTTGTTAATTTTTTAAATTTCAAACTTAACCTTTCCTCTTAATAATTTATTTAATAATCTTATTTTATTATTCTTTTATTGTAATTTCAAAATGTTTTTTGTAAATTATTGTAAATTTTTTTAATAAAATTCTTGTAAAGATTTGTAACAATTTCTCAAAACATGTGAAATTATGGATAAGAACTATACTTTATATATATAAGAGTATAAATCATACGGAGACGGTATAAAAAATGGCTTTCTTGTTATTACTACATGAAAAAATGAGGTTGAAACGTAAAGTTAATAAACTTACGTTGCAACAAACTCGTTACGGCAGCCGCCTTGACCGTATGACGAAAAACATTTCTAGAGTACAGAAAATGTATTCTAGTAGGATGTCGCAACTTGAAAAACAAGCTCAGATGGCTCAATCAAAATTCAAATCTGATTTGATGCAACAAATGGGTATTGGTACTCAAGGTTTGAATCCTATGAACTTTGGTGGTATGGGTGGCACCTCTATATTCGCAATGAATCGATATAACCAATTAGCTAGTGAATTAGGTAATGATCGTAAAATGGATGGTGCAAATGGTCAAAAAATTGAGATTAAAGGATTAGCAAATGCTGGCGAGATAGTCCAAGCATATGTTATGTCCGGCGGAAATGCACCACAAGTTCAAGATGCTGAAGGTAAAAAGAAAGACAATGCTTATAAAATCGGTAATTATGAAGTTACAGGTGAGCAATTATCTCTTATTCAACAAGGTGTTTATCAAATAAAAACCCAAGAATCACAACAAGGATATATTGCAAACCAACTATGTGCTCAACAACAATCTAATATTTCTCTTTGGTTAGAAGCAGCAAAAGCTGAATTAGAAGCAGAACAAGATGAAGCATTAGCACCATTAGAAGCAGAACAAACAGATATGGAATTAGAAAAAGAATCTGTAGAAACACAATTAGCGTATGCAAGAGAAAGATTACAAGCACTAGAACAAGCTTGCAGTCAAGAAACAAAAGAAGCAGCACCAAAATTCGGTTTAGGTTAATATTTTTTATAATAATAAATTCAGCCTGCTCAATAAGAGCAGGCTTTTACGTTTTTGAGTTATTGTTAATTAAATATAAGTAAATTGGGTAATATACTAAAGAATATATCTATTATTTAATATAATAAAAGAAATGAGACCCGAGAGGAGAATAAAAATGACAACAGCAATAGAAACAGAAAAGAAAACTATTAGTGTAATTATTATTGAAGATTTTAAATTAACAAGAGTGGGTTTAAGATGCGCATTGAATTCTAATGAAGATATAAAAGTTGTTGCGGAGAGTGACAACGCTCTTGACGGGCTCAAAATGATTGCACAGTATTCACCAAACATTGTACTTATGGACTTAGGTCTTGCCGGCATGAATGGTATAGAAGCAACGGTCAAAGTTAAGGAGATGAATAAAGATATCAAGGTTATAGCTTTAACTTCGCATGATAGAGAAGAAGAAGTAATTGCAGCTTTATCGTCTGGCGCAATGGCTTATTGCTTAAAAGATATTGATCCTTCCAAATTAGCTGACGTTATTAGAGATGTAAACAACGGTGTTTGTTGGTTGGATCCTGTAATTGCAAGAAAAGTTTTAGATTCATTCCCTAAACAAGAAACTATTGGAATCTTAAAAGACAAGACTTCTGAAGAAGGACGTGTACCTTTAACAGAAAGAGAATTTGAAGTTCTTAAACACCTCGTTGAGGGTAAAAGTAATACAGAAATAGCAAAAGAATTGATTGTGAGCGTTCATACCGCAAAAGCACACGTTTGTTCGATTTTACAAAAAATGTGCGTAAACGATAGAGTTCAAGCTGCCGTAAAAGCTGTAAAAGAAGGACTTGTTTAAGTAAGCCAAGGTTTGGAGTGCAACGTCATTGCGAGGAACAACAATAATAATGGGTGACGAAGCAATCCATTGATAATTAACTATACTTAGTATTAATAATTTTTAAACTTAATCTTGAAATATATCAAGGCAATATATTAATTGCCTTGTTTTGTTATGCGAGTTTTTATGATAAAATTCTTATATGTAGTTATTTTAAGAGGTTTGGTTTGACAAAAAAAATTGCAATTACAGGAAAAAGTGGAAACGGCAAAACGACTGTTACAAAAGCATTATTGAATATATTACAAGAGAAATTTCCAACAAAATCGATTTTATTATTTGACAATGATTTAACAAGTGAATTAGCACATTCTTTTGGACTCGATATTAGAAACACTATTTATGGAATAAGAAGCGGAAAACATGAATACAAAACAGGAATTCCGGAAGGAATGACAAAACACGAATACATTGAATGGGCAATGGAAGATATATTGGTATCGTTAAATGAAAATGTTGATATTATAGTTTCTTGGTTTGTTGGTGCAAAAGATTGTAGATGCCCTATTACTGCGCAAATCAACGATGCTTGTCAAAGATTAATTGAAAGATATGATTTTGTTATTTTTGATTGTGAATTTGATTTAAAATATCTAAATCAATTGGTCGATACAGATATTGATTTAGCACTTATTGTAACAAATCCGACAGTAGACTCTATTAATTTAACTAAACGTATTGCAGAATTTTCTGCAAAATATGCAGCCGGTGGACAATTAGGTATAGTATTAAATAAAGTTAAAAACGAAGACTTAAATGAAATTTCAACAAATTTAGCTGAGGCTGAAATTGACGTTCTTGGAACAATTCCTTTTGATGAAGAATTAGCTTCCGGTAAAATTGACAGAATGTCAGAGGTTGTAAAAAATGCCGTTAATGAATTTTATTTTAGATTAAATTTACCGCAGGAGAATTGTTAGATGATTTTAGATGGAAAAGCTGTATCATTAAAAATATTAGATAGCGTAAAAGAACGAGTTAATAAACTTGATATTAAGCCACATCTTGTAGTGATTCTTGTCGGTAACAATCCGGCTAGTAAAATTTATGTTCGTAATAAAAAATTGGCGGCAGAAAAAGTCGGTATTAAATCCACAATTATTGAATTAGAAGAAAACACTACAGAAGATAAGTTACTTTCAATTATAAAAGATTTGAACGAGGATAATGATGTAACAGGAATTTTGGTACAACTTCCTTTGCCAAAACATATTGATAAAAATAATGTTATAATGGCAATTTCTCCTAAAAAAGATGTTGATGGTTTTTCTCCGGAAAATGTTGGAAAACTTGCAATCGGTATTGAACCTTATTTTTATCCAGCGACTCCACAAGGTATTTTAATGCTTTTGGATGAATATAGAATTCCAATTGAAGGAGCAAATGCAGTTGTGATTGGTCGCTCTAATATTGTCGGTCGTCCAATGGCACAAATGCTTTTGAATAGAAATGCAACAGTAACGGTTTGTCATTCTTATACTAAAGATATTGAAAGTAAAATAAAAACCGCTGATATTCTGATATCTGCGGTTGGTAAAAAAATTGTAAGATGTAAGATGGATAATAAAAATTCTGTTATTGTTGACGTCGGTATATTTAGAGATACCAACGGCAAACTTACCGGTGATGTAGATTTTGATTTTGTATCACCAAGTGTAAAATATATATCGCCTGTCCCAGGGGGAGTTGGCCCAATGACAATTGCTTCTTTAATGTACAATGCTTCAAAAGTATACAGATAAAATCTAACGAGCTTAGCTCTATGATTGTAATAAACCTGTTTCTTGAGCTGCGTTTTGTACCGCTGTGTTTTCGGTATCTTTTTGTGCTCTTAATTCTTGTAACATAGCGTCATACATTGTTTGCATTGTATCGTATTCTATGTCCAATTCAGCAAGTTCTAATGATAATTCTTCGTTATATTGTTTAACTTTGGCATGTGCATAAGCATCAGCTACTTGAGTATTTTGGTTACCAGATTTTACTGTATAACCACCAACTGTTAAATCTTTTGTATTATCAATAGCAGAATCATAAGCACTTTCCCATTTTTCTTCGTACTTAACTTGTTTTTGAAGTTTAGCACTATTAGCTTCGTATTTACCACTCCAATAAACTTGTTGTTGAGTATAGTAATTAATATCTGCTTTAGTATTTAATAAAGTTCCTAATAATGCTGCTGTATTAGCCATCTTTTTACGCCTTATATTTATCTTACATATATATAAAGTATTTAAAAAATATTCAATTTCACAAAGGAGATATCTTGTTACAAAACTTTACAAAAATTATAGAGGTAAAATCTGGTTATAAATAAAGTCATTAAAGTAACCACATTTATATGTCTATTCCAATAGTCTGTAGTAGGTCAGGCATTGCCTGACATAAATGTTTTTGTCAGGCAATGCCTGACCTACAGATTACATTGTTATTCACCTTTGAAAGTGAAGTGAAAAGCGCTCGCAATGACATGATACTAATAGATATAAAAAATAATAGACAAAAAAAATAAGCCGGTTCATAAGGAACCGACTTATTCAAACTAGCTTTTATCTAAAAATTATAATTTAGAAGCAACCATCTTAGTAGTTTCAGCTAAACGAGTTGAATAACCCATTTCGTTATCGTACCAAGAAATAATCTTAACTTGGTTGCCGCCCATAACTCTTGTTAATAAAGCGTCAACAGTTGAAGATTGTGAAGTACCAACGTAGTCAGAAGATACTAATGGTTCTTCTGTGTAGCAAAGAACGTGTCCGTCAGCACCTTCTTTAAGAGCTGCGTTAACTTCTTCTACAGTTACGTCTTTAGAAAGTTCAAATACAACGTCTACTAATGAAACGTCTGGAGTAGGAACTCTCATAGCGAAACCGTCCAATTTACCTTTTAATTGAGGTAATACTAGAGC
>CAKVIN010000029.1 GCA_934754425.1 uncultured Candidatus Melainabacteria bacterium | reverse complement strand
GTACAAGGTCATTGGTTTATAGCAGGATACAGGAACAAAAGCAGGAGAGAATAGCTTTGAAAGCTGAGATGGTAGCACGTCTAGGTCATGATTTTACTGTTTCAGGTGATATAGGTATTCGTTTAGGAACTTACAGCCTATGATAGCACTAGACTTTATAGGGGTAGCTGTCTTTTCTTTCATTCAAGTATTCTATAACTTATATAGGTTGATATGTGAAGGAGAAAAGACATCTAAAGACCACAACAAGTATATGACAAAGTTTATAGTTTACTTTGTTTTAGCTTTAGGTTTTTCAGTAATATTAAATATTTATGTTTCATATTTTCAGGGGTAGTCATTGAGGCTACCTCTTATCTTGAAAGGAGTTGATTTTAATTATGGTATTTACTAATGAAAATTGTGTCAGTTGTAATAAATGCATCCGGAGTTGCCCAGTTTTAACTGCAAACATGTCAAGAGGTAGTTCTATTGATGTTAATGATGAAGCTTGTATCAAATGTGGAGCTTGTTTTAAAGCTTGTCAGCATAGTGCTAGAGACTATGAAGATAATACGGAGCAGTTTTTAGCCGATTTAAAAGCTGGTAAGAAAATAAGTATTTTGGTAGCTCCAGCTTTTGTAGCTAATTACCCTAACGATTACAAGCAGATTTATGGTTATCTCAAGGCTTTAGGGGTAGTTGATATCTATAATGTTTCACATGGAGCTGATATATGCACATGGTTGTATATTAAATATATCAAGAAAACAGGTAAGACAGGTCTTATTTCTCAGCCATGTCCAGCAATTGTTAACTACATCGAGAAGTACAAGCCAGAGCTTATCAAACAGTTAATGCCATTGCAGAGCCCTTTAATGTGTGAAGCAATATACCTCAAGAAATATAAGCATGTATCTGAGGATTTATGCTTCATCAGTCCATGTATAGCCAAAGGTGATGAGATAAAGGATAAAAATACTAAAGGTTATGTGAAATATAATGTGACATTTAAGAAATTATTAGGTACTATTAGGGGTAGTTATCATTCAGCCAAAGCTTATGATGAGGTGATTGATTATGGCTTAGGTAGCCTTTATCCACACCCAGGTGGTCTTAGAGAAAACGTTAATTTCTTTCTTGGCAATGTACCAGTATTACAAGTAGAAGGAACATCAGAAGCATATAAGTTTCTTGATACTTATACTGATAGAAAGGATGAGAGACCATTTTTAGTAGATATATTGAATTGCAGTAAAGGTTGTCTACGAGGTACAGCAGTTGATGAAAATATTGATGATGTAACTGTCGAGTTAGCTATTGGAAAAGCAAAAGATTTAATTGTAAATGAACCAGTCAAAAGAGGTATTTTTCATAAATCAGGGGTAGTTAATCCGTGGAATAATTCACTCACTTATGATGAAAGATGGCAGGCTTTAGACCGACAGTTCTCAGATTTAAACCTTGAAGATTTCAGTAGAAATTACGAGGATAAATCTGTAAAAGTGAGCATTCCTAGCAAGGTTGAGGAAAATGAAATCTTTAACAGTTTGCTTAAAGAAACTACAGAGGATAGATGTATCAATTGTAGCTGTTGTGGTTATAGCACTTGTAAGATGATGGTAGAAGCCATCCATAATGGTGTAAACAATAAAGACAACTGTATCTACTACAATAAAAAGGTAGCTGACTTAGAAAAGCAGGAAGTAGCAGAGTTACATCAGAAAAATCTTGATGAACAGGAATTACATAATCAAAAGCTATCAGGGGTAGTTGAGCAGTTCAATCTTCTTAATTCCAGTATAGTAGATTTAGCTAAAGCCAATGAAATTACAGCTGAAGATGCAACTAATATTACTCAGGTAGTTAGTGATATTTCTGAAAAATGTCAAGCTATTAGGGGTAGTCTTGAAGTCTTTTCAGATTTTATCAAAGATTATAACAACAGTAACGAAGAAATCTCAGATATAGCAGGTCAGACCAACTTATTAAGCCTAAACGCTTCGATAGAGGCAGCAAGGGCAGGTGATGCAGGTAGAGGTTTTGCAGTGGTAGCATCTAGTATTAGGGATTTATCAGACAACACAAAGAAGCTAATCGAGCAAAATAAAGTACAGTCAGCTGATACAATTCCGAAGATAGAGGCTAGTGTAAGGTCAATTACAGATTTACTTGAGAGTATTGAGGAAATGAGTAGTAAGGTTACAAATATAGCAGCCACTACAGAAGAAATTTCAGCTCAATCGGAAAGTATACAGACTATGAGTGAAGAAATTCAGGTAGCTGTGGAAGATATTTAGAAGCTTGTAAAAAGTATAAGATAGATAATATTTAGAGCCAGTTCAGAAATGAGCTGGCTCTTTCTATATCAGGGGTAGTTAAAACTGTGATTTTATGATATACGAAAAAATCAATGAAAATCAGCACCAACTATAATAGCTACTTCAGAAAATGTATTAGTCAAGAAATAAGAGAGATTACTATTAACCATAGTAGTTTCTCTTATTTTTTATTGCAGATAGCTATAAATAGCCTTATATCATTTCAAAACTTGGAGATAAAAGTGATTTAAGTAAGTCTTGTACGTGTACCATTTCTGCAGGTATTTTTACCTTATTATATATCAGGGGTAGTTATGAGATGAAAAGGGTTTTGAATATAATCAGAGGTAGTTTGAGTTGTTTCATAAAGAGATGGCTGAGTTTAACTCTTTTATCTTTTTTAGTTATATTTTTCAAGTTATTTAGAAAACTGTTGTTCAGTTCATCTATTTTAGATTTTATTATTTTGTAGACCTTGTATATTTTACAGACGTTTAGAAAACAGTTGCCTGAGTTTAACTCTTTTAGAAATTTTTATTGAGCTGTTTCATAAAGAGATGACTGAGTTTAACTCTTTTAGAAATTTATATGAGTCATTTTTAAAAGAGTTCTCAGTTAAACTCTTTTAATTTTTTGAGTTGTTTTTCACATATTAAATATCAAATTATATTCTCAAACGGCAGTGATACTATCATTTATAAATTGTGAAAGAGAGGTAGCAAAATATGAGTTTTGTAGATAACGAATTATTCGATGATATTATTGTAGGTGAATATAGAGATGATGACGGAAAAGTCATCAAGAATGTATACACAACTAAAGATGATGCAGCATTAGTTATAGGTATAAGTACCTTTGAAAATTTGCTTGCAAAATCTAAATCAGGGGTAGGTCGAAGCTATGCCTATATGACTTTTGATGAAGCAGAAGCAATGTACGGTGAGGAGATTCGTGCTAAATATAGAGAGAAATTAAAAGCAAAGAGAGAAGCTAAGTTAAAAGCCCAGCAGGAGGCACAAAAGGCTAATCCTCAACCACAGACAGAACAGGTAGAGCAAAAGCCAACAGAAGAAATGCTTAAGCAAAAAGAGGAAGAGCGTAAAGAGAAGATTAGAAATAGTATGAAAGATATTGCGGAGCGTAATCATTGTAAAATCTTTTATGAAATGTCTAGGGGTAGTACAAAAGCTGATATTGCAAAGAAGTTAGATTTATCTTTACCTACAATCAATAAGGCAGCAAAAATTTTTAGAACTGAAGTAACTGTTAAAGTTACTGATGAGAAGACAGGAATAGTTACAGAGAAGAAGATGGATTATGTAGATTATCTTTTCAATAAGTATAAGCCATTATTTAATACCTTAGAGGATAGCCTTAGTTATATGGCACAGTTTAGACGCATGTCTACAACATATAAGGATTTTAGTCTTATTAAAGATAAATTTGGTGAACCTGTAAGACCATATAGTTATAAAATCTACCAGCAGGAGTTAGCTAAAGAAAAGGCAAGAGTAGAAGCAGAAGCTCAAAAGAGAGTTGATTGGCATAATCAAGTACAAGCTGAGGCAGATAAAGCATCAGAAGAGTATATGAGTACATTTGATGATAGGCTTGCTGAGTTCGGTATAACAAGAGCACCAGAAAAGCCTGTAGCAGAAACAGATAAAGATGGAGATGAAATTGCAGACATTGATTTGATTTTATCTCGTTTCTCAGGGGTAGATTCAACACCTACTCCAGCTCCTGTAGAAGCACCAGATACATCAGCAGATGTAAATTCTTACATTGAGAAGATGAAAGAGTTACAAAAGAAATCTGACAAACGAGAGCAGATATTACCTACAAAACAGGAAGTTTGTGTAGATAATAGTGAAGCCGATGAGTGGGGTGAGTAATATGTTTGTTAAGTATACATTTGGCAGTCCTTTACAGGAACATGTCTATAAATTAGAGGATACAGCTACAACTACTGAGGTAATAAATTTAGGTAGATACTTAGTAACTCATGCAGGTATTCCCGATAGAGATTCATTTATGTATGGTTTGACAGATGGTTTTAATAAGATTGTAGAGAAAGCACCAGATATTAAGCCTATTGATGTAGGTATTACTGATAAAGAGTTAGAAGATATAATTACAAAAGTAATATAGAAAAATGTAGAAGCCAGTCAAGAGATTGGCTTTTATTTTGTTCAGGGGTAGTTCTAAGACCGGTCTTATGATATAATATCTTCAAATTAGAGAAGGAGATTATATCGTGGCAGCACAAGACATCTTAAATAATATGTTCCCAGTTGCATGTGCAGGTGTTCAGAACATTAACAAAAACAATGATTTAACAGAGCAGGAAATAAGTGTATTATATTCTATTGTAGATGATTTTGATAATCAAAAAGAAAACTTTGATTGGAAGTCAGCAGTTCAAACTATTTCAGGGGTAGCATCTAGGTTTGTTACTAAACTTAATAATAAGCGTAACCAGACAGCTATGCCTTTGCTTATTCAACAAATAATATTCTTCATGGCAGTTAGAGGTGAGGACTACAATTTATATACTCAGACAGAGTTGATGTATGAATTTACAGGTAAAGCAGAGTATAATCCAAAAGGTGTGTATACTTGCAACAATAGTACTCCGTTGAGTTTAAGTAAGATATTCAGTAAATTACCATATGACTATAAGTATTATATGAGTTGTAGGGATTATAAATTTGAATATGAGTCTTTATCAGGGGTAGTCTTTTCTCAGCCAGCAGTTTTGTTTAATTACAACGGTCAAAAAGATAAAGAATTAGGTGTAGTTATCAGAAATCTAGCTTATCAAGCAGGAAAATATAAGCATTTTGTCGATGTATTTGGAGGAACAGCTTCAGCAACATTAGCTGTCCCAAAAAGAGGGCATGATTCTAATAAAAAAGGTTATGTTTCCTATACATACAATGATTTGGATAATGATCTTGTCAATTTATATAATGTAATTAAATCAGATGATTATGTGTTACTTATAGATGAAATAAATCAGCTCAAATCAGCTCTTTCAGGGGTAGATGATTTCGATGATAGTATTGATTATGATGCTGAGGTAAATAAGTTTTTCAATAAGGCAACAGGGATAAGTAGAAAAGCCAGATTTGGACAACAGGCAACTTCAGGAGAAGCAGATATTTATAATAAGTTTAATGCAGAAACTACATATGCTATGAAGCCTGTAGCAGATTACATGAGAAAAATTCAAGCAAAAATTCCTAATATAAAAGATAGTATTTCTATCTTAGGAGTAGTATACTCAAAAGATGATATTGAAAAGAAATTTGAAAGTTTAGTAGCCGACTCTGAATATTTAATGAGGTATGCAAGCGATAGAGCATTCTTTGATGAACTTGGTTTTCGATTAACATATGAGGGTTTGAAGGTTATAAGAAAAACAGGTGCAAATAAAATTGATGACCTTGTAGAAACCTCAAAAGAAAGTAGGATGCGTGATTTACAGGCTAGATTTTATCAGTATTATGCTTACTTATCAAATGTATTAGACTCAGGGGTAGGCACTCCAGTTAGAAAGGCTTTGGCTTTCATATTTTTAAATTCTTTAACAACACGAGGAGATATAGATATATCTGCTGTAACAAATATAGTTCCTAATAGATATTATAAAAATATATCTAATATTTGGAGACATTTCCTTGAACCTACAAAGAAACAGCAGGCTAAAATGCCAGAGCAAGTAGATATAATCAAGGAATTACATAAGCAGTTTGAGCGGATAGACATAATAAATAAGGATTTCAAAAAAGTTATTACATCTACAATAGAAATTGTTAATGAAGAAAAGGGGTCAAAGAAAAACTATAGTAAGGCAGAGTCAGGAGCCTTATTAGTAGTTGATAGTCCTTATATAGCAACTACAGGTTACAAGGCAGGAGCTTTCAATAGAGAGGACATGCATGATTTAATCAGTCAATTAGGTGTAGCTACAGATGCTAATTGTAAGTTTATCTTTTGTTGTAGAGCTTGTGCAACAAGGAGTAGAGGTAAGACACAGACAGATTATAAAGCAATAGATAAGGCAATAGTTGAAACAGTTTACACTTATTTCAATGATATATTCTTAGCAAATAAGAAGCCACTTTGGGTAACTACAGTAGCAAGAAACAATAAATATGATTTCTTTGAGGATAATGTAGTCAATCACAAAGAGACAGAGATAATGATTACAAACTACAAAGTAGAGCATGTAGAAGTAAGTTCTCTATATCCAAAGGCTAGTTATGAGGTATATACATTCAAAGACTTTATTGAAAAGTTAGGTCAATATTTATAAATTCATTTTCTTTTAAAGGGGTAGTTATCTACCTCTTTTTTAGTATCTAAAGTTATCAAAGTCATTACTCAAATAACCCAATCTCCAAATAAATCTTGTATCTTCGGAAAAAGTATGTCAAAAAGTAAAGGAGCGTGATGTTCATTGATTGTGAGAGATTTCAATAAACTAATAATTTTATACGGAGAGGAGCTTGATAAAATATGAGAAATCTAAAGTATGTAGCTTTTTTAATGAGTATTGGTCTTTTAGGTTTTAGTCCTACTGTTGTACATGCAGATAATACTGATGTAGCAATTGTGCAGGAAGATGTAGGTCAAGTAGCTGAGCCACCAGAAGATACTTTAATCAATTCAGGGGTAGCCACTGGTTCTGCTATAGAAGTATCTGTACCAAGCAGTATCACTTATGAAAAGAAAGAGATACAGCTTGATTCAATTCCAAGTGATTTGCATGTAGATTTACCTACAAACATTACACTAGAGGCACTAAATGATAATCAGTATGGTTATACCGACAAGATTAAAATTTCCTGTGATAGTGATAATGAATATCGTGTAGAATTATCTCTTAAGGATACTGATATTGTATATGCTAGTCCAGAAGGTAATACTATTTCAGGGGTAGCTACCATCGGAGATTCTACCAGTTATTCTTGGAGCTATGAAGATATTGCTTCAGGTTTGGAAATTCCTTTATCTGTTGTAGTTGACAAGCCTGAGTATACAGGCAGTTATACAACAGCATTGAATTTTAGTATCAATGTATATCAAATGCAGGAAGTCGAAGTAAAAGCTGAAGAAAATGCTTCAGATGCCAAAGATACTGAAAAGGTAGAGGATACAAATGATGATGATGAAGCAACAGCACCTAAAGAGAATACCAGTGATGAGGACAAGGATGTAACTTCAGAGGATGAAGTAGTCAAGGATGACGCACAGGTACCTGATAATATAGAAGCTCAGCCATCTACAGTTGAAGAAGATGCTGTAGTTGCTGATGATTCTACTTCTTCAGGGGTAGCTTTTGAAAATACTGATATATTGTTTATCAGTAAAGATATTACAAGCATCACTCCAGATGCATTTGACAATTTAGACCTCTTAAAAGTAATTAATTATGAGGGTACAGAGGAAGAGTGGAATAAAATTTTCACTGGTTCTCTCAATTCAGGGGTAGTTCTGAACTTTAATTCATCAATAACAGATGATTCTACTGTAGCTCCTACAGAGTCAACATCATCTGAGGTCGCAACAGATTGTAATTCTAGCCGAGACCTAACTATTGAAGACAGCCAGCCAACTACAGAAGTTGAGTCTGTAGCCGATAAGTCTAGCCCAGATAGTTCTGAAATCACTGAGAGTGCAGACTCAGTGACTGTAGATACTGAAAGTGCAGAGTCAATATTAAGTGGTATTGATGAGTAACTGTTCATCTACATATAAGTCTTATTCATAATCTAAAGCCATTGCATTTTGCAGTGGCTTTTCTCTTTTTAGCCAATGTTGAAACATTTCCCAATGCTTTTGTAAATTATGAGCATCTATAAATAAACTTTGGTGACAGCGGAAAAGTATGTCTTTTTATAGGTTTTAGAAAGGTAGGTATAAAAATGGAGAAGTATTGTATCGTAAATGGACAGGTAGCTATCTTTAAATGGGAGACTGATGAAATAGTAACAGTCAAGCCTATTGAGGGTATTGATTACTTGTTTGACATCAAGGATTCAGTAAATATTACTGTAGATGGTATCACTTATCTAGGGGTAGTGCTTACAAAAGATAGTGAGATTACTATTGATGCACTTGGTTGGCAGAAAGCAGATGAAGCCATTGGTAAAGTTATTACATATGAAAATGGTTATGAAACCTGTAAAGGGGTAGTGCTTGATGTTGCAGGAGAAGTATATGTAACCCATCAGACAGATGATGAAATTGTATATATTCCAAAGGAGGAGGCAAAGGTATGTTAGGAATTTTAGTTACAGGTTTTACAGCAGAGAAAGTTGATGTGTCGGCTAAAACAAATAAGGAACTACAAGTCAATATTAAAGATAGTAAGTATCCTTTTAGTGTTGATGAAGAAGTAAAGATTATTGTAGATAATAAGCTTTATTCAGGGGTAGTTATTGAAGTTATGACTATTATGGTTTTTATTTCTATCAAGTCAGAGGAAGAAGTTCCTGATATTGTAGGAAAAACAGTTAGTTACAAGGATAAAACTGGAGTAGTCATCGGAATTAATGATTTTACTATTATTTCTGATAAAGATGCACCAGAAATTCCAGACAGTGAAGATTTCGAAGCTGATACAGATTATTTGATTCTACAGTTAAATGCTGATAGGTGTTATGCAAAGCGAGAGGAAGTGAGTGTGTTGTGATATTTGGAAAGTTAAAGGTAGGAGATTATGTTAAGTGGCATCTAGGTACAGAAGTATGTACAGGGGTAGTCAAAGCCATTCAAGGCAAAACAATAATCGTTGATACAGGTGAATTAATTTTAGAGATGAGGAAAAAGGAGCTGAGTAGAGTATGAGTTTTTGGAACATTCGTGTAAGAAAAGATGGAACAGCAGTTATTGTAGTTACTGAGTTGTTAGGCATAAAACCTACACAAGTTATAAGAGCAGCCAATAAAGATTTGGTTCTGACTGATAATTATTTGGAAGTTAATAATAAAGGTCAGAAGTTATATCTACCTTTTAGTTCAGTATGGTATTATAAGACACCAACACCTTATGGTATTCTTGTAGCTCAGGGGTATCTGCAAAAGCAACCTATGAATTTGCTTAATATGTTATACGAGTTATTTTCATTAATTCTGTATAACAATAATCCAGTAACAGTCAACAAGTTACCTGTTGATGTACAGGCATTATTTAATAAGTATCAGAAAATTTCAGACAAGTTTGATTGTGTAGATTTTGCTGTGATAGGTAATTCAATTCCTTTACCTTACTAAGGTGGTGATGGTAGTGCAGTTGAGAGATGAAAAGAAAGTAGATGATTATACAGCAAGAGCGATACGAGAAGTTATGTCAATATCCTCTTTATCAGGGGTAGTTGATAAGCTCTTTTTGGATGATATGTTATACACACATTCAATAAGAGTTTCCAAACTTGCTACGCAGTTAGCTATAGCAATGAATTTACAGCCTGAGATAGTGTATAAAATTTGTGTAGCAGGTTTGCTTCATGATTTAGGGAAGGTAAATACCCCTAAGACAATCCTATATAAACCAGGTAGTCTTACTGATGAGGAATTTGAGATTATAAAAAGACATCCAGTAGATGGTTATAATTTTTGTAAACAATCAGGGGTAGATGAAGAAATCTGTAATATGGTTTTAAAACATCATGTAAAGAAAGAGAGTAAGGGTTACCCTACTGGATTTACAGAGAAAACTTTACCAGAAGAGATTATTACTGTAGCAGATATTTTTAGTGCATTGAGTGAAAAGAGAACCTATCATTCAGCCCTTGAATATCGACAGGCATTAGATTTCATTGATTCATTCGATGATTTAAACAAAGAGGTTCTCGAAGCATTAAGACGATCATTCGATGATTAAAGGGACTGCACACCCCTTTAGTTATAGAAAGGAGGATGTAGGGGGAGAGATTCTAGGCTCCCCCCTAAACGTAAATAAATATGTTAGTATCAGCAAGAAAGTTTAAAGATAATATAAGTAAGGAAAAAAGTACTGATTTACCTAATAAAATTATTACATATGATAATATGACTCAGATAGCTATTGAGACAGATCTAAAAAGTGTTAAGTCTTTCATAGATAATAAGGATTACGATAAATTAGTTTTAAAATACAAAGATTTTGATGTAGATGTCGAAGTAATTATTGATAATGATGATTTTATGCTGTGTAATTTCTCTTGTTCAGTGGTAGTCTTTTATAAAGGTATTACATGGTTCAAAGATATTGAGAGTTTATCAAGAAACATTAAGATTTTGACAAAGTTTTTCTCAGATAATATAGATGATTATGTAAGGAGTGATAATAAATGAAAGTGATTGTATCAAAAACATTAGAAGATAAGTTTACAGAGTTTGTAGTAACCGATTCATTAAAGAAAGTTATGGATTTTGCAGGAGTTACAACACTTATTATACAAAGCTTTATCGAAACTGATTTCGATGCAGGTGTTTTCATTGGAGATTTAAAGAAAAAAGGTGTAGACCTTTTCATATATATTAATGAGAACCCATCAGCTGTATTACAAATGGTTATTAAAGGGGTAGATGGTTACTATTATGAGGATGAGTTTTATTTCGAGGATGAAGAGGAATTACAGACTTTAATTTCTGACATCGAAGAGGAAAGACAGGAAGCCAATAATAATACTTCAGCTTTTGAGGCAGTAGCAACTCCAGCATTAAATATAATTTCTACTTTTATGAAGGGGTATGTTGCTGGGGATAAGCTTGTTCAAACACCTTTGTTTTTGGAGCAGACAAATTCAGCTATTACAGAGCTTACAAATGTATTTAAACAGCAGGAATTAGAGCTTCAAACAATGGGTAATTCAGCTCTTGAAGTTTTTGAGAAGGCTAGTGCTATTATTAGAAATATGAATGAGCAAAAGAAAGCTATTGAAAAGCAGTTAGAGCAACTTGAAACTGTAACAGCAAATTCATCTTCTAATAGACCTGCTTTTGGTAATAGTGTTTTGTTTTTCTCTCCATATAAGTATATTGGTAACTCAAGAGTATTAGTTCTTAAGGAGTATACACCTACACGTTTTCTTACAAGTTTTGTTTTAGGTTTTGCTCATTATTTGCATTATGTAAAGAATAAACGTATAAAGGTTATTTTCTGTATACAAAAGGGGTATTGCGTAGGAAAGCGTTATGAGAACTATGTAAGTATTGATGAAACAACAAAGTCTATGTTGAGTTTATACGATAATGAAATCGTTGTAACAAATAGCCCTAAAAAGGAAGTAATGAAGGAATTACTTTCAAAGCCACAGGATGTTGTTATTGTAGTCGATAGGCTTTATGGAAAAGAGGCTATTGTAACTGGTAGATGTACTACATTGAATGTTGTAAGTGGTTATTCAGATATTCAGCGTTATGGCTTGAAATCGGAGGATACTATTACTTCAGTAACAAAATTTCCAGATTGTTTTGCATGTATTTCCCGTATCAAGAATTATATGGCTGAGCGTGATGCAAGATTAGCAGCATATCATCAGGTTTTCGGTAAGGATTATGAGAAAATCTGTGAGCGTATACGTTTGTATAGTTAAGTAGGCAGGTCTTGAATAGAGACCTGCTTTTATTTTTGGAGATAAGTTCTTGTTTATAAAGTCTTTTACGATATACAGATACTAAATTTGATTTTCAATGAGTGAAAGCACAAGTCTTGCCAGTTTTTTGATTAGTCTACAAAATATAGGTACTTTTAGATTATTTTAACTATATGAGTTAGTGGAGTTTTTACACCAATAAAACTATTTAACTTTTTCTGCTTTCAGGGGTAGTTCTTTAAAAGCCTTTAGATTTCCAAGTTCTATTATAGATTGAGTCTACAACTGAAATATTATATAATAAGTGTAATTTGTTATTGTTTTACAAGCAGGAGGACTATGACAGTTACTAAATAATTATTAATTTTTATAAATAACTAAATATATTTTTGACTTTTATAGGTTTTTACTGTTACACCAATATCAAAATATACTCTGTAAATCAACGAAAGGAGTGATTTACATGAGTTATATAGCTATAGGGAAAATGGCAGAGAAACTTGGTGTAACAGAGCAGACATTAAGAAATTGGGATAAGTCAGGTAGATTAAAACCAGCTTATGTTTCAGAGTCAGGATATCGCTATTATTCAGACGAGCAATTGGCAAAAGTAACAGGTCTTTTTTATACAGATAACTCAAAGAAGTTTGTTGCAGGTTATTGTAATGTTTTAGCAAAGGGATATTCTAAAAATCAAGTTGATTTTATAAAGCAATATTGCATAGCAAAGGGATATCAATTCAAAGTTGTATTTAATCAATTTGAATTATTAGACTTGATTTTAGGTAATCAAATCAGTAAGTTAGTTATCTTGCACAAAGATACTTTACCTAATTTTGAAATAATCAAATATATCTGTAAGTACAACAATATTTCAATTGAGGTTATCGATTCTACTGAATGCAGCATATCATCTGAAGGTGGTGATGCTACATGTTAGCAGGTCAAAAGTTGAGATTGAAACCCAATAAAGCTCAAGAAGAATGGTTGAAGCAGTATTCAGGGGTAGCCAGATTTATCTATAATTATTCTCTTGCTATGAAAGAAACAGTATATAAAGAGCAAGGTATTAGTATAGGTCAAAAGGAAATTATGAGACAAATAACAGATATGAAATATACACCAGAGTATGAGTGGTTGCAGTCTTATAATTCAGAAACAGTTAAGCAGGCAGTAAAAGATATGCTTAGAGCATATACCAATTTCTTTAAAAGCAATAAAGGTTTTCCAAAGTTTAAGAAAAAAGGTAAATGTAAAGAAGGTTTTTATGTAAGATACGACCAGACTTATTCAATAGATGAAAAACATATTAAGTTTCCTAGTCTTAAGCAACCAATGAAAATATCAGAGCCTTTTATAATTAGTAAAGGTAGTATTGTAAACCCAAGAGTTTCTTTTGATGGAAAGTATTGGTATTTATCTTTTAGTTATGAGCTTGAGCCAGTGCAGGAAACTCTAACAGATGAAGTAATTGGTATTGATTTAGGTCTGAAGGAATTAGCAGTAACTTCTTCAGGGGTAGTTTATCCGAATATCAATAAAAGCAGAACAGTTACAAATCTTGAGTTACGAAAGAAAAGATTACAAAGAAAGATTTCAAGAGCTTACGAGAAGAATAAGGAGGGAAAGAAATATGTAAAAACTAATAACATTGTCAAAATGGAAAAACAATTGAAACTGATATATAGAAGACTATCAAATATAAGAAAGACTTATATTCATACAGTAACAACAGAGATTGTAAAAACCAAGCCGTCTTGTATTGTTATTGAAGATTTAGCAATTTCTAATTTGGTGAAAAATAAACATCGTAGCAAGGCTATACAGGATGCTGAGTGGTATTTCTTTAGACAATGTCTTGAGTATAAATCCCAGTTTTCAGGGGTAGAGCTTAAACTTGCTAATAGATTTTTCCCATCATCAAAGAAGTGCAATAAATGTGGTTCAGTCAAAAAGTTTTTATCTTTGAATGAGCGAACATACATATGTGGATGTTGTGGTTTTGTATGTGATAGGGATTTAAATGCAGCATACAATCTTAGAGATTTAGCATTTTCATAATAACGAAGATGTTAGATGTGTACGTCATTGTCAGACGGAATTTAAGCCTTGAGAAAACTATTGAGTAGCTTTTAGCTAAAGGTAGTTATTGCGATAGGAATTCTAATTTATAAATTTAGAAAGGTATGACATATTGTAGCTGATAGAAAAGTACCTAGAGGGTAGCTTACAGTAGATAAGTTATTGCCTTTTATTGATAAGTATATATGCGAATGAATATGATTTTTTATTGAGTGATTATAACAAGCTTTTAGCAAAAATAAAAACTAGCTAATCGAGGGTAGTAACTATAAAAGTTATTCATCTTATCCAAGTTTTCCAAGTTTTTAAAGTTCTTTTTTCATCTCTATAATTTCAAATTATATTCTCATGACAGCAGAAATTATAATTTATAGATTTAGAAAGGCAGGATGATGTTGAGATGATAGCAAACAAATTATTTATTGGTAAAGATGGCAAAAAGATAGTTGCAGTTGAGGTATTTGACAAAGTAACTGGTTTTTGTCAAACAATGCTTAATCAACCAACAAGCACTTTTTCTAGTTTAGCTCGATCAGGACAGCTTGATAATGTTCGTTGGACTAAGGATGGAGCGTCTTTTATTGGTAATATTCCAATGTATCCTTATGATTCTATGTGTGCCAAGTTTAAGAGAGCATTACAGTGCAGTAATAATTTTTATATTGTAACTTTTGAGCAGTTACAGCAAGCATTGAGCGAACTTGCAAATGGTATAGATAGTTTTTCTTTTTATTTCTCAAAGATTGATGGAAGATTTTGGATTTCAACAAGAAGAGATATTATGCTAACTCAGATAACTGATGTATGTAGGAGAAATCCTGCTTTTGCATTAACAGTTAATCACGGTACTCGAATAATGATTGATAGTGTAGATGGTAATGGTAAGATTTCTACAGTTAATATATCAAAGGAAATTGAGGCTGATTTCAAAAAGTATATGAGAAAATACAGCCAGAGGCAGTATATATGATTGTACAAGTTAGCATAGAGGATAAAGATGTAGTCTTACAGGATAGTGTTTCAGGGGTAGTTAAGTTTTCCTCTGATTTACCGGCTAAAGACTTCATATCAGCAATAAATAAGTTAGAGTTTGCTTACGGATTAAAAAGATGGACTGAAAAATATTATGATTATCTTAGAGGAGGAAATAAACTATGACATATAATCAGTTTAAACAGAGAAACGATGAAAACAAGGCTAGATTTACAGAAGCAAAGAACAGAGGATTAATTAATCTTGGAGCTATTAATCCTTATGCTTCATTTAGGGTGGAGAAGACCAATTTTAGTAATGGAGATGGACAGATGGAAATTTGTAGCAATATTAAAGGCTGTTATACAAATTGTGAAATCAGAAGTTTCCTACAGAATATGGTAGCCGACCCTTATATACATTGTAGTAACCCATCTAAGTTAAAGGGTTACCATGGATTTTGATTTATTCAGGGGTAGCTGATTTGAAGTTACCCCTTTTAGATAGCCTAAGTTCTATTGTAGATTGAGGTTACAATAAAGCTTGGTTATAATAAGTGTAATTTATTAAACCAAAATTAGGAGGATATAAAATGGTAGAGAACAGATGGGCAGGATTTGATATCACAGGTAACAAAAAGGTTACACCAGCATCATCAAAGGAAGAGAAAGATGCAGCATTTCAGAAAGTTGTGGACTATGCAGAGAGCTTAGGTATAACTTTCAAAGGTCATGCACCTAATTCAGTACCTACGATGCAAAAAAACTGTATTATCTATACTTTGGATGAGTTAGGTTGTATGGCTCAAGGTATAGATACAAAAGGAACAGCATCTATAGAAGCTAATTCTGAAATAGAAGAATTAAAGAAACAGCTTGCAGAAAAGGATAAACTTATCAAAGAATTAGAAAAAGATGCTTGGTTAAAAAGAACAATGAGAGCAATTTTAAATGATTAAAAGCAGGGGTAGTCACCTAAAGGAGGATATAAAATGGCAGACACAGATTTAAAAGTAATAAAGGTTTATACGTATAATGGAAAACAGGTTGGTTTTATAATATCTCTTAGCATAGTATCTTCTTATTCTAGAATTATGTTAAAAAGTAGAGACAATTTTATTAGTTTAATTGGTAAAATTAAGTGTGCTAATGCAACTGTCTCTAAATCAGGGGTAGTTAAAGTCTCTTCTGATGTACCTAGAGAGAATATTTCAAAGGTTTTAGCAGATAGACTTAATTGTAATAATTATGATGAAAACCTAATTAAAGTATCAAATGGAGATTTAAAAGTAACAAAGGTTTTTGTACAAGGAAACGAGAAAGTTGGTTTCCGAGTAATGAGAGCTGATGGAAGTTATATGGATGCATCTATAGAGCAGATGATACAGGCTAAATATTTAGGACATGTATTTTCTAATGCAGAAGTAATTAACACAGTAAGTAATCCAGGGGTAGTTAGAGTTTCTTTTGATGTACCTATAGAAGATATAGATGCCGTTAAGCCTAAAAATGATTCAGTGGAAAGCTTAAAAGCACAGCTTGCAGAAAAGAATAAAGTTATTGAGGGTTTAAATAAACAGCTTACAGAAGTGACTGATAGATATTTAGCTTTGCGTGGTGAGTATCACAATTTAAGGGTTACAGCACGAAACAAAGGTTGGTTTTAGTAAAATCAGGGGTAGTCACTAAGGCTACCCTATCTATAGGAGGTATTTAAATGGCAAACGCAGATTTAAAAATAGTGAAAGTTTTAACACAGGGTAATAAGCAGATTGGCTACAAAGTCATGAGAGCTGATGGAAGTATTATAGATGTATCCAGAGAGCAGGTGATACAAGCTATTAGTTTAGGACATAGTTATTCTAATGCTACAGTAAGCAATTCAGGGGTAGTTAGAGTTGATTCGAGTGTTCCAAGAGAGAATATAGATGCAGGTAAAAAAGCAGCACAGTCTAATATGATTTCGCATTCATTTGATTTTGGTTCTGATATCACATTTAAGCTTCAAGTAGCTAAAGATAGTCCAGATAAAATTCCTTGTAAGGCAAAGCATAGAGTCATTCAGGGGTACGTTGAGGATTTTTTAGACGTATGTGATATAGAAAATTTAGGTCTTGGTAATTCATATCACTTCTTAGAAGATTTTGATAAGTATTATTATAAGAATAGAAAAAAACCAAAAGGTCGTGTCATTATGTATTTTAATCATGATATTGATAATGATGATTGCCCATCACTTTGGAATAAAATTTATATAATAGAGTTTGACTGTGCTAATGTAAGTAATAAACTTGAATATAGGGCTTTAGGTAGATATATTATTGTAACAGTATATAATACTCTTTTAAAGATTATAAAAGAGGAAAATTTACCATATGAGGCTTATGAAGATTACTTATACAGTTTCCCAGCTATGTGTTGTAATCCAGAGATTGGTTATGTAGATTTTAGTGGTTTAAATAGTTCAGATGGTTTTTCATTTCCTTTCGAGATTGTAGGAGCAAGTTTTTCTTATAGAGGTAGTTTGGTTTGTATGGATAAAAAGACATACAAGGATTTCTACAAGATTTGTACAGAGATGGAAAAGTTAAAAAAGTAAGGATATTCAGGGGTAGTCACTAAAGCTACTCCTTTTCTATTGGAGGTATTATGAGATATAAAGTAGTTTGTATGATAGGTCAATCAGGAAAGACCATAGGTTACGATGTTCTATCGGAAAGTGGCGAGAAGCGTACAGTAACTATACAGGAATTGGTAAATGCTATAAACGCAGGGGTAGTTGTTAATGCAAGGCTAAATAATGGCAAGTTGGAATTCCAAAATCAGTTACAACGAAGAGTAATCGAGCAAATAATAAATATTCAGCTTACAGAGAGTGAGTTCAATATTCTATATCCATGTTTGATGGAGATATACACCAAGCTAAGAAAAGAGCATCCAGAAAAAAATAAGAAAGAACTAAGTGTATTACAAAAGTTTGTAGGTTATAAAAATCTATTGTCAGAACATAATAGTGCGAATAAATCACAGTCATAAGAGGTAGCAAGTCTACCTCTTTTTCTTTAGGTTATTTTCTTTATATCTAGTCTTAGTCAACAAATCTAGCAATTCTGTATTTTCACTGTACTATATACGCAAGTTTTAAACTATTCATTAGGATTAACTCAAATTTCTCAATCTTAAAATATTTTTCGTATGAACGCCAAAAG
>CAKVIN010000028.1 GCA_934754425.1 uncultured Candidatus Melainabacteria bacterium | reverse complement strand
GATAAATATTGCTACGAAAGATCTCAAATGGCTCTTCACGATAGAGATGTTAAGAGATATTTCGCAACAGGTAT
Source organism: uncultured Candidatus Melainabacteria bacterium (assembly GCA_934754425.1). Classification (GTDB taxonomy): domain Bacteria; phylum Cyanobacteriota; class Vampirovibrionia; order Gastranaerophilales; family Gastranaerophilaceae; genus CAG-196. Next base: position 18,600 of record CAKVIN010000028.1, on the reverse strand, counting down.
TGCAGGTTTATCAGTAGTTGCTGACTCACTTTCTGCAATCAAATATGCTAAAGTTAAAACTATTCGTGACGAAAACGGTTTAGTTGTTGACTACGAAGTTGAAGGTGACTACCCTAAATATGGTAACAACGATGACAGAGTTGACCAATTTGCAGTAAATATCGTTAAGAAATTCATGAACATGATTAGAAAACACTATACTTATAGAGATTCTATTCCTACAATGTCAATCTTAACAATTACTTCAAACGTTGTTTATGGTAAGAAAACCGGTAACACTCCAGATGGTAGAAAAGCTGGTATCCCTCTAGCTCCTGGTGCTAACCCAATGCACGGACGTGACACTCACGGTGCTGTTGCATCATTAGCTTCAGTAGCAAAACTTCCATTCAATGATGCTCAAGATGGTATCTCAAATACTTTCTCAATCATTCCTAACGCATTAGGTAAAGATGAAGTATTTATGGGTGACCTTGATATTCAATTGGATTGTGGTTGTTCTGAAGGAACTTGTGGTTGCTAGTAGCAATTGCAGTTTAGAAGTTTAGAGGTTTAGAAGTTGAGAAGAAGTTATTATTAATTTCTTCTCAGCGGATAAACCAAAGGAGATACAGAATAAATGCTTAAATTTTTTCTAAACTCCTCTACTACTAAACTTCTAAACTCTAACCAAATACAACAATTTGTAATTAATACGAAATAATAAATAAGGAATAAAACAATGACAACACAACAAGAAGAAAACTTAATAAATCTTTTAGATGGTTACGTTGAAAAAGGTGGTCACCACTTAAACGTAAACGTATTTAACAGAGAAACATTGCTTGATGCTCAAGCACATCCTGAAAAATACCCTCAATTAACAATCAGAGTATCAGGATACGCTGTAAACTTCATTAAATTAACAAAAGAACAACAAGATGATGTTATCTCAAGAACATTCCACGCTTCTTTGGGTAACGGTTGCGGTTGCGGCTGCTAAGACAAAGGGCAAGGATAAGAGAAATATTAGAGGTGCGATATCTTATCGCACCTCTATTTTTTTATTCAATTTATCCAATTTTTTCTCTTCTTAACAAAACTTTACAAAAAGGTTGATATATATATATATATATGCTATAGTTCATATATACACTACAAAAAGAGGAGAAAGTACATGTCACTAACAAACGATAACAACTTTGGCTTACCAAGAAGAAATTTAAGATTATCAAAATTACCAAGATTATTAAAAAAAGATGCGGCAGCAGAAAATGAACAAGAAGTTAAACCGGAAACAAAAAAAGAAGAAGCACAAATACAAAACGCTCCTAATAATGATTTGAAATTAAATCTGACATTGTCAAATTTGCCAAATTCTTTTTTTGTAAGTAATTTTAATTTAGATATAAAAAGAATTGATTTAAAACCTACAAATCATGATTTGTCATTAAACAATCCAACTGTTTCTGATAACGGAATTCATCTTGATATTGATGAAGGTGGTTATGGTAAAGATGGATTTAACAGCAATGGTATTAATAAAGAAACCGGTACTAAGTATGATTTAGACGGCTATGACAAAGATGGTTATAATGCCAATGGTTTTGACCGTAACGGAAATTATAGAGATGGTGGCAAATACGATAAAAATGGTTATGACAAAGACGGATATAATGAAAGTGGTTTCAATAAATATGGTTTTAACAGAGAAGGAAGACATCAAGTAACAGGACGAGAACGTGATACACAAGGCTATGATAAAAATGGTCTTGATGGAAATGGCTTTGATCGTGATGGTATAAATGCGGAAACAAAGGGAAAGTATGATAAAGACGGCTATGACAAAGATGGCTATAATGCTCGTGGCTTTGACCGCAATGGAAACTATAGAGATGGCGGAAAATACGATTCAGATGGCTTTGATGTAGACGGAAACGATAAAAACGGAAATCCAAGAGGGTATGATAATGGTGGTTCCGATCAAGGCGGATATAATAAAGCCGGATTTGATATCAATGGTACTCATAGAGAAACTGGTACTAAATATGATTTAGACGGTTATGACAAAGATGGCTACAATAAGGATGGCTTTAGTAGAACCGGCATACACCGTGATACCGGAAATAAATATGATAAAGATGGTTTCGATGTTAATGGTCGTGATAAAGAGGGTTATGATAGAGAAGGTTATAATCCTAACGGCTATAATCGTGATGGTATAAATAAAGAAACTGGCACTAAGTTTGGAAAAGACGGCTATGACAAAGATGGCTATAATGCTCGTGGCTTTGATAGTAATGGAAACTACAGAGATGGTGGAAAATATGATTCAAACGGCTTTGATGTAGACGGTTACGATGAAAATGGAAATCCTAGAGTCTACGATAATGATGGCTATGATATAGATGGTCTTGATAAAAACGGTTTTAATCGTGACGGTATAAATGCGGAAACAAAGGGAAAGTATGATAAAGACGGCTATGACAAAGATGGCTATAATGCTCGTGGCTTTGACCGCAATGGAAACTATAGAGATGGCGGAAAATACGATTCAGATGGCTTTGATGTAGACGGAAACGATAAAAACGGAAATCCAAGAGGGTATGATAATGGTGGTTCCGATCAAGGCGGATATAATAAAGCCGGATTTGATATCAATGGTACTCATAGAGAAACTGGTACTAAATATGATTTAGACGGTTATGACAAAGATGGCTACAATAAGGATGGCTTTAGTAGAACCGGCATACACCGTGATACCGGAAATAAATATGATAAAGATGGTTTCGATGTTAATGGTCGTGATAAAGAGGGTTATGATAGAGAAGGTTATAATCCTAACGGCTTTAATCGTGATGGTATAAATAAAGAAACCGGACTTAAAGTTGATTTAGAAGGCTACGACAAAGATGGCTATGATGCATTCGGCTATGATAGTAAAGGCTATGGCAGAGATGGTTATAATAGAGAAGGCTATGATAAAAATGGCTATAATAGAGAGGGCTATAACAAAGCCGGTTATGACAAAGATGGATATAATAAGAACAAAGAATATAATCCAAACTACAACACGAATTTGACAGATGAGCAAAAGAAAGTCATCAATGATTATACATCAGGAAGATATTCTGATTCAAATGGTCGATTTGATGCCGAAAGATTTTATAATGACATGAAAAATGTCGGATTTGGCGATGACGTGGCTTGTTTCGATGATGATAAAGTACAAGATATATGGAATAGACTTAAAAATGGTCAATCAGTAGATGATCTTTTTAAAGATTTCGGTTCAGGATATCATGGTGGTAGTGGTGCTACTTCGTTTGGTAAAACAGATGCATTGCTTAATGACATTCATCACATCGGTGACAATCCTTATGCTGGTGATGGGATGAGTGATGCAACTGCTAATAGATTACAAGGTATGACTGAGTCTTTAAAAGGTAATACCTATGGTCAAGATAAGTATAAAAATTATTTGTCATAATAATAGCAATGTGTGTTTTATATTTGCACACAAATTATAATAACTTAAAAACGCAGTCTTATTCCAAAGATAAGGCTGCGTTTGATTTTTTGTGCTGAATTGATAAAAATGATGAGATAAAATAATGTTCTTGGCACATATTACTTTTTATATATATATTTATTTTTTTTATAATTATGTTAAAGGTTGTTGAATCAGCTAGCACTAAAGCATTAAATATGCAGAGAAGCAAAGAAAAAAATTAGAAGAATTAGAAGATATTTATAGAATTGATATAAATATAGCAACTTTTGAAGAAATTAAAGCTTTACCTGGGATTAGTGTTATTTTAGCTAAAAAAATTATCTCAAAACGTGATGAAATCGGCGGTTTCAACTCTATTGATGAATTAATAGAAATTTTGCATGTTTCACCCAATGTTGAACAATTTTTAAGAAAAGTTGTTGTTATATTACCTAATATTAAGACATTACCGATGAATTGTATTAATGATGAGAGAGAAGTTGATTTTTAGTTAGTACGTTAACTTTTAAACAAATATTAAAAAAAGGTCGGGAATAAAGTTCCCGACCGAATAAGCTCTCTAATAAAAAATCTTATTAACCTTCTGTTACTGCTTCATAACAATCAGAACAAATGGTTTCGTGTCCTGCGTGTTCGCCTAGTTTTCTGTATTTCCAGCAGCGTTCACATTTTTCGCCTTCTGCTTTTACTACCCAAACTGTGATTCCATTTTCTGTATATTCATTTAATACATCTGCTGGAGCTACATCTGCCACATAAGCTTGAGAAGTGATAAATATATCAGCAAGGTCTTTTTCGTTAGCCTTAAGAACATTTGCGTTTTCTGATTTAACATAAACACCGACTTCTAATGAGCTTCCGATTTTCTTTTCTGCTCTAAGTGGTTCTATCGCTCTTGTTACAACTTCTCTTGTTTTCAAGATTTTTGTAAAGTCTTCTTCTAATTGAGCATTTGTCCACTCTTTGTTAACTTTAACCCAATCTGCAAGAAGTACGCTTTCTAATCCACCACGTTGCATTTCCGGAGTATTTCTCCAAATATCTTCTGCTTGGTGAGGCATTACCGGAGTTAAAATTCTTACTAACACTTGCAATGTTTCATAAAGAACTGTTTGACAAGCTCTTCTTGAAAGTGACTTTTTGCCTGCTGTATACAATCTGTCTTTTACGATATCAAGATAGAATGAGCTTAAATCTACTGCAGCAAAATTTTGCAAGCATTGGAAGTATTTGTAGAATTCATAATTGTCGAATGCAACAGTTACTTCTTCTACAACCTTATTTAATTTATGCAAAGCAAATTTGTCAATCGGTTTTAAATCTTCATATTTAACGTAATCTTTTGCAGGGTCGAAATCAAATATGTTACCCAACAAGAATCTTGCTGTGTTTCTTGTTTTCTTAAAAATTTCTGCAAGCTGTTTAATAATATTGTCGCCGATTTTTGTATCGTTTCTATAGTCAACTGATGCAGCCCAAAGTCTTAAGATATCAGCACCATAATTTTTAATGATATCATCCGGTCTAATGTAGTTGCCTAAAGATTTAGACATTTTTCTTCCGTCTTCTCCGAATACAAAACCGTGTGTAAGAACTGATTTATAAGGAGCTTTTCCTTGTACTGCCATTGATGTTAATAATGAAGATTGGAACCAGCCTCTGTGTTGGTCAGAACCTTCCAAATACATATCAACAGGAGTGTGACCTAATTCGTCTGAGCGTTTTTCAACAACAGCTTTCCAAGTTACACCTGAATCAAACCAAACGTCCATAATATCATTTTCTTTGCGGAAATGAGTTTTGCCACATTTAGGACATACAAAACCTTCTGGCAATAATTCTTCAACTGTATGTTTAACCCAAGCATCAGAGCTTTCTTTTTCAAACATTTTTGCTACATTTTCTATTGTTTCGTCTGTAACAATAACTTCTCCACAATCTTCACAATAGAATACAGGAATTGGCACACCCCAAGCTCTTTGACGAGAAATACACCAATCTGTACGACTAGCAACCATATTAGAAATTCTTGCTTCGCCGCTAGCCGGAATCCATTTGATATCCTTAATTGCAGCTAAAGTTTCATCACGGAATTTATCTACTTTTACGAACCACTGAGGAGTTGCTCTGTAAATTACAGGATTTTTACATCTCCAGCAATGAGGGTAAGAGTGGTTAATATCAGCAGCCGCTAACAAAGCACCGCAATTTTGGAGTTTTTCTATAACGATTTTTCCGCCTTTATAGTAAGGAATACCTTCTAAATCCTTGTCGCCAACGATTTCTGTCCAGATACCTTTGCTATCTAGAGGTGAAAATACTTCAATACCGTATTTACAACCCACTTCATAGTCTTCAAGACCATGTCCTGGAGCTGTGTGAACAGAACCTGTACCGGCATCAAGTGTTACGTGTTCGCCTAAAATAATAGGTGATTTTCTATCATACAATGGATGTTTTGTATTTAATAATTCTAAATCAGCACCTTTAACAGAACCAATAACCTTGATATCTTTTTCTTTCCAAGAAACACCTTCCAAGAAATGACCAAGAAGTTCTTGAGCAACAACATAAACATCATTGTTATATGTAAAGAAAGTGTATTCAAATCTAGGGTGCATACTGATTGCCATGTTTGATGGAATTGTCCAAGGAGTTGTTGTCCAAATTACTGCATAAACATTATCATTCGGCAAATCAACCAACTGTTTAATCTTATTTACACCTTCATCATCAAACTTAAATCTTACATAGATAGAAGTTGATGTATGGTCTGCGTATTCAACTTCAGCTTCTGCTAAAGCGGTTTCACAAGAAGCACACCAATAAACAGGTTTTAATCCTTTTTCAATGTAACCTTTTTTAAACATTTCGCCAAAAACTCGAACTTGTTCTGCTTCAAATTCCGGATTAATAGTTAAATATGGATGTTCCCAATCACCCCAAACACCTAAGCGTTTAAATTCTGACTCTTGACCTTTCAAACTGTTCCAAGCAAATTCTCTGCATTTTTCTCTAAGTTCCGCAGGAGTTAATGCGCTTCTTCCACCTTTGATATTTTTAACAACTTTATTTTCAATAGGAAGTCCGTGTCCGTCATATCCTGGAACATAAGGTGCATAATAACCTGACATAGATTTATATTTTATTAAAATATCTTTAAGAATTTTGTTTAAAGCTGTACCAACGTGAATTTTTTCTGAGCTCAAATACGGAGGGCCATCGTGCAAAATAAATTTGTTTGCTTTATCTCTTTGCGCAATGTTTTTTTCATAAATCTTATTTTCTTCCCAAAATTTTTGCGTTTCAGGTTCTTTTTTAGTAGCATTTGCTCTCATTTCCAAAGTTGTCTTTGGCAAATTCAAAGTTTCTTTGTATTCCATCTTTTATACCTCATGTATTCATTTTATTTGCTTGTTACTAAAATAACATAAACAAGTGTAATTATAAAACTTTTTATGTTACAAAAAGAACTTAGAGCCTTGTCGAGAATCTCTTTTTATAAATTCTCTGTCAATTTTATTTAAACAATCTAATTTTTTGCCAATCCATCTGGGAGCAACAAGTTCTGTTCTTAAACCATTTCCTGCTAGTCTGTGAATAGTTGTCTGTGGCGGTAAATATTCCAGAAAATCGCAAACAGTGTTTACATATTCATCTTCTGTCATAAATGTCAGTTCGCCATTATTGTACATTTCAGCAACTTTTGTACCTTCCAGTGCACAAAGCATATGGATTTTTACTCCATCAGGTTCCAATTTTGCAATAGTTTGAGCAGTTTGCATCATTTCATCATACGTTTCAAAAAGATTTAATATAATATGCAAGCAAATATTGATGCCGCTATAATTTCTGGTTTTCTCATAAGCTTCTAAAAAACATTTATAATCGTGCCCACGGTTTATTTTTAAAAGTGTTTTATCATGGACAGTCTGTAAGCCGTATTCAATCCACGTATAATAATCCTGTGCAAAAGTTGAAATTAATTTCAATTTATCATCATCTACGCAATCCGGACGTGTTCCGATAGAAAGTCCGACGATATCAGGATGATTGAGTGAAGCTGTATAAATTTTTTCTAATTCTTTAACAGGCTTATAAGTGTTAGAAAAAGCTTGGAAATAAGACATAAATTTTTCAGCTTTAAACCTGTTTTTAAGAGTTTCTGCTCCTATTTTTACCTGTTCTTCAATGCTTAACAGATTAGAATGCGCTTGAGAAAAGCTTCCGCCATCATCACAAAAAATGCAACCGCAATTTGAAATAGTCCCATCACGATTAGGACAGGAAAAACCGGCATCAAGAGTTATTTTATAAACCTTTGCGCCAAATTTCTTTTTCAAAAAATTGCTAAACTGATTATATCTTTTTTCTTCCATTATACGTTTATCAAATACCAAGTTACTAAAGTTAAATAAATAGCCAATCCAATAACATCAATTGTTGTTGCAATTACAGGCCCTGAAGCTACTGCCGGATCAATATTCATTTTTTTCAAAATAAGTGGAGTACAAGTACCAATCATTGTAGCAATTGTCATATTAAGCGACATTGCAATACCAACAATCAAACCTAATTCCAAATTATGTTGCCATCCCCAAGTTACAAGAGTTACTAAAATGCCGAATATCGCACCGATACTTAATCCGGTAATAGTTTCTCTCATTATTTGATGCCAGCCGGAATTCAAAGTGATTTGTCCCGTTGACATACCACGAACCATAAGTGTGATACTTTGAGTTCCGATATTTCCGCCCAAACCTGCCAGAAGTGGCATAAACGCAGCTATAATCGGAAGCGCTGTAAAAGATTTATCATACTTATTAGTTACTGTAACTGCAATAAATTCTCCGATTAAAGTAATAAATAACCAAGGCACACGTGCTTTGATAGAATGCGCTAGGCTTCCTGTTAAAATATCATCGTCATCATCACCTAAATCTGTAACGATACCGGATGATGTATAAATTTCATCAGTAGTTTCTTCTTCAATAATATCTTGAACATCGTCCCATGTGACAATCCCTTTTAAGTGGTCATACAAGTCTACGACCGGCAGAGCATTGAATTGATATTTCATAAAAATATCTGCAATATGTTCTTGATAATCATCAACATGAACTTTAACTAAATCCCTTGACATAATATCTGAAATATTAAGATGAAACGGAGTTGTTAAAAGTATTCTTAAAGAAACAACACCTACAAGGTGATTATGTTTATCAACTACATAAACATAATAAAGTTCCATGTTCTCTTTTTCTGCTTTAATTCGAATTGTTTCAACAGCTTCTTTTACTGTCATATTGTCATAAACAGTAAGAACCAGAGGAGTCATAATACCACCTGCGGTATCTTCGTTATAAGTCAGCAATTCTCGAACTTCAGAAGAGAATTTTTTAGGCAATTGATCTAAATATGCCTGAGATTCGTCTTCTTCCATGTCGCCTAAAACGTCTGCCGCCTCGTCGTGAGGAAGTTTTGAAATCAACCTAGACGCTAAATCAGTATCTATTTCACCTAAAATTTCGACTTGAAGTTGTGGCGGAAGATACTCAATAACGTCTGCTGCTTTTTCTTCTTCTATTAGAGGAAAACATTTTAGTCTTTCTTCCGGTTTAAGTTGTTGAATTATATCTGCCAAATCCGCCGAGTGATAAGTGTTTAATTCGTCACTTAACTGTTTATCAGACTCATTATCAATGAGCTCTTGGATTCTATCAATTGTATTTTCATTATTTGGCATTTTTAATTCTCTTATATTCTTTACTTGTCATTACGAGTTGCATTATTATTACGGATACTTCAGTAATCCAAGTTAATAATTATCTGTAATTAGTAAATTGTAAAGGAGCATCATATTTTTCTTCATTTTTACGAAGTAATTGAATTACTGTTTGTAAATCATCTCTGCTTTTTCCTGAAACTCTGACTTGTTCGCCCTGAATAGATGCTTGAACTTTTAGTTTTGAATCTTTTATATCTGCAACAATTTTCTTTGCTAAATCTTGCGTAAGTCCTTTTCTTAAATTGAAAACTTGTCTTACGTTGCCGCCTAGAGCGTTTTCTATAGTTTGAGCATCAAGAATTTTTATGCTAATTCCACGTTTGATTAGTTTTGATTGTAGAATCTCAAAAATATTCCTTAATTTCATTTCATCGTTAGTAGTGATTGTGATTGCTTTGTCAGCTTCCAAATCAATTGATGAATTTGAATTTTTTAAATCAAAGCGTGATGTTAAATCTCTCTTAACTTGATCTACTGCGTTAACAAGTTCTTGCTTGTCAAATTCTGAAACAACATCAAAACTGCAATCTTTAGCCATATTTTAAACTCCTATATTTAATTCTTGGTTTAATAATAGCATAAAAACGCAATAGTATAAATTCTTTCAAACTTGCTAAGTAGTTTTTTGTATTGTTAATTATCCGCCAAATACATTGTGTAAAAATCTTTGCCAGAGAGAAGGTCTGAGTGAATTTTCAGGTATAGGGGTAAAAGGTTTTGGAAATTCACGAGGGTATGGAGCTTTTCTAAAACAATCTTCGCATCCATATTTTGATTCAAAATATTGAAAAGAGTTACCAACTCCCATCATACTACTATTCATGCCCATCATTCCCATCCCGTTATAACCATTGAAGCCGCCGGAGAAATTTGGAACACCGCCACCGTAATTTATTGTCATAATTACACCTTTGATAAATTTACTACACTATTTATATAAAGTTTTTTTAGTGAATATAATTGCGTAGTTTGTAAAGAATTGTTACGCAATTTTAAATTATCCATTTGGAGTGTTCACAAATTTGTTTGTAATGTGTATGATAGATATATGATAAATTTAGAGGATTTATATTCGGAAGTTCCGCCGACAAAACTAAGGAATATAGATGAAAAGTTTCGTCCGGCACAAACTTCTCCATTCTGGTTGTGGGTTGCAGATAGGTTTTTTTACGGGATGTTAGAGAATCGTTTCTATGCCTTTCGTTATAAGGGTTATGAAAAATTCTATAACAGAGATATGGATGCGCCTATCATTTTGTTTGCGCCTCACAGCAATTGGTGGGACGGAATTGTAGGTTACAATATTTGTAATAGAATTTTCAAAAAAGAAATTCGTTTAATGGTAGAAGAATTAAATCGTTTTCCACTTCTCAGACGTGGCGGTGCTTATAATGTAAACAAAAAATCACCTCAAGCATCCATGCAAGCGCTTAAGTATTCTGTAGAAGCATTAGGTGATAGGAATAACATATTATATATATTCCCTCAAGGAATTATTAAGCCACCAAACTTTAGACCGATAGAATTTCAATCAGGACTTACTTATATAGCAGAAAAAGCAACAAGAAAGTATGGCAAAATATACTTAATGCCTGTTGCTGTAAATTATATGTTTTTGCGTGATAACAGACCGGAAGTTCTTGTAGAATTTGGTGATCCGATTGAGTTGGACGATGATAGACCTGATAGAAAACAATATACAGAATTTTTGTCACATAAACTTGAAACTCTTTGTGACAAACAGTTTTATGAAATTTCTAAAGGTCAATTAAAAGGTTATGATACGTTGTTTCAAAGAAAATTGAAATGGTACAGAAGAATTGAACAACGTCTGAAAAAAATTGAGGTAAAAGGTTCAGGAGTTTAATAAGTCAGTTTTATTATTTAAGTATTTTTGTGATAAAATAAACGTATGATTAAACCAGAACTTTTAATGCCGGCAGGCAATATAGAAAAATTAAAATATGCAATTAAATATGGTGCTGATGCAGTATATTTGGGAGTTGTTGATTTTAGTTTAAGAGCAATGCGTAAGGGCGAACTTATAACTTTAGAGAATTTAAAGTTTGCAATTGATACGGCTCGTGAACTTGGTGCAAAAGCTTATTTAACGCTCAATATTTTTGGCTTCAATAGTGATATAAAGTTGCTTGAGAGTTGTATGGATAGAATTGCAGAGTCAAATCCTGATGCTCTAATTATTAGTGATCCGGGAATTATGCGACTTGCAAAAAGATACATGCCAAAAACAGATATTCATGTAAGTACACAAGCAAATATTTTGAATTATGAAGCTGTTAAATTTTGGCAGGATATGGGTGCAACTCGTGCAATTCTAGCGAGAGAGCTTCCTATCAAGGATGTCGCAGAAATTAAACGACAAGTTCCGGATATGGAATTGGAATGTTTTATTCATGGTGCGCAATGTGTATCTTTTTCCGGCAGATGTTTACTAAGTGATTATATGACTAACGGAGAAAGAAAAGCTAATTCCGGTAATTGTTCTCAGCCTTGTAGATGGAGTTATAAGTTAGTTGAAGAAACTCGTCCGGGGCAATATTATGAAATAGAAGAAAATGAAAAGGGAACACATATTTTAAGTACAAAAGACTTGTGTCTTGTAAAACATTTAAAAGAAATGATTGATGCCGGAATAGATTCGTTTAAGGTAGAAGGCAGAACAAAGAGTCTTTATTATGTTTCTGCAACGGCAAAAGCGTATCGAGAAGCAATTGATGCTGTTATCGAAAATCCTGATGCCGATATGCAGCCGTATTATGATGAACTTTTAAAAGTGGGTAATAGAGGTTATACAACAGGATTTTATCTCGGAGAAGGTTATCCAAAGGATGGTTATAGCCATGACATTTCTAAAGGATTAGCCGGAGCTGATTTCTTGTGTGAATTTAGAGAAGGCAAGTATAATGCTGACGGTAGCTTGAATAATGAAAGCGGAGAATGGTTCAGAATTAAAATTAAGAATAAATTCAACAAGAATGAAGATATAGAAATTATTACTCCTTCAGAAAAATTTATTACGCAAGTAACGGATATAAGAAGTTTGAAGGGTGAAGAATTAGAGCTTGCAAATACAAATGATGATTTGTTTATCAAATTGGTAAAAGCGCCAAAAGAACATAATTACGCATTAGCAAGAACTATAGGAATAAAGAATTTATAATATAAAGGTGAAAAAATGTTTTTAAAACCGGATTATAATTTGAAAAATATTTATGAAATTGAGTTTTCAGAACTAAAAAAACAGGGTGTAAAATGCTTGATGTTTGATTTAGATAGTACAGTAATGGTTTCTAAATCGTCTGAGTTTTTACCAGAAACTGTTGAGTGGTTTAATACTTTTATCAAAGATTTTGAGGTTGCAATAATTTCTAATAATAAGAATGACAAGTATATCGAAAATGCTTCAAAAATTGCTCCTTGTAGAGTTATTGGTAGAGCTGATAAACCGAATCCGAAAGTTATGCGTTCTTATTTAGATTCTGTTGGAATTTCACCTAAAGAAGCTGTGATGATAGGTGATAGACCCTTGACAGATATTCTTGCTGGTAAACTTCTTGGATGTAAAACTATTTTAGTCGGCTCAATTAATCCGAAGGAAAATTTACCTACAAAATTTGTTAGAGCTCTAGAAAGAAGTACAATAAGAGGATAAGATATTTATCTTTGGTAAAACAATTTTCCATCTTTATCAATGCTGTTTTTCATACCTTCGTGTGTTAATGTTTTGTAATTAATCACATCAAACTTATAAGGTGTTGGTAAATCATCAAGTTCTCCGGCAATTCTAGTTGATGTTGTATTTTCATCCTTGAACCAGATTGCAAAATCAATATCAGAACCGTTATGGTAAGTTCCTTTGGCTCGAGAACCGAATATGTAAACTTTCTCTATATTAGGTTTTGTTTTAAAATAACTCAACAATTCCTGTATTGTTCTTTCCGGTAGTCCAAAATTATTCATTAATAAAACCAATCTGTTCTTTGAACCTTTTTATTTCATTGAAGTATTCGGAATTTATTCTTTCCGATAATCTACTCATAGGTTTATTTTATTATATTACTAATACTTAGTCAAAATGCTCACTTTTTTCAAAGTGAGCATTTTATGAAATCAATAATTATATTTACTAAATTCTATCAAATCCGGTGTATTTTCTAAGAACTTCCGGAATAATAATTGTTCCGTCTTCTTGTTGGAAGTTTTCTACAATCGCAGCAAATGTTCTGCCAACTGCCAAACCGGAACCGTTGATTGTATGAACAAATCTAATTTGTCCGTCTTTTGTTCTGTATCTTGTATTGCTTCTTCTTGCTTGGAAATCTCCGTAATTTGAACAGCTTGAAATTTCTTTGTAAGTATTATAAGAAGGCAACCAAACTTCTAAATCAAAACATTTATTTGCACTAAATCCGATATCAGCAGAGCAAAGAGCTACTCTTCTGTATGGCAAACCTAATTTTTCTAAACAAATTTCTGCGTCACGAGTTAATTTTTCGTGTTCTTCCGGACTTGATTCCGGAGTTGTTAATTTTACCATTTCAACTTTATTGAATTGGTGAACTCTTATTAAACCTCTTGTATCTTTACCCGCAGAACCTGCTTCACGTCTAAAGCAAGGTGTGTATGCTGTCATATATTTTGGCAAATCTTCTTCGCTTAGAATTTCGCCGGAATATATATTTGTAACAGGAACTTCTGCAGTTGGAATTAAGTACAAATCTTCGTCTACACATTTGTACATATCTTCTGCAAACTTAGGTAATTGACCTGTACCTGTCATAGTTGCAGCATTTGCCATAAATGGAGGTAGGATTTCTTCGTATCCGTGTTCTTCTGTATGCAAATCTAAGAAAAATTGGATAATTGCACGTTCTAATCTTGCACCCTTGCCTCTATATAATGTAAATCTTGATTGAGAAATTTTTACCCCACGTTCAAAATCAACAAGATTTTTTTCTTCGCAAATATCCCAGTGAGCTTTTGGTTCAAAATTAAATTTTGTAGGTTCGCCCCAAAATTTAACAGGAACATTATCATCCTCAGATTCACCAATTGGTGTTGATTCATCCGGAGTATTAGGAGTTCTAAGTAGCATATCTCTTTGAATTGAATCAAGTTCAACTTGTTTTTCTTCTAATACTTTTACTTCGTCACCTAATTTACGTACCTCTTCTTGAATAGCATCTGTATTTTCGCCATTCTTTTTCATCATACCAATTTTTTGTGATTCAGATTTTCTTTTTGCTCTGAGTTCATCAGCCTGAGCTTGAACTTTTCTTCTGTCTGCATCAATTGCAATGATTGTATCAATTGATAATTCAGGATTTCTTCTTTTCAAAAGTTCATTAATCTTTTCAGGATTTTCTCTAATCAATTTGATGTCTAACATAATATTCCCTCTTATTTCTTTTAAAATCTATATGTTTAGTTTATCACAAATAGATTTTTGCAATCAATAGAAGTAAATATTATATAATTTCTTTTATTGCCTTATGCAAAAATTTTGGTAAATCAGAGGCGAGAACAGAATATTCACTTAATTCTTCAGAAGCGATTTCTCCTGTTCTGGAGTGCAAATATACTCCTAGCTTAGCGGCTTCAAACAAATCCATTTTTTGAGCGAGAAGTCCTGCAATTATTCCTGCTAAAACATCCCCGGAACCGGCTTTTGCGAGCGCAGAATTTCCATGTTGGTTTACGAAGATTTTTTCTCCTTCACAAATAATTGTTCTGTGCGTTTTTAAAACCGCAACGCAATCATATTTTTTTGATAATTTCTTAGCCGCACCTTCTAAATCAGAAAGTATATCTTCTAGTTCACATCTTAAAAGTCTTGCTGCTTCTAAAGGATGTGGAGTAATGATTAAATTTTGCGGTAATTTAATATCTGTTTTTGCTAATATATTTAAACCATCTGCATCAATTACAATTGGTGTATTTTCTTTTTGCAGCTGTTTAATAACTTGTTTAAAAAGCGCTATAGATGTTGGTTGCAAACCTAATCCGCAACCTATTAAAATTGTTGAGTATTGCTTAATGTTTCTTAATCCTTCATTTCTTGAAAGATAAACCGCTTCAGGTAAAAGAGTAGAAACGGAGCGGATAATTTCTTTTTCGCTGGCTAATGCTGCAAATCCCGCACCGGTTTTAAGAATAGAAACAGTTGATAAATATGCGGCACCAATATAATTTTTTGAGCCGGCAAAATTAAGAACTTTACCGAAAGTTCCTTTGTTAGAATTTTGTTCTCTTGTTGGCATTTGATATTCTTGCATTACATTCCTATTTGTCGGATGATTTCGTACGTTACAATAGCAACAGAATTAGAAAGGTTTAAGCTTCTTTGTCCTTCTTTCATCGGAATAGTAATCGCACTTTCTTGTGTTACGTATTCTTGCGGAAGTCCTCTTGATTCCGGACCAAAAACTATAAAATCACCGTCTTTAAATTCATAATCGGTATATTTTCGTTTTGATTTTGTTGTCAAATAAAAGAATCTACCATCTGGAAATTCTTTATATAATTCTTCCATAGATTCGATTCTGTGTAAATCGACACTTGACCAATAATCCATGCCGGCTCTTTTGGTATATTTATCCGTAAGCGCAAAACCTAGTTTGCCAACCAGATAAAGCGAAGCACCGGTACAAGCGCAAAGTCTTGCAATATTTCCTGTGTTTTGTGGAATTTCTGGTTCGTATAAAACTATGTTTATTTTAGCCATGTGATAAATCCTTTTTTTTAACCGGCTGAGCTTCTTCGCCTCTAAACGCTATGACTCTTTTTTGTCTTCAAACAAATATTTAGCTTCGATTACAACCGGCAAACCTCTTACAATGCAAAATACGATTGCAAATACTGCTGCCCAAAAGCCTATAGTCCAAATAAGTTCTTGGTGAGGGCAAGTTGGTATCTTTGCAGCTACAATAAGAATGAATGCTAAAACCTTTGCTACAGCATAGCTTATTCTCATAAATTTTGAGCCAGTTATAAATTTGCAAATCGGATTAACTTGCATTCCAAAAGGTGTTAAACCATGCTCCATAGCTGCACTTCTGATTGTGTCCGTAATAAATCCTCTTGTGATTGCAATAAGCGGGAACAAAATACTTAACCATCCCATAACCGCAAACAGAATCCAATAAGTATTTTCTACAATTCTGTCGCCCATAATGTCAAGCAATGCACCGAATTTAGATACTTCGTTAAATTTTCTTGCTATATAACCATCGACTCCGTCTAAAGCAAAAGCAAGTATTGTTAAAATTAAAGCCCAAATGTATGCAACGGTATTACCTTGGAATGCGTATATTAAATATACAGCTACAAACATTACGAAAATTCTAAAAATTGATATGAAATTTGCCATTAAAAATCCTTCCTAAACTTTCATTCTTGAAAGTGCAAAATCTTTCTTGTTAAGATCTTCTACTTTTGAACCTAGCATTATTTTTTCAGCTTCTTCAAGAACGCTTACAACCGCATATCCGTTAGCACCGTCAGAACGAGCCTTTTGACCGGATGCACAACAATTTACGAAGTGTTGACAAGCTAATTTTAAAGGTTCAATTTCAAGATAATCAAGTGCAAAGTTTTGTGTATTTGCAGGCTTAAAATTATCATAAACTTTTAACTTATCAGTTGGTGCTGTGTCATCAAATATAGCAGTAGCTTTTGTTCCTCTAACAAGAAGAGTTACATGTTTTTGAGGGGTAATCCAACTGTCTGAAATATGAGCAATCATTCCACCTTCAAATTCAACACCAATGTGTGTGATATCCATAATATTATTTCTATCAGAAGAACAACCTATTGCAGAAATAACTTTAACAGGGCTTTTGCCTGTAACGTAAGCAATCATTGAAACATCGTGCGGAGCTAAATCCCACATAACACTTCTATCGTTTTTATGATAATTTACATTAAGTCTGTCGCTTTGTGCGTAAACAAGTTCGCCCAAAACTCCATCTTCAATAAGCATTTTAAGTCTGTTTACTGCAGGATGATAAAGAAGAAGGTGGTCTACCATTAAGACAAGCCCTTTTTCTTCAGCAAGTTCAGTTAAAACTTTAGCTTCTTCAGCTACTGTAGAAATCGGTTTTTCTACATAAACATTTTTACCGGCTTCAAGCATTGCTTTAACTATCTTGAAGTGTGTGTGGCTAGGAGTCACAACTGCAACTCCGGTAATTTCTTTATTATTAATAATGTCATTAAAATCTTTGGTTACTTTCACTCCAGGAAATTGTTCCTGAACAGATTTAAGCGATTCATCATCTAAATCACAAACCATTTCAAGAGCATTAAGGTTGTAAAAATTGCGGACAATATTTTTGCCCCACATCCCCATGCCTATAACTGCTATTTTTTGTTCTTTCATACTTTTCTCCCTTAATTAAAATTATAGTACAAGCCAATTTTTACGTAAAGGGGCTTTGATAAATTGAAGGGGAATATGCATTTTATGTTAATCGATAAGTTTATTTAATAAAAATTAATATTTTCTATGTACATAATTAAATAGCCGACTTGTCGAATAGTATTACAACCCTAATCGGAGTTAAATATAATTATTAAATCTTTTTCATACTTCCAGCTATTCTTAATTCCAAGAGCCGATTAGGCTCTTTTTTTTTGTGCTACGCACGTAGATACAACTGTCGGCTTTCAAAAGTGGAAAATTGAAAATTGAAAGTGGAAAGTTGTTTTAAAATCGTTGAAAGTTACAACTACAAGCTTGGCGCATTCTCTCTTCTAGCAGGCACTACTGTCCGAGATAAATTTTACAAAACTTGCTAGAATATTGTCAAAATGAGTAATTTTTATAAAAATTACATTGTATAGACTAAAAATAAAAGTTGTTAAACGGCTGGATCCTTCACGCTAATCGCGCTCAGGATGACTTGGCGTAAAACTGGCGTCATTTTGAGGTGCGATTTTTCACTTCACTTATCAACTGGTAATCTTAACAACAAGCTTAAAAGTGTATTGCAAAACGAGAAATCCAGCCTATAAATAACTATTTTTATTTTATTAAAATTATCTGGGACAGTAATGCCTAGCAGGAGAGGGTTAGGGTGAGGTAGAGTGCTACGCATGTAGACTTGGCCTTGATTACTTTGTTTAGTAGATTTCACTTTGAGGCGGAGTTAGTAATT
Organism: uncultured Candidatus Melainabacteria bacterium; assembly: GCA_934754425.1. GTDB lineage: Bacteria > Cyanobacteriota > Vampirovibrionia > Gastranaerophilales > Gastranaerophilaceae > CAG-196. The sequence continues at coordinate 140 of CAKVIN010000028.1, read as the reverse complement.
TTAATATGATTTTGTAGTCATGATTTAGAAGGCGACCATGTGTGATAAGTCTTTTTGCTTTTTTTTGTTTAGTAGATTTCACTTTGAGGCGGAGTTAGTAATTTTAATATGATTTTGTAGTCATGATTTAGAAGGCGACC
>CAKVIN010000027.1 GCA_934754425.1 uncultured Candidatus Melainabacteria bacterium | reverse complement strand
AAATATAAAAAAATAGCACTGAAAATAGTTAATCACAAGCTGGATTCTTCGCCCTAATCGGGCTCAGAATGACGAAAGCGCCAAGCTAACAAGTCCTGCGTCATTTTGAGGGCTGATTAAGCCCGAGAAATCCAGCTTTTTGAAAAAAAGAACAAATATGTAGTGTGGGAACTGCTTCCACTTTTCTCATACTACCTGACTTTTTTTGTTTAAAACATTGCAAAACAATACAAATTTTTATTGTTATTGTTAGACAGTGCCTGACTTACAATTTTTGTCTATTGTAGTGCCACGTCATTGCGAGAAAATTATAATTTTGGGCTTGTAGTTTTGATTAGAATTTAGAGAATTTTCGTGGCAATCCATTACTTTAGCATTTGATTGTTTTTTTTTATTTAATGTCATCCTACCAGCCTGGCGACTGGATTGCTTCGTTTTACATTACACTTACTGGCTTGTAGGTTACACTACACATTTGAAAGTGAAGTGAAAAACGCTCGCAATGACGGGTAGAGAAGCGGCTAGGTATAAGTAAGAATAAATGGGTGCACAATTATGTGCACCCAAAAATATGATGTTTAATCTTTTATCACATTGCCTTTACCATCTTTGTGGATTTCTTCTTTTATGCTGCCATCAGTATTATATTTAGTTTCCCAAACATCAGTTATTTTTCCATCCGGACCTTTTCGAATTTGTTTTATTTCATTACCATTGGCATCATATTTATATTCTCTTGTTTCGGTAGTTTTTCCACTTGCGTCAGTTGTTTTTTTAGCCGTATCTTTGCCATCAGCTCTTACTGTCCAATAAACTGTACTTTTTACATTACCGGAAGCATCTTTATGCACTGTTTTTGTTTCATTACCATTGTCATCCAATTCATAATCAATAATTTCACCTATTGTACCATCTTCGTTAAAGCACTGTCTTGTACCACCAATCTCCTTTCCGTTATCGTATTTATAATTCCAAGAATCAGTTTTAACACCATTTTTATAAGCTTCTTTATAAATTATATTTTCATTGGCATCTGTATGGTATACTGACGTTTTCTTTCCATTTTCGTAGTTTGTAGTTTCCGTTTTTGCCAACTTTCCATTTTGATATTTATAATAATACGTTTCTTTTATTTTTCCGGCACTATCTTTCCCTATACATTTTATACGATTTCCATTATTATCGTATGAATGATCATATCTAATAATCAACTTACCTTTTTTATCTTTATTTATTTTTGTTTGCAATTTTCCTTTAGCATTATAGATTCTTTCTTCAATACCATTACCATCTTTTACAACTTCTTTTCTTGTACCATTAGGATAATCTGTAATAGTACCTTTTGTATCTTTTCCATAATTTTGACCATTTTTTGTCACGAATCTTGTATTTGTATCCAACAAATCAAAAGCGTGTGTCTTTTCATTCCATTTGTAATGCATTTTGGCTTTATCGCAATAAATACCTTCTGTTTTTGTTGCATAAGTCGGTTGTAAGTCAAGTTTTTTGGCTGCAAAATTTTTGTTTAGATAAGCTTGATTTTTCCAATTTCTAGCTTGCATTCTGGTTGGATATCCATCTGCAGAATAATTGATTACATTTGATGAACCATCTTTGTTTTTAAATTTTTTTACATAACTTTGGTCTTTATTAAAATATGCAATGTTTGGATGTTTTATAAATGTTTTAGACTTCGGATTCCATTTGTAATGTTCTTTCTCTGTTTCGCTATAATAAAACTTTGGATTATAAGTAGCTCTTAAACCTTGTGCTTTTGCAGCCGCTACTTTTGCAGCATTATCATCTCCGGTATTATTCGTTGCTTCGGGTTTTTCTGCTGAACCACTTCTTTTAGTGTTTTGTGCTGCATCAGTTTGTTCGCCTTTTTGAACATCACCTGCGCTGTCTGTATTTTCAGTACTATCTGTATTTTCTGTAGTACCTGTAGTATCCGGTTTTGTTTCAGGAGTTGCTTTTAACCATTTTTCACCCAAATCATTAGCAGTAGTTTGTGCAGTTTTTGCAGTACGAACAGCATAAGCTGTAATTGATTTCATAGCATCTTCAACACTGATAAATTCTTGTACTTCTTTACCACCTTTGTCTTTTATAAATTCATTCCATATGGATTTGTTAATTTTTCCATCAGAATTGCCATCTTGTTTGTCCAAATTTTCTGCAATTTTGTAAGCAGAAGTGTTTTTCAATATTGGGTTAATCTCTGTCATGTTTTGCTCCTTAAAATTTTACGTACTTCCATCTTATTGTGTTATATATAACGGCATATTTTTGAAAAACTTTAGGACGATTTTGTAATTTTGCGCTAATCTCTACTACTACTACTACTACTACTACTACTACGTTTGCGCCAATTGTAACAATTTTATTTTTTGCTTAACAATTGACAAAAAATGACAATAGTATGTCAGGCATTGCCTGACATACTGGATGCTAGAATGACACTAGGGGTTTCGACCTCAACAATTATTCTTTCTTTTTGTGCTAGAATATTATTATGGTAAACACATTCGAAGATGTTATTTCGCAAATTAAAGACCGGCTGGATATAGTAGATGTAATTTCACAATATGTTGTTTTAAAAAAGAGCGGAGCCAATTATTGGGGAATCTGTCCTTTTCATAATGACAAAAAACCTTCTATGTCTGTTAGCCCTTCAAAAGGTATATTTAAATGCTTTTCTTGTGGTGCAGGTGGAGATGCTTTACATTTTCTTGTAAAAATTCAAAACAGAGAATACAAAGACGTAATTTTAGAACTTGCAGAAAAATACGGAATAGAATTACCTACTAAATATCATGCTTCTTCTGATACTAAAAATCAGAAAAAAGAAATGATTAAGGCATGCGAAAAAGCTGCGAAGTTTTATCATCAACAATTGAGAAGTGCAGAAGATTCCGGAAAAGCGATGACTGCACTTAGAGCTAGAAGTGTTGATGATTCTGTTATTGATAGATTCACGCTAGGTTGGGCTCCAAATAAATACGATACACTTTATAAAGAATTAAAAAAAGAATTTAAAGATGAGATTTTAGAAAAAGCAGGATTAATTCTAAAATCGAATTCCGGTGGTTGGATTGATAGATTTAGAAATAGAATAATTATTCCTATTCAAAATGAGAACGGCGAATACGTGGCTTTTGGAGCTCGTGCTGTGGATGAAGGACAAAATCCAAAATACTTAAACTCATCCGACTCTCTAATATATAATAAGAGTAAATTGTTGTTTGGGCTCTATACAGCACAACAATCTATAAAAGAAAATGATGGCGTGCTTGTTATGGAAGGATATTTTGACGTAATATCAGCTCAAGCGCATGGGGTAGAAAATGCAGTGGCTTCTTGTGGAACAGCGTTAACTCACGACCACGTAAGACTCCTTTCCAGATATACAAAATCAAGACGAATATTTTTATCTTTTGATACTGATAAAGCCGGTATAAATGCAACAAAGCGTGGAAGTTCTGTTATTAAAGAAACTCTTTCTGCGTTGGGTGAAGTTAAACAATTTGACGAAAGTCATATATCTTCTGGGGTTGATAACAAGTATGCTTGTGAAATTCGTGTAGTATCTCCACCTCAAGGAAAAGATCCGGATGAATTTATAAGAACAATGGGCGGTGATGTTTTTAAAGAATATATTAATAATGCTCCGCTTTTGATTGATTTTTTATTAAATAATATTTTGCAAAACAAAAATTCTGCAAAAACACCGCAAGAAAAAGCCATGCTTGTAGAACAAATATTAGAAATTTTGAAAGATGTTCACAATAAGATTATTCAAACAGAATATGTTAAGATGGTATCAGAAGTTCTTAGCATTGATGAAAACGCAATATTAAAGGAACTTAGCAAGAGTGAAAGAGAGTTTGAGAGAGAAGGTAGATTACAATTAAATAAAAAAGTTGTAACAAATTCTTCACAATTTGAGATAAAAGCGCAAAAAAATTTGTTGAGTTGTTTTTTAGCAAATGACAATGCTTTAAGTTTTCAACAACTAAAAGAATTGTTACCTGAAAATATTATCCAAGATGAAAAGTTAATAATTGTAAAAGATACAATTGACAAATTATCGTGTACAATAAATAATGTTAAGGAATTGACTAAACATTTGTATACAGAATTCATTGAGGATGATAACTTGACCCAAATACTAACAGATATTGTAGGACTCTCCGAAGCGTTTAATGGTCTGGAGCCGGCAGAGTTTGAAAGGGCAGTTAGAGAAAATGTTGTAAGATTAAAAAGATGTTATCAAGATAAAGAAGCCGAAAAAATACGCCAACAATATAAACAGGTAAATGACGACGAAATTGAAGCGTTAAAGGCTCAAATGCAACTTAGAGATAAAATAAAATTAAGGACTGGAGATAAATAATGACCCAAAAAAGAAATTCACATTCATCAGTAGTAAGCGTAGAAGACGAAAATATGGATTTGTTAGATTATGATGCTGAAAAAGATGAATCAGTTGATTATATCGAAACTGATTTAGGAACTGATAATATTGAAGATATTATTACTTCTTCTAAATTGGGCGGTATTAAAAGTGATGATTTTTACATGATGGATTCTTCTGATCATGCTAGAGAATCAGATTTGGAAACAGAAGCTCCAAAAGGAGTTGCAGTAGAAGACCCTGTAAGATTGTATTTAAGAGAAATTGGTAGAATCAAACTTTTATCTACAAGTGAAGAAATTGAATTAGCAAGAAAAATTATACAAGGTGGTACTCCTGGAGCTATCGCTAAAAGAAAATTGGTTCAAGCAAACTTAAGATTAGTTGTAAGTATTGCTAAAAAATATGTAGGTCGTGGCATGCTTTTCTTAGATCTTATTCAAGAAGGTAACTTAGGTTTAATCAGAGCCGCTGAAAAATTCGACCACGAAAGAGGTTTTAAGTTCTCAACTTATGCAACTTGGTGGATTAGACAAGCAATTACAAGAGCAATTGCCGATCAAGCAAGAACAATTCGTATTCCTGTTCACATGGTTGAAACAATCAATAAATTGAAAAAAGTTACAAGAAGATTGGCTCAAGAACTTTCTAGAAAACCAACTGAGGAAGAATTAGCTTCAGAAATGGGTGTTTCAATTTCTAAATTGAGAGAAATTGTTAAAATCGCTCAAGAACCTCTATCTTTAGAAACACCAATCGGTAAAGAAGAAGATTCAAGATTAGGTGATTTTATTGAAGATAAAGAAGCAGATGCTCCAATTAAGACTGTTGCTTCTGAATTACTAAGAGAAGACTTAGCTGAAGTTCTTTGTACATTATCTCCAAGAGAAAGAGATGTATTGAGATTACGTTTCGGTATGGATGATGGTCGCCAAAGAACATTGGAAGAAGTTGGTCAATTGTTTGGTGTAACTCGTGAACGTATCAGACAGATTGAAGCTAAGGCTTTAAGAAAATTACGTCATCCAAATCGTAGTAAACGATTAAGAGAATACGTAGAAAATTAATATAACTAAAATAAGATTTTTAATTGAATTGAACCCTAAAATACGACGATGTAAAAGATGTCTGTTTTAGGGTTTAGTTTAAATTATATCTTGACACTCACAGCGATTATTGTTAAAATGTTTTTTCTTAAAGGAGATTTATATGAAATATTCAACAGATGGAACACAGTATCACATAGGATTAAAAGAAGGAGATATCGGAGAATACGTTATTCTTCCGGGAGATCCAAAGAGATGTGAAAAAATTGCAAAATATTTTGATGATGCTAAATTGGTTGCTGATAGAAGAGAATTTACAACTTACACAGGTTACTTAAATGGAGTTAAGGTCAGTGTAACTTCTACAGGTATTGGCGGTCCGTCAGCTGCAATAGCGTTAGAAGAGCTTGTAAAAGTTGGTGGAAAAAAGTTTATCAGAGTTGGTACTTGTGGCGGAATGGATTTAGATGTTAAAAGTGGCGATTTAGTAATAGCAACAGGCGCAATAAGAATGGAAGGTACTTCTAAAGAATATGCACCAATTGAATTTCCGGCAGTAGCAAATTATGATATCGTAACTTCATTAATTAATGCCGCAAAAAATTTAAACCAAACATATCATGTTGGTGTTGTTGAATGTAAAGATTCATTCTACGGTCAACATAGTCCGGACATTATGCCGGTTAATTATGAATTGATGAACAAATGGAATGCTTGGTTACGACTTGGTTGCTTGGCTTCTGAAATGGAATCAGCTGCATTGTTTACTGTTGCAAGCTTTTTGAGAGTTAAAGTCGGCTCAATATTCTTGGTAGTAGCTAATCAAGAAAGAGAAAAACGAGGTTTGGAAAATCCTGTTGCTCATGATACAGAAAGTGCAATTAAGACAGCAGTAGAAGCGATTAAGTTAATGATTAGTGAAAAATAGTTGCTTTAATTAATATTTTATAAGTTATAGGCATTCGTATTTTATATGAATGCCTATTTATTTTTAACTATCATAACAATCATTCTTGATGTAAAATTATAGTAAGAAAGGTTTTGTATGGCAATTTGTATTTTTCCGGGAACATTTAATCCGATACATGAAGCACATCTAAGGATGGCAGATTTTGCTTTGCAAAATTATGGTTTTGATAAAATAATATTTATTCCGGCTTATATTCCGCCACACAAGGAAATTAGCGCAAATCTGGCAGAACACAGATACAGAATGGTAGAACTTGCAATATCAAAAAATCCTAAATTTGAGATTTCAGATATTGAATACAAATGTGATGCTAATTCATATTCTTTAATAACAGTAAAAAAAATAAGAGAACAGTATAATATAAACGGAAAATTAAATTTTTTGATTGGAACAGATGCTTTTGAAAAAATAAATAGTTGGTATAAAGCCGATGAATTGAAGAACTTGGTTCATTTTATAGTTTTTCCTCGTGGGGTTGAATTGAGTGACAAATCCGGTTGGGATTATGAGATGGCACCGATGGAATTTTTAGATGTGTCATCCACTGAAATAAGAAAAAATAAAAACGATAACATAAAAGAAGTTAAGGATTATATAGATAAAAATGATTTGTACGTATGAATATATTAATAATTGGTTAAAAGCAAATTTGTCAGAAGAAAGATATGAACATTCCTTGGGAACAGCGGAATGCGCAAGAGAGCTTGCTAAAAAATTTGGCTGTGATGAAGAAAAAGCTTATTTAACAGGCTTGATTCATGATTGCGCAAAACACTTGGCAAAAGATAAAACAACGGAAATTATTAATACAAAAATTCATCTTGAAGAAGGCGAATTGTGTAGCCCCAAAACACATCATGCACCGGTTGGAGCTTATGTTGCAAAACAAGAGTTTGGTATAAAAGATGAAGAAATTTTGTCTGCAATTCGTTGGCATACAATTGGTAAAGTTAACATGACAACTTTTGAAAAAATAATTTTTCTTGCAGATAAAATTGAAACAAGGACACGTCCTCGTGAAATTTATGAACCAATAAAAAAAGCTTTAGAAAATGGATTGGATTGCGCATTGTTATTATGCTATAAAAATACAATAAAAAGCCTTGTCGATAGAGAGCTAAGGATTTGCACTGCAACAATTGATATTTATAATAGTTTGCTTGGTAAACAAAATTAAAAACAAATACATGCTTTTTTTTATTAATATAAAATATTTTGAATTTTTCAAAAAACATAGTATAATTGAGTTATGAGGAAGAGGTTAGCAGGATTATTATTATCAAGTGTACTTGCTATGAATACGGCAATTGCAGAAATTCCATTTCAAGGTCATGCAGAATTTGATGACCAGTATTCTCAATTGGATAAAGAATTATTTACGGATAAAAAAGATACACTTGATAAAAAAGATGTTATAGAAATGACTGTTTCACAAGTTCTTGACGGAAGTTTTTCGCTTGAAGGCGATGAATTTTTTGCAGAAGTTACAAGTGATGTTATGGGAGATAAAGGGGTTATAATTCCTAAAGGCACAGTAGCACACGGAACGATAACGCAAACCAGCGAAGCAAAAAGGCTTGGTCGAGATGGACATTTGAGTTTGAGTTTTGATTATCTTGTCACTCCTGATGGACGTGAAATTCCTATAGAAGGGAAAATGTCTACAAAACTTCATCCTTTAAAAGCTGCAACAAAAATTATTGCAACTGATGTAGGATATACGGCGGTTGGTGGAGTTGCCGGTGGAATTTTTGCAATTCAAGCACTTGGTTTAGAAGCTGCTATAGCTTCACAAGGCTACACTGTTGCTGGTGGTGCTGCAATCGGTGGAACAATTGGACTTGGGATGTCATTGTATAGAAAAGGTAAAAACGTGCTTATTGCTCCTGGGGATGAAATTAAGGTGAAAATTCTATCCAATACTGAACTTCCAGTATATCGAGAAGAAGCTCTTAAACAAAAAGAGATAAATTATCCAGGACTTGATATTAGAATTGCAAATATTTTGTATGAAAAAGATCCGTTTGGAGAAGTTAATACAATTACATTATCATTGTCAATCTCAAATATGTCTAAAAAAGCTTTTTCCGGCATGGATTTAGCGTTAATGAATGATTATAATGCCATATTTAATCCATCAATTTTTGGGGATACGAAATTATTGTTTTCACAACTTAAACCGGGAGATAGATTTGCCGGAAAAATTTCGTTTTCCGTAAATAATGTAAAACAATCTTTTTGGTTAATCGTAAATGATAGAGCAACAAATAAACCTATTGCGAAAATATCATTGGACAATGCGTACAAAAATGTTTCAGATGATGTCAAAAAACGTAATGCAAAAATTAAAAAAGGGAAAAAGAATTATTACAAAGAAGAATCCCCTTTTGATATGTAAAAAGAGATGTCATTTAAACTTTATGACATCTCTTTATTCTTTTTTAATGCTATATTTTCAACTAATCTAAATCATAGTTAAGCATAGAAACTACTTTTATACCACTAGCTTCTATTTTTTCTCTACCCTTAAGCGGATTTAGTTCTATGATAAATGCCGCAGCAACAGGTTCTGCGCCAACTTTTTTAACAAGATTACAAGCTGCAACAGCAGTGCCACCAGTAGCCAACAAATCATCTATAACCAATACCTTGTCACCTGATTTTAAAGCATCTGCGTGCATTTCAATTGTATCAGTACCATATTCTAAAGAATACGTTTCTTTCACAGTATCAGCCGGAAGTTTATTTGGTTTTCTTATTGGAATAAAACCTGCATTCAATTTGTAAGCAAGAGGTGCTCCAAAAATGAATCCACGAGATTCAATACCGGCAACATAGTCGATTTTTTCGTTTTTGAAAGTTTCATACAAAAAATCTATCATATATTGCATAGATTTAGCATCTTTAGTAGCAGTTGTTATATCTAAAAACATTATGCCTTTTTTAGGAAAATCCGGCACTGTTCTCACGTGTTCTCTTACATATTGAAAATTATCAACATCTGTCATCATTAATTTATACCTCGCTATATTAAATCTTTATCTTTCATTTCGTACTAAGAAGCTATTGCACTATCACAAATAGGTTGTTCTTCTTTTTCTGCATTATCCAGACTATCTAATCTGTTTTGTTCTTCCTTTACTAAACCGTGAGCAGTTTTGCCCCAGTTCATATCTTTCTTACAGAACAATATTTTACCACAAATAAATAATTCCATTGGAAACCAAATTGCTAAAAAGTATATAGTTGTTTCCATTGCTTGTTTTAATGCACTCATTCTTGGAACATTGTCATATCTTCTTAAGCTGTATCTGATGGCAAACAAGAATCCTAAACCAACAGCCATTGATACTATCAAAGATGACCACAAAACATTATGCAAGCTATATGGATCAATTTTATCTGTTAATAATTTTATAACTCTGAATATTACTTCCATCATAAACCACAATGGCATAATAAATTGAGTAATATAAATTGCCATATCTAATCTTGCTCTCAAAGACATTTTCTTTGATTTCATAGCTTCGCCAAAGTACTCTAAATATCTTCTTATCGTACCTTCAAGCCATCTGCGTCTTTGTCTGAACAAAGGCATAACATATACAATACCTTCTTCATAAACACAAGCATCCGGACAAAAACGAACGTCCCAACCCTTGATATGAAGTCTTGTAGACATGTCTAAATCATCAGTAATAGTGTAATTATTCCAACCATCAATGTCTTCTAATGCTTTTCTCTTAATAAGTTCACCATTACCACGAAGCTCAACAGCCCCCTTTACCGCATCTCTACCTACTTGCAAATAAGTATCCAATGTGTATTCATTATTTTGACATCTTGTCAAGAAATTAACATCCTTATTACGAATAATTTTTCTGGCTTGAACAGCACCAACATCAGCCGGTTCTAAATGTGGAATTAATTTGTTTAAAAAGTCAGGTTCTACAGTTGCATCAGCATCAAAAACAAGAATAGCTTCACCTGTTGCTATTTTTAAAGCATCATTTAAAACCGCTGATTTCCCCGGAAATGCATCCTTATCACGAACTAAAGCCTTAACCTGCGGATGCTTCTGAGCCAATCCCTCAATAATAGCAGCTGTATTATCCGTACTTCTATCATCAATCACAATGATTTCAAAATTCGGATAATCAATACCTAAAATGTTTTCAACAGTATTAGTGATAACGCACTCCTCATCATGAGCCGGAATCATAATACTAACAAACGGTTTGTAATTCTCGTTAATAACAAGCGGATGCTTCTTTAACTTACGCTTTTGATACTTAGTAGCAGCAATAGAATACAAACCATATGTAACCATACACGCACATAAAATAACGAAACCTACAGTCGTATTTACATAATTTTGGAAGACGTATAAAAATACTCCCAAACAAGATAATATAATAAATAAAAGAAATCTTTCTCTCATAATCTCCCCAACACATTGAAAATTATACCAAAAACATTACTTTTTGTTTCAAAAAAATCTTTTTTTTAAACTCAATGTTACAAAACTTCATAATTTGAACGAAAAAAGGCAATTTTTTGAAGGATAAATACTTTATATATACATAAGAGATAATTAAGAGAGGCAAGAGCAAATGTTATTCACTACAGAAACTATTACAAACGAAGAAATTAAATCAATCGACAACTTCTTCAACGAGTTCGAAGCAGTAGAAACAGTTACTCCGGAAGCAGCAGAAGAAACAAATTCTGTAACAAAATACCTTCACTCTCTTGTTACTTCTTGTTACCAAAAATCTGTTGAAGATATTGCTAACACAAAAATCGGTAACAAAATCGTTAGAAAAAGAAACCTTCAACAAGTTATGCAAGAATCTTTCTTCTACGGCGCTAACAGATTCGGTAACAACTTCATCGCTTAACTTTTTCTTTACTAAAAAGAAAAAGTTACAAAAAGAAAAGACCACACGGTCGGCTCCTTGACAGAACTACAAGATAGTATAAAGCTTACAGGCTTCGCCTCGAAGTAAACCTACCAGCGGAATGTACTTTTACCCCCGCACGTAGACATTGGGTCGGCTCCTTGAAAATATTACAAGACGGTTTAACAACTACAAGCTCCGCCTCGAAGTGAAACGACCAGTTTAATGTACTTTTACCCCCGCACGTAGACATTTGGTCGGCTCCTTGATAAAACTACAAAACAGAATAAAGCTTACAGGCTCCGCCTCAAAGTGAAACTACAGAATCTTTACTGAAAAGAAAAAGTTACAAAAAGAAAAGACCATTGGGTCGGCTCCTTGACAAAACGACAAGACAGAATAGAGCTTACAAGCTCCGCCTTAAAGTTATACTTACCAATTTGGTGTGTACAATCGTCAAGGACGGGTTATTCCGCAAGTGCTAAAAAGGAATTAAGAAAACTTCTCCTCAACTTCTAAACTCCTAAACTTCTAAACTAAAACAACACTCTCTTATAATCTTACATCTTACTAAATGTTTACGGGTAAATATAATCCAGTTATATTTACCCTTTTTCTTAAAAACTTTTCACTAAAATTATAATTCTCTTCTACCTTCAATAGCTCTTGCTAAAGTCACTTCATCTGCATATTCTAAATCCGCACCAACTGGCAAACCAAATGCAATTCTTGAAATCTTTATTCCAAAAGGTTTGATTAATTTTGTTAAATAAAGACTCGTAGCTTCTCCTTCGACTGATGGAGAAAGTGCCAAAATAACTTCTTGTACTTCTTCATTAGTTAACCTTGAAAGCAATTCTTTTATCCTAATATCTTCGGCACCAATTCCGTCCATTGGTGAAATTAATCCTTGCAAAACATGGTATAAACCTCGATACTCATTAGTTTTTTCAATAGCTATTAAATCTTTAGTTTCTGCTACAACGCAAATAACTGACCTGTTTCTGTTTGTAGAAGAACATATTTCGCAAGGACTTTGAGTAGAAATATTGAAACAAATATCACATGTTTTAGAACTCTTTTTTGCTTCTAATATCGCATTAGCAAATTTTTCAACTTCACTTAAAGGCATTTTAAGTACCTGAAAAGCCATCCTTTGTGCTGATTTTGGCCCAACTGATGGAAATTTTTGAAATTGTTCGATTAATGCTGCGATGGATTTTGGATAAATCATTGTTCAAGTCCCTAAGTCGATAAGTAGTTAAGTCGTTAGGTTTTTAAAAAACTTAACGACTTAATAATGATACTGTATTAATTAAATTAAAATAATCCAGGAATGCTAATTCCACCGGTTACAGCTTTCATTTTTTCTTCCATAACCTTGATTGCTTTTCCGGAAGTTTGATTAATTGCTGCAGTAATAATATCTTCTAACATTTCGATAGTGTCACCAGAAACAGAAGATGGGTTTTCCGGATTAATTGCTTCTGGAGAAAGTTTGATTGATTTAAACAAACCTTTTCCGTCACAAATAACTTTAACCGCTCCGTTTGCTGCTTCGCCGGATATATCCATTTTATTAAGCTCATCTTGAGTTTCTTTCAATCTTTTTTGAATATTTTGTGCTTGTTTCATCATATTCATCATGTTCATCATAGTTGATTTCCTCCTACCTATATGTACTAATCACACTACATAACTTTAATCAAATTGTTATGCTTTACCATTATTAAATTTGTTCTTCAATTTTAGCCATCAAATCATCATCAATATCAAAATTTGCGTAAACATTTTGAACATCATCGTGTTCTTCCAATTTACCTAGCAAACGCATAATATTAATTGCTGTTTTTTCATCGGTAACTTCTATTGTGTTTTGTGGAACACGAGTAAATTCAGCTGTAGTAGATTTAAAACCTTCTTTTTCTAAACCTTCTGTAATCGTTTGAAGATTTTCAAAAGCTGTATAAACTTTGTATTCCTCATCTTCTTCTACAATATCTTCTGCATCAAGATTGATTGCTGCTTCAAAAAGTTTTTCGTAATCAACATCATCTTTGTTAAATGTAATACAACCTTTTTTATCGAACATCCAACCTACGCAACCTGTTTCGCCTAAATTACCATTGTATTTTGTGAAATAACTTCTGATGTCGCCGGCTGTTCTATTTTTGTTATCAGTCATTGCTTCAATAACAACTGCAACACCGCCTGCTGCATATCCTTCATAAGTCATTTCATCGTAGTTTTCGTTATTACCTGCACCTGCACCTTTTTCGATAGCTCTTTTAATATTATCGTTAGGTAAACCGGCAGCTTTTGCTTTTTCAATAGCAGTTCTAAGTCTAAAGTTACCCGCAGGATCAGGACCTCCAAGTTTAGATGCAACGATTAATTCTCTTGAAAATTTTTGGAATTCTGCTGCTCTAAGCGAGTCTGTTTTTGCCTTTTTATGTTTAATTGTTGACCATTTTGAGTGTCCGCTCATAATATCCCCTTTATAAATCTGTTTACTGCTTTTCAATAATACATTAAAGGGTATAATATATCAAGCAAAAGTTGAATAAGCGTTTACAAAAAAGTATTATTCTAAATTAATAGTCATAAATTTATATTTGTAGTCATTAACTGTGTTCATTAATTCAACAAATTCTGCATATTTTAAGGTATGTAAGGCTTTTGAAAGCTCTACCGATTCTAAAAATTCTATATTAAAACTGTCTTCTCCACGTTCTATAATCTTAATCATACCCGTATCTTCAAACATTTCTAAAACCGTTTCTACAACATCTCCAGTAATACCTAAAGCTGACGCAGCTCTTTCTATATTAAAATTTCCATCAAGTGTATTACAAGTGTATCTTATCATGCCGGAAAAAGTCTTTAATAAAAGTTCTTCATTATACTTGCCTTTTTGGTAATTCATATAATGAATTGAATCTGGAGAAACAGTTGATATTAAATGTTGCATAACGTCTTCATCTGCCGGATAATCAAAAAACATTAAAACATCACTTTTTTGAGCAGTATTTCTATTTACTATATGCTCACAAATGTTTTTGAACGGTTTTAACATTTCCATTATGCTTCTATCTTCCACAAAAGCGCAAATAGAATGTTTTGATGTTTTTATATAATCGTTAACCTGAGCTAAAATATTAGTCTTCTTTCTATGGTCGTAAACTTTTTGTTTTGATGTTTCTTCTTCAACTAAAGCATCTGAATGAATATCTTTTAGTATCAATTGAACAGAAGTTACACCATTGAAAGTGTTAAGTTGTGGAGCAAACGCTATATCCAGTCTGTCGCCTTGAATAAGCGGAATATCTCCTCTTGACCACCATACACAATCTACAGTTCCGTTTGGAGTTTCTACTGTTAATTTTAAGTGATCTTTAGTCGAACCCATAAGTTTTTTCTGTTTCAGAACTAAATTTTTTACGACAAATGTTGGTGATGGGTTTGACATTCCAAAAGGTTCCAATTGTGAAATTGTTTCTACTAAATCGACATCAACATCACTAATAGATAATTCCATATCAACATCAATTGATGGATTTAGCTTTTGTCCGTTCAGCATTTCATCAACAGTTTTGTTAAGTGCTTTTTTTATTGTTTCAAAAGAAGCTTTTTCTTCTGAAAATGCAAAACCTCCAGCCATTTGGTGTCCGCCAAAGCCTTCTAAATATTCAGAAATATTAGAAATTATGTCATAAAGGTTGAGTTCTTTTACACCACGAGCGGAACAACGGAATGTTTTTGTTTCTTCATTGTAATTCATTATGAATGTTGGCTTGTAGTATTTTTCAACAAACTTTGAAGCAACAATGCCAATGATTCCAATATGCCATTCTTTTGAAAAAAGCACAATTGCATTATCTCGACTTCTGGAGTTTTTCCAGATTTCGTCAGCTTCAGCAAATGTATTGGCACACATTTCCTGTCTTAATTTATTAAAGTTTTCTAACGAAATTATTGCCATTTCGATTTCTTGCTTATTTTCAGAAATCATTACTTTTATTGCAGAATCAACAGTGTCAATTCTTCCGGAAGCATTAATTCTAGGGGCAACAGTGAAGGCAATTTGTTCAGCTGTTAATCCGTTATCTGTTCCGACACCGGCTACGTCAAGCATACGTTTTATGCCATAATGTTTTCCGGCTGCAATTAGTTCAAGTCCTTTTGTTACAAAGTATCTGTTTTCACCGATAAGCGGCACTAAATCAGCAATCGTTCCGACTGTCACAAATGGAAGTAATTCGTAAGAGTAGTCGATTTTATTATATCTTTCCAATACACCTTGAGCAAGCTTAAATGCTACACCAACTCCGGCTAAAGAGGTCAAGTACTCAATCTGAGTTGAAGTTAGTTTTTCATCAAGTGCGTTCATAGCTTTCGGATTAATTATAGCGAGTGCAGGCGGCATTTCATCCGGTGCTTCGTGGTGGTCTGTGATAATGACATCACGACCAAAACTATTTATAAATTTAACCTCTTCTACACTACTTATACCATTATCAACTGTTATAACGAGTTTTGGCTTCTTTTTTGTAAGAAGTTGTACAAGAGCTTTTGTATTAAGTCCATGCCCTTCGGATTCTCTATCCGGAATATAGTAATCTACATTTGCACCAAGGTAAGCAAATGTTTTCATAAGAACAGAAGTTGAGGTAACACCATCGGCATCAAAGTCACCATAGACAAGAATATTTTCCTTTTCATCTATGGCTTTTACAATTCTATCAACTGCTTTTTGCATGTCACAAAAAGCGTTAGGGTGCATTAGCGTTATCCCTAGAGGATTAAGGAAATCCTTTTTTGCCTCTTCGGTTGTAATGCCCCTAACTTTTAATAATGTATCTATTATAGCTTGACTGCTATGAGTTGCTGAAGGTGAATTTTTACCTTCAATTATCCATTCTTTTTTTATCCCTGAACCAGACATGTCATTTTTTCCAATACTTCAATCGCTTTTTTTAACTGAACGTCATTTTTAGCTTCTGCGTCCTCTTGTGTTAATTCTACCACAACATCAGGAGTTATACCTTTTTTATGAATATCAGTTCCGGATGGTGTTAAATATCTTTGGATAGTAATATTCATGCCTGCTTCGTCAGGTAATCTGTTGATTTCTTGTACCAGACCTTTTCCGAAAGATTGTTCGCCTACGATTGTAGCTCTATGATTATCTTTTAGTGCACCACTAAGAATTTCGCTTGCAGAAGCGGAACCTTTGTTAATCAATACAACAATAGGCTTATTAGTAACTTGTTGAGTTCGTGCTCTTGTTGTTGTCTTATAGCAATCTCTATCAACGGTACTTACAATAATACCACCACGTAATAACATGTCAGAAATGTAAATTGCGTTAGTTAAAAGTCCCCCCGGGTTTGAACGCAAATCGATAATGTATCCTTTTACGTGACTTGAATTATTTAAAATTGATTCAATTTCACCGGCAGCATTTTTACTAATAAAAGAACTTAAACGTATATATTGAATATCGTTTGGTATTTCAGTTTCAAAAGGTGGTTTGCAAGAAACAGATTTTACTTCAATTTCGTCTCTGACTACGCTGTATAATTTGTTTGGAACACCTTTTCTTTGAATAAGTAAAGTAACCGTAGTTCCTTTTTCTCCTCTGATTTTGTCGGCAGCAGCATCAATATTAATACCTTTTGTGCTTTCGCCGTTTATTTCAAGAATTCTATCATCAGCAAGCAGTCCAGCTCTTTCAGCAGGAGAATCTTCTAAAGGTGCAATAATTACCAATTCACCATCTCTAATTCCAATCTGCGTACCGATACCTTTAAGAGAACCTTTGATTGATTGAGTTTCCTCAGAAAATTCTTTAGGGTCTAAAAATCTCGTATATGGGTCATTTAAACTAGAAAGCATTGTTTCTATTGCTACATAAGCATCTTCTTTTGTTTTAAGTCTGTTTTCGTAACGATATCTCCAACGTGCCCAGTCTTGTGAATTATTTGACGGGTCATAATATTTTTTATTAACAATTTTCCATACATCATCGTACATTTCAGCTGGTGAAGCTGCATAGGCTGTACCTATACCCATCAAAACAGCTGTCATTAATATAGTACTAGCTAATCTTTTCATAAACTACACTCCTCTTTTGCAAAAAGCGCCTTCTATATTATATTACACAAATATTTTATACATTTCAAATATTTTAAAATTTTGTTGATATATATAATTTAATAAAGGTACAAAAACAACGTATAAATAATGAAAATTTAAACAATATTACAATTTCAAAAATGAAATATTTTAATAAATATTGCGCATAAGTCTTTATACACTTGAAAAATTACTAGCAATAATTTATAATTAAAAAGTAGGGAGGGTATCCAGTGAGATACCATGTTTCAGACCCTATAAGAACAACAAAATAATTTTAAGAGTCGTTATCACTGCAATGATAATGGCTTTTATTATTTGTATTCTTATATACATCACCTCCTTCCTACACCTTGTTTCAGAAGAAGTTTGTCGTGCATATAGGAGATGACTTGGCCGCCTACTTTTTCAGTATATCATAATTTGATAATTTTATTATTCATTATAATAAAATTAGAAACAATAACAAGTTCTGATCGGTTTTCCCTCAGTATTATTTTTAGTAAAATTGCAAATTGGTTGAAATAAAATCATGACAAATAAAAAAAGACCCTCTTATGAGAGTCTTTTAATTGGCTGGGACGGAAGGATTCGAACCTCCGAGATGGCTGGACCAAAACCAGCTGCCTTACCACTTGGCGACGT
Source organism: uncultured Candidatus Melainabacteria bacterium (assembly GCA_934754425.1). GTDB lineage: Bacteria > Cyanobacteriota > Vampirovibrionia > Gastranaerophilales > Gastranaerophilaceae > CAG-196. The sequence continues at coordinate 1,110 of CAKVIN010000027.1, read as the reverse complement.
CCCATCACATTAATTATAATATTATATCAATAAAAAAAGTCAAGAGATTTATTTAAAATTTTATTTTTGATTAATGGAAATAACCTGTAGCTTCGTTCAGAAGTTAGCTTTGTCGTTTTCACCAAGCAACCGACAGTTTTGTCTACGTGCGTAGCACAAAAAAAATCCTTTCATTTAAGAAAGGATTCGGAATTTTTTTTCATTAATTCCTCATGTGTAGAAGGTTAGTGTGTAGGTTGTATGAAAGGTTTGTGTTATGTGTTTCGTTTTGACATATATATAAAGTATTTCTTTTGTATAAAATTGCACTAATTTGTATATATTGTTACAAAACTTTATATTTTTTAGATTTAAGTAAACAAATATACCCTCTTGAAAAAAAAATATATTGTTGATATAGTAGTAATGTTAGAAATAAGATTAGCGCTTGTAGCCCAGTTGGATAGAGCGTTTGGCTACGAACCAAAAGGTCGGGGGTTCGAATCCCTCCAAGCGCAAATAAAAAAACTCTCTTAGGAGAGTTTTTTTATGTTACTCTTTCGGTACAAATTTATGGTCTTTTCAAGAAGTGAAAGTTAATTTATTATAAGGAAGTTACTATGTATTACAAAAATGTGGTAAAGAAATAAATGGGAATTCGTTATTTTGTAAATATTTATCTTTATTGATTTTCTTGATGCTTTGAGAAAATATATCAGGGAAAATATTTGTTTCTATGTCCTATTTGGCATTCTTTAATGAAAGTTACTTGTAACCTAGCCTTGTTAATGTAATTATTGCTGGTATTTTTACACGTGTATCTTCATTAAATGCCATTCAAAACTCCTATTGCTCGCTTGATTTAATATTATCACGAACATATAAATCTTGCGTTTGATTTAACTATTTTATAAGAATGCAATAACAATATGTCATATTTGGATAAAGTTAAATAAATAAAATGTCATCTCCATCTCAAAAGATACTTTAATCTTGTACCAAGTGTTCAATTGCATTAAGACATATATACTTATTTACCTTATTAATAAACTTTTCTATAAAAGAAAAGTTTGCCGTTTTGAAAATGGCAAACATTAAATAAACACGAGGATATTAAGAGAGAGTATAAAA
>CAKVIN010000026.1 GCA_934754425.1 uncultured Candidatus Melainabacteria bacterium | reverse complement strand
ATGGTTTACGGCACATTTTGATTAAAACTTTAGCTTTTTAGACATTTTTTTGAAAAATTGTTACATTTTGTAATATTTAATAATAAAAAAATAGATTTTCTTGATTTTAAAACGTATTCGTTCTAGCATGGTTCTGTATATGTATAACCGGGTCGGAATTAAAAACCTTACCGGAGTAATATAAATTAAGGAGAAAAAGATGACATCAAAAAAATTTTTGTTCACTTCCGAATCAGTAACGGAAGGACACCCTGACAAAGTCTGCGATCAGATTTCTGACGCAATTTTAGACGAGTTTTTAACAAAAGATTCACAATCAAGAGTAGCTGCAGAAACAACTGCTACAACAGGCATGGTTCTTGTTTGTGGAGAAATCACTTCAAGCTGCTACGTGGATATTCCACAAGTAGTTAGAAACACTGTTAGAAATATTGGTTATGTAGGACAAGCCGGTGGCGGTTTTGATTGTGACACTTGTGCAGTTTTAACAAGTATTGATGAACAATCAGTTGACATTGCCGGTGGTGTTAACAAAGCATTAGAAAGCAGAAGCGAAAATGCTGATACATCAAAGAGTGAAACATCTGATATTGGTGCTGGTGACCAAGGTATCATGTTTGGTTACGCTTGTAACGAAACCCCTGAATTAATGCCATTACCAATAAGTTTAGCTCATAAGCTTTCATTCAGACTTGCACAAGTTAGAAAAGAAGGTATATTAAGCTACTTAAGACCAGATGGTAAATCACAAGTTACGGTTGAATATGTTGATGGTAAACCTTCAAGAATTGACACTGTTTTATTATCAACACAGCATGCTGCTGAAATTAATGGTGTTAGCGACAATTCAAAAGTTCAAGCAATTATTAATAATGATTTAAGAAAATGTGTGATAGATTATGTATTTGAAACTGAATCAATCAAACCGGATTCTGATACAAAAATTTTAATCAACCCATCAGGAAGATTTGTAGTTGGTGGACCTCAAGGTGACTCAGGTTTGACAGGTCGTAAGATTATTGTTGATACTTACGGTGGTTATTCTCGTCACGGTGGCGGTGCTTTTTCCGGTAAAGATCCAACGAAAGTTGACAGATCTGCAGCTTACGCAGCAAGATACGTTGCTAAAAACATCGTAGCAGTTGGTTTAGCTGAAAAATGTGAAATAGAATTGGCTTACGCTATTGGTGTAGCTGAACCTGTTTCTATATTTGTAGATACATTTGGAACCGGTAAAATCTCAGATGACGAAATTTCAGAATTAGTTCGTAATAATTTTGATTTACGCCCAGCTGCTATTATTTCAAATTTTGATTTAAGAAACTTACCTGCTAAAAATGGCGGAAAATTCTATCAAAAACTTGCAGCATATGGTCACGTAGGTAGAACTGATATGAACATTCCTTGGGAACAATTGGACAAAGTTGAAGATTTGAAAAAATCTTTATCAAATTCTTGTGCGCTTTGCTAGTTGATTAATAGTTTATAAAAAAGGTGCAGATGTTTATAACGTCTGCACCTTTTTTTATTCAAATTTATGTAATAAAAAACTCAGACATTAAATAATTAATGTCTGAGTTACACTTTTTAAAAAGAATTATTTTACCAATTCTTTAAAGTTTTTACCAGCTGAAAATGCTGGAACAGTTTTAGCAGCAATCTTCAATTCTTTACCGGTTTGAGGATTTCTACCAGTTCTAGCAGCTCTTTTACGAGCTTCCCATGTACCGAAACCTACTAAAGTAACTTTTTTACCTTTAGCAACTGTTTTTTGAATAATTTCTAAAGTTGCTGATAAAACATCTGATGAAACTTTTTGTGAAAGTTTAGTTTTCTTTGAAATCTCTTTTACCAATTCTTCTTTGTTCATGATAAATCTCCTATACACTTTACTCTCTTTTGTACGTCATTATTGACACATACGTACTTTATAACTCTCATTATACACATTGTTGGGATTTTTGCAAGCTTTTTTTATAAATTTTACAAAATTTCTTTAACTTATATTCATATATCAAATATTCTTAGTATTAATGTCCCATATTTAAAGAATTTGAGGGGTTAAATGTAACATTTTGTTACGGTAAAACAGAAAAAGTGTAAAATATACAAATTTTTTATTTTTTATAGTAATATATAAAGGTTAGTAAAAATATTATTGATGCGTATAGCATCTTTGGAAAAGGAGGCACATGAATTGACAATTGTATCATCTTCACTTGACGAGCTAGAAAAACAAAATTTAGAAAAAGTAAACTTAGGACAACATGTTCTCGCAGAATTTTTTGAATGTGATCCTAATATATTAAATAGTAATGATAAAGTAGAAAAGTACATGATAGAAGCTGCTCTTGAGTGCGGTGCTACAATCGTTCAGAAGTGCTTTCATATGTTTAATCCATACGGTGTTAGCGGTGTGGTAATTATATCAGAAAGCCACTTAGCGATTCATACTTGGCCGGAATTAGGCTACGCTGCAGTTGATTTATTCACTTGCGGTACAAAATGTGACCCAAAAGTTGCATATGAATTTTTAAAAAGAAAATTCAACTCTAAAAAGGCTTCTTTTACAGAATTAAAAAGAGGCATCATTGATAGAGAAACTTTAAAATTAGCAGAACAACCATTTGAAATTGCAGAACAATTTGAAGAATAAATTTTCATAGAAAAATAGCTTGCTACAGCAAGCTATTTTTTTTACTTAAAAATATTTAATCTTTTATATAAAAATCATTTAGTGCAAGAGGATGTTGAAAATCATCATGAGAAAAAACTTGCATTACATAACGTCCTTTTTCGTGTAACACAAAATAATTTGTGTGATAATACCTCTCGTCCAACATAAGCCTATAATCTTTTGTCCTAACCACATCATAACCGCCCCAAGGAGCCAAATCCGTCATTTTGAATATTTGGACTCTAATAAATTCGTTATTCATCTTTTTAGGAGCAATAAAAAGATAATAGACCTTTTGTCCGGTTTTGAATGTTTTTTGATCTGTAAGAGCATTTTCTTTCGTAATAGGTTGAACATTAAATAAAATCAAACCTCTTTGATACGTACAAGAACATAAAAAAACGCACAGAACAATTAAACAAAGTAATCTTAATATTTTTTTTATCATTTTTCTAACTGTTTAATTTTTTGATTTACGACATTCAACATTTTTTCATCTTTTTCCAAACCGGAATACAGATAATAATATTCAAGAGCTTTATCTATCATGTTTTTTTGTTCATACGCTAAACCGAGTGAATAATACGCATATGGATAATCAGGAGAAAGTTCTATTACTTTTTCAAAACATTTGATACTATCATCATATTTTTTTTGATTAGCAAAGACCAAGCCCTTATTAAAATATGCATCTACATTTTGAGCATCAATTATCAATATTTTGTCATAAAAACTTATTGCTTTAGCATTATTTCCTATCAATTTATATAAATTAGCTATTTTTTGAAGAGTTACTTTATCTTCAGGAATAAAGACCACAGCTTTTGTGTAATAATCAATAGCTTCTGCATACTTTTGTTGCTTATAAGAACTATCACCTAATTTTATTAAAGAATCATAAGATAGAGCCTGCTCATTTACCTTAGTATCTTTTGGCTTCTGTTCTGCTTCTGTTTGAGTCTGAATTTTATGCGCATTTCTAAAATCCCTTAAAGCAATATTATATTCTCTATTCGCAGGAGATAAAGACACGGCTTTCTCATAATTTGTTAAAGCAACATCAGTACATCCCATTTTTTCATTTGCTTGTGCATATCCATAATAAGCAGAAGCTTCTCTTTCATTCAAGTCAATAGCATCTTCAAAATACAAAATTGCTTGTCCATAATCTTGTTTATCAAGAAGTTCATAACCGTAAGCGATAGAAGCCGCAGTTAAGTTTTGTTTCAATCTTTCATTATCTTTTTTTTCTAACAATGATTTATATATTTCTATTGCTGATACGTAATTATTCATTGCGTGTAATGTCAACGCTTTATTCGCAAGCAATTCATAATTTTCAGGTTCAGATTTTAATGCTAAATCATAATATTTTAATGCATTGAAATAATCTTGTTTTTTATGATAACACAACGCTAATTCTTTTTTTGTATCATTATTAGAAGAATCTTTTGAATAAGATTTTTCAAAATTAAATAATGCAAGTTCGTCATTATTTATTTTTTTATAAACCAAACCTAAATTTCTATACGCATCCGCATCATCTGGATACGCTGCCAAATACTCTTTATATTGTTCTATTGCTTCTTCATTTTTATTCATATTTCCAAGAAGATTTGCATAATCAAATTTTAAAGCAACGAGCTTAGGATTTATTTCAAAAACTTTTTTAAATGTTTCAAGTGCTTTATCATTTTCGTCCATATTCTGATAAGAAAGTGCAAGCTTTGCTAATAAAACCTCATCTTCCGGATCTTCATCCAATGCTTTTAGTAATATTTCAGAAGCAGCTTGAAACTGCTTTGTATCATACAATGCCATGCCATAATTTGCATAATCCTTAAAAGCTGATGGGTATTTTTTATATACATTTTCATAAATTTCGCAAGCTTTTTCAAGTTCGTTTGCTGCATAATAAACATTTGCAAGGTTTTCACTTGCTTCTTGATGTTCAGGATATGCACTTAAAAATGTATTATAATTTTCTATTGCACTCTTATAATTTTTTCTAAAATATTCAATATTTGCTAAATTCAAATAATTATACTTATATTCTGGATAAATTTGTTGAGCTTGCATAAATGAATTATATGCATTTTCATAATCACCCATTGTTTGAAGAATATTACCGATACTTATGTATATAAAAGCATCATTTGGACGTAATTTTATTGCTTTTTTATACGCACCCAATGCATCTTCATACCTTCCTACATCTGAATAAAGTCCTGCAATCTTAGTATATAACATTGCATCATCGCCATTTATAGCCAATGCTTTTTGTATAGAACTAATTGCGCCTAAATAATCACTCCTGTATTCATAATTACAAGCCTGCTGATATAATGCGTGCGCTTCTTTCGTCATCTTAGCATCTACCTGAACAGATGAAAGTGAAACTAATAATGCAATTAATGATATATAAACTTTTTTATTCATAACATAAGCCCTCAAAAATATTTTATCAGAAAAAGGATATAATATGTATAAAATTAAGATTTATTAAATTTTGTTATAAATTCTTTTTAACTTTACTTTTTTAACTTTTTTTGCTAGAATTTTTTCAAGATTTGGGGGCGATAGCCTTTTTGAGATGAAGAGAATTATAACTTTAATAATTTTTTTTATAATGTTTTTGTTCCAGACTCTAGTTGCAACAGCAGAGCCTTCAAAAGTCATGTCTTTGAATTATGACGATACTTCATCGCTCGTATTTATTAATATAATGCAATCTGACGAAGCATCTTCTTCTGAATTAAAGTTTTCTAAACTGGAAAATCCTAATCGAATATATTTTGATATAGACAATTCTATTTTGATTGGTGGAAAACAACAATTGGTATTTGAGAAATCAACAATTAAAGAGATAAGACTTTCACAATTTACAACAAATCCCAATGTTGTTAGAACTGTTATAACATTTGAAGAAGGATTTGATACTTCTAAGATAAAATTAATCAACATAGATGGTAATATTATTGTAAAATGTTCAAATTTAATGTTTAAAAATGATTACTTTAACGCTATTTATGACGAAAAAGCACCAAATCTTGCTTATTCCAGTATAATTGCAAATTCTCAAGTAATCCAAAAAGTTGCAATTCCTCAAAGTTCTGAAACATCTGTAAATAATTCAGTTGTAGCAGATATTCAAAAGGCTTTTGAAAATTCAACATTAAATAATTCTAACGGAAAAACATATGATTCTGTTGTATCAATAGATTTATCTTCAAATTTAAAACTTAGAACAAAATATTATATAAACGGATACAACATAAAAAATGGCGGATTGTTAATCAGCGGTTTAGGACAGATTACAGCTTCCAGAATATTTACACTAGATTCTCCAAAAAGAATTGTCGTTGATTTACCAAACACATTTGTTGATAAAAAAATTCGAAACAAAGATTTAAAAATTTGTCCGGATGGAAGTTGCAAAGATTCTGCTAAAATAGGTCAGTTTGAATATAATAAAGCTAGAGTTGTCGTAACTACAGAGAATCCGGAAAAATATATTCCAATATTTTCAGGCGATGCACAATCTTTATTAGTAATAAATGCTGACAAACTTAAACACACTGATTTAGTAAATACAGTTTCTAATCTGGGAAAAGCATACGTTAAAAAAATTGATAACAAAACAAATGAATTAATTCTATCTTTTACTCAGCCGGTTGTTCATTCAATCATTAGAGACAAAGATTCATTAACTTTATATTTATTCAATGTTAAAAGTTATAACGAACAAGATTTGATAAAAACTTTAAACAATACTTATTATAAACCTTTTACATTATCATTACTTCCTCAAATTGGTGTGAAAGCTGATATGAAAATAAACAAAGATGATATTGTAAAAATAGAACAAGGAGTTGATGGCAAAGCTTTAAAAATAACAATTGCCACAAACAGTAATAATTCTGTTGTTAAAGATAACAAAATAACTAAATCTACACCGATAATAACAGCACCACCGAAAAAAGAAGTTATAAAAAATAAAGTTGTACTTGATGCAGGACACGGTGGTAGTGATTATGGCGCAATTAGAGAAGGTATCAATGAAAAAGATATTACACTTGATATAACTCAAAGAGTTGCTTCTATACTTAAATCAAAAGGTTATAAAGTCGCTTTAACCAGAGCAGATGATACTTATGTTTCATTACAAGATAGAGTAGAATTTTCAGAAAATGAAACACCTGAAATTTTTGTAAGTATACATGTAAACTCAGCCGTTGCGGTAGAACCAAAGGGAATTGAAACACATTATTATCACGATTATAGTAAAGAATTAGCAAGAGTAGTACAAAATCATTTAATAAAAGATATTAACACAAAAGACAGGGGATTGTTAAAGTCTAAATTTTATGTTATAAATCATACGACAGTTCCGGCAATTCTTATTGAAACAGGATTTATTTCAAACGAAGAAGAACGTAATGAATTGGTAACGGATTCCAGAAAACAAAAAACAGCAAAAGCAATAGCTGAGGGTATAATTGAGTACATCAAATCACAACAAAAAAAATAATTGTCCGATAGGATTTTTTGATTCGGGAGTTGGCGGCTTGTCCGTTTATTCTTGTTTTAAAAAAATCTTACCTAACGAAAATACTTTGTATTATGGCGACATAGCTCATTTACCTTATGGCAATAAAACAAAAGAAGAACTTGTCGGGTATGCACGTGGGATTTTGGATTTTTATAAAACACAAAATGTAAAAGCCGTTGTTATTGCTTGCAATACATCTTCTGCGCAAGCATATGATACAATAAAGAATGAATATGGATTCAAAATTTATCCAATAATTCAATCTTGCGCTAAAGTGATAGCAAACCTTAATATAAATCGAATAGGAGTTTTTGCGACAACCGCAACAGTTAATTCAGGAGTATATGCAAAAGAATTAAAAAAATATAATCCTTCTTTAAATGTCTTAGAAATTGCTTGTCCAAATTGGGTTCCGATTGTAGAAAGCGGTAATTACGAAAACGAGAATTCAATTAATGATATAAAAGAAAAATTGAATAAAATGCTCGAATTTGCTCCTGATAAAATAATATTAGGATGTACACATTATCCATATTTATTACATTTACTAGAAAATTATGCTCAAAAAGATTTATTTATCGATCCGGCAAAAATATTTGTCGAATATATAAAAAATGATTTACAAAAATCTAATCTATTAAATGATTCTAATGATTATGGGTTTGAAAAAATGTTTGTTAGTGCAAATCCAGAGAGCTTTGTTAAAAATTCTGAAATTTTTTATTCTGTGAAAAATAAACCGGAAGTTGTGTTAAACTAAACCGGCTTATTATTTTTACTCTAAAAATTTATAAAAAATTATGCTCTTGAAAAAACTTCTACATCGATATTATCAAATGTATTATTAAAGAAATAAGCAGAAGATGCTACCATAGAAGCATTATCTGTGCAATATTTCATAATTGGTGCATAAACATCATATCCTTCATCTTTAAGACTAAATATTTTTTTACGAATTTCAGAATTAGCTGCAACGCCACCGGCTAAAACAACTTGTTTATATCCGGTTTCTTCCAGTGCGTGTTTTACTTTCTTAAATAAAGTTGAAGAAACACATTCTTGGAAACTTGCACAAATATCTTTAACAGGCATTTCTTGACCGTCAAAACTTTTTACTAATCTTAAAACAGCCGTTTTTAATCCGCTAAAACTAAAATCATATCCGCCAACTCTGGCTTCCGGAAGCTTAAAAGCGTGCGGATTACCTTCTTGAGCCAATTTGTCAAGTTTTGGACCTCCAGGGTAAGGCAAACCAATCAAACGAGCAACTTTGTCATAAGCTTCACCGACTGCATCATCAATGGTTTCACCGATGATTACCATATCAGAATATGAACTTACTTTAATAATCTGTGTATGTCCACCGCTTACCAATAATGCAATAAATGGTGGCTCTAATTCTGTATCAATAAAATTAGCTGCTAAATGTGCATTTAAGTGATTCACTCCGATAAAAGGTTTATCATAAGCTAAAGCCAATGTTTTTGCTGCATTTAAGCCAACTAATAAACATCCGACAAGCCCAGGGCCTACTGTTCCGGCAAAAGCAGTAATATCTTCGCCCTTCAATCCAGCCTGTTTAAAAGCTTCATCAATAACAACATTGATTGCTTCTAAATGTTCACGAGCTGCGATTTCCGGAATAACTCCGCCAAATTCTTCATGAATTTTAATTTGAGAAGCTACAACATTTGCTAAAACTTCTCTACCGCCTTTTACAATAGCACAAGCTGTTTCATCACAGCTTGATTCTATTGCCATAATTACTGAATTTTTATCAATTGTAACAGGTTTGTTACTGAATAATGTATTTTTAATCTTGTTCATAGTAGCATTATAGTACAAATATATAAAAAACGTAAAGATTAACAAGAGTTGGTCATTACTTCTTCTTAAAAGAGATAGTTAGGATGAGGTGTTTTTTATAAATTAAATTCACAAATCAAAACAGGTGCAAAAGATGAAATTTTTAGATAAAGCAAAAATAAGAGTAATATCAGGTCATGGCGGTAACGGAATGGTTGCTTGGCGTAGAGAAAAATATGTTGATAAAGGCGGACCAGCTGGTGGTGACGGTGGTCGTGGCGGTGATATTTATTTTGTAGCTGATGAAAATATGTCAACTCTTTTGGATTTTAAAATAAAATCAGTGTTTAAAGCTCCGTCTGGCGAAAATGGTGGTATTAAAGGAATGCATGGGGCTTGTGCAAAAGATTTATATTTAAAAGTTCCAATGGGAACTATTGTAAGAGATACAAAAACAGGTAAGATTATTGCGGATTTAACTGAACATGAGCAGCAAGTTCTTATTGCAAAAGGTGGACGTGGCGGACGTGGTAACGCAAGATTTGCTACGGCTCAAAAACGAGCTCCACAATTTTGCGAACCTGGAGAACCTGGTATTGAAAGGGTTTTGGAATTAGAACTTAAACTTATTGCTGATATTGGCTTATTAGGTATGCCAAACGCGGGAAAATCAACATTCATAAGTGCAGTAAGTTCAGCCAGACCAAAGATTGCCGATTATCCGTTTACAACGCTTGTCCCTAATTTGGGAGTTGTAAAAAAAGCAGACGGCGGTTCTTATGTAATAGCTGATATTCCGGGGCTTATTGAAGGTGCTTCTGAGGGTGTCGGATTGGGACACGAATTTTTACGTCACGTAGAGCGTTGCAGATTTTTGATACATATTGTTGATGTAACAGCAGAAAATCCTGTTGAAAATTATAAAATCATTAACAATGAACTCAAAAAACATTCAGAAGGTTTAGGTAATCTTTATCAAATACTTGTTTTGAATAAAATAGATTCAATTTTAGAAGAAGATTTGGAAAATTTAAAATCTGAATTCAAAACATTGGCAAAAGATATCTTTTGTATTTCAGCTGTTACAAAACAAGGTGTGGATGAACTTTTATACTTTGTTTCAAATAAGGTTGATGAAATACCAAAACCTGAATTCGATATTGATATAGAAGAAGATTTAGGTGCTTTTGATAACGATGACAGTTCTTTTGAAGTAAATAAAGTGGCAAAAGATGTTTATATAATATCAGGCGGAAAGATTAATAGGCTAGCAAAAGTTACTGATGCTAGAAATACAGAGCAAGTTGTAAGACTTCAGAATATTATGAAAAGTATGGGAGTTTTTGAAAAACTTCACGAATATGGTTTGAAAAATGGTGACACAGTAATTTTAGGTCACTTAGAGCTTGGATATTATGATGATGAAATCTGGGGTGAAGGAAGTAAAATTTAAAATATAAGTACATACAAAAAGGAGTTAATTATAATGAAAGTATCGTTAAAGACATTTATGCCTGTTCTTGCAGCTGGAAGTTTGATGACTGCATCATGTGAAACCCAATTAAACAAAACTAATTCTATACAAATGGCAACTGAAAATTGCTTAAGACAAGCAGATTTAGATTCTACGGTTTATAGAAATATTTTTAATTCAACAAAAGCCGCAAAAGATTCTGATAAAGTTGAACAATTTAACAGAGTTGCTGCAGATATGAAATCTTCTTTTAACGAAATTGACAGAATTTTAACTGATGAAGGAATTTTATCTAAAGAATATAAAATGGAAAACTTTAAATTAGCTAATGATGTTGATACCAGTCGTGTTTATCAACATTTTGCAGATAGTTGGATGTATAAAAATTTCTTCAAAAAAGTTGGAATCTTAACAGAAGATGTTGCAAAACAATGTGATGAAGCCGCAAACAAAACAAGACCACAATAATTAATGAATAATGCAATAGAACAAGCAAGACTTTGTAAAATTGATGTGCCGATTGGATGTGTCATAAAAAAAGATGGGACTATTATTGCTTCTGCTCACAATATGCGTGAAGAGATGCAAGATATAACTGCTCATGCAGAAATTTTAGCAATAAAACAAGCTCAAGAAAGATTAAGCACATCAAGATTAAAAGGATGTGAATTGTATGTTACTCTAGAGCCTTGTCCGATGTGTGCTTGGGCGATTTTACAAAGTGGAATTGAAGCAGTTTATTTTGGCTCATATAATACTCAATACGGGGCAATGCTTTCTAATACGCAACTTGTTGAATTATCACATTCAAAAATAAAAATCTATGGCGGAATTGAAGAAGAAAAATGTGATAAAATATTGAATGAGTTTTTTGAGAAAATAAGACAAAGATAAAAATTGTTGAACACGTTCTACAAATACAATAATGGACAAAATCGTTAAAATTAGATATAATGCTATAAAATATATTTAGAAGAGAGAAATAAATGAGAAAAATCGGAGCAGTGGACCATATTGATAAGTTGTTAGTCGAAAAATATCAAAAAATGAAAACTGTAAAATGTGAAGAAAATGATAAGTATTCGAGCATTATTGAAAAATTTGAGGATTATTTAGATAAAGCGGAATGTTATTGGTGGTCTTGTTTAGAAGAAGAGTGCAAAAATGATGGTGGAAATAATATGAGAGAAGAAGAAAAAGAAGATCAAGATAATGAAGAATTAGATATGACAAACCCTAACAGCTATTATGAACGTCTAGGAATTGATGTATTATCGTTAATTATTGGTGAGGATATTTTACCTTTTGTTGAAAATTTAATACTACCTAAAATAATAGATTTACGTAAAAAATTAACAGATGAATTGGGTTATATTATTCCAAGTATAAGAACTATGGATAGTAGTAAAATCAATGGTAATGAATTCGAAATATGGGTTAGAGGAAAAGTCGTATATAAAGGAGATGTTGACTTAAACAATGATTCTATTTCTAAATATGTAACAGCAACTGAAAAAATAATGAATACTTTAGAAAATGTTTGTATTGAACATGTAAATAGAATAATGACAAAGACAGATGCCTTAAAGCTAATGGAACTTGTAAGGAGTCAAGACCCAACATTAGTGAATGATTTAATTCCAACCTTTATCTCAGCAATAGATTTAAAAAAGATTTGTGCTAATTTAATTAAAGATAAGATTTCTATAAAAGATGTTATATTGGTTTTTGAACTCTTAAATGATTATGCAAGATATACTCAAGATGTTATGGAATTAACAGAAAAATTGAAACAGGAATTGTAGGTCGTGTTCAACAATTGTCATTGAACACGATAAAATAATATAATAGGCTTAGTAGGTTGGGGGTTAACTCAACAATAATAAAATGAAGTATGATAACGAAGATTGAATTAGATAGCTTAGTAGAAATATATGAAACGGTCGATTTTATAAAAAATGACCCAATTCAATTCCCGCATAGGTTTAAAAATAAAGATGACATTGAACTAGCAGGATTTATTGCATCGTTGTTCGCTTATGGCAACCGTAAATTATTTATAGCTAAATTAAATGATTTATTTAATCGTGCTGATAATGATATTGCAAATTATGTAAGAAATGGTGATTTTAAGAATCTTACTGGCATGGAATATCGTTTTTCTAAAGATTACGATATAATTCCGATTTTTCAAATTTTACATAAATTATATTCCGAAGACAATGGATTAGAAGAATTATTTAAGTATAGTTGGAAAAATTTTGAAGAAAATTACATAATTTTTTTTCAAACGATTGTTAATTATTTTTATTCACAATCACCAAAAACGGTCGGACAAGGTTTTTATCACATGATACCAAATCCGCAAAATGGTGGAGCAATGAAACGTATGAATATGTTTTTACGTTGGATGGTTAGAAAGTCAATTGTGGACTTAGGTGTGTGGAATTTTATGAAGCCAAAGGATTTATTGATTCCACTTGATGTTCATGTCGCAAGAGTTTCTAGAAATATGGGTTTATTGAACAGAAAAAGCAATGATTTTAAAGCTGTGACTGAACTTACAGAGAAATTAAGAGAATTTTCTCCAGATGATCCTGTAAAATATGATTTCGCAATGTTTGCTTTTGGTGTAGAATTAAATACAGAAAAAGAAAAAAAATTAAATTAGGAGCTTGGAAAATGGATCGTAACATTAGAAGTAATTCAAAAAGATTTTTATTAATTTTAATTATAATATTATTGATATTTTTTGTGTTGATTATAAAAGCCTTTGATACCGCTTCACAATCAAACAAATTATCAAATGAGCAACCTAATTCTATAGAAACAGAAAATTATCAAAATAACGAACAAAGTAATTATGAACAAAACACGGAAGAAAATAATTCAAATGTTGATATAAATCATCATGTTTCTTTTGAAGAACAAAATCAAGATTTAAAAACAGAAAACAAACAAGAAAATCATGAAATAGAATCAAATTCTTTAGTTCCGATTAATGATAAAGACCAATCTGTTCAACAAGAAAATGAAAAATCAACTTCTTTAACAAAAGAAGAAGAAACTGAATTAGCATTATACAATGCAGAAAAATTAAAACAAAACAAAGAATACGTAAAAGCATTGGATGAATACAAATCTATTTTAGAAAAAAATATAAGTAACGAAGTTAATGCAAAATGTTATGAAGAAATGGCTGGAATTTATGGAGTTGTTAAACGCTACGGCACAGCTTTATCATACGCACAAAAAGCTTATAGCATAGCTCCTTCTTCAAATAGAGAATTATTGATTGCCAGATTGTATTACAAAACCGGTGATATTGATAAAGCAACAAAAAAAATAAACAACATTCTTCAAAGAGATTTTGCGATAGATAATTAACAGGCAGGTAAAAATGATTCCGGAAAAATTAGATAGTTCGAAAATACGTAAATTACTGTTTCTTGGACCACGTGGTTCTTATAGTGATTTTGCAAAAGATAAATTTATTGACGCATTTGACTTAAACTGCGTTAGTACAAATTTAAAATCAATTTCCGGCATAATAAAAGCGCTTAAAGATGAAAACAATGAAGATATGGCGGCTGTAATACCTATTGAAAACTCTATAGAAGGTATTGTGCGTGAAACATTGGACAACTTATCTTCTCTGAAAAAAGAAGGGTTCAAGATTATTGCAGAAACAACCTTAAACATTGAACACGCACTCATCGGTTTTTGTGATAAAAAATCAGAAATCAAAGTCGTGCGTTCTCATCCGCAAGCTCTTGCGCAATGCAAACGATATTTGCAATCAAATTTTGCAGACTCTCTTATTGAAGAAGCAACACTTTCAACTTCTGCTGCAATTCGTTCTTTATCCAAAGAAGAACCTTCTATTGCAGCAATCGGTAGTGTAGAATGCGCTAGGATGTATGATATTCCTATTATAGAAGAAAAAATTAATGATGAAGAAAATAATCAAACCCGATTTATTTTTCTAGGCAAATTTTTAGCTCCGCAAACAGGCAAAGATAAAACAAGCATTACTTTTTCTACCGAAAACAAAGCCGGTGCATTGAGTAAAATTTTAACAATATTAGAAGATTATAATATAAATATGTCTTATATTGATTCTCGACCTTCAAAAAAAGAATTAGGCGAATATGTTTTCTATATTGATTTTGAAGGACATATTAATGACGAAAAAGTTCAAAAAGCATTTGAAGAAATCAAACCGCTCGTAAAAATGTTTTACGTAATTGGTTCTTATCATACGGTTTAAAAAGTGAGTATCAAAAAGAACATCTGGTTTAATGTATTTTAGCCAGATGTTCTTTTTGATACTCACTTTTTATTTATTCTTATTCTGGAAGTTTAACATCCCTTAATTCATTAAATTTTCCAGTTTGTTTGTAAATTATTGCGTTTAATTCATATTTAAATTCATCAAAGGCAGAACGAAAAACCACATGGTCATTTGCTGGATGTTCAATTATACCTAGCTCGTTTCCAAGTTTATATTCACCTCTAGGAACTACTATGTCAGCATCATAATCCGTTAAGTCTCGATAGTTACACCAAGTGTCAATCTTTTTATCAAATTGTTCAGCGGCTAACTTTTGATACTCTTTTGGCATTGCCTCTATAAATTGTTTTCTGGTTTTTGCTCTGAAATCTTTTATTAATTGAGTTTCAACACCTTTCTGATCAACTTTTTGAAGAGCTCCAAAAGCATAAGAATCTAATCCTTCATTTCTTTTAACGATATTAGCAGGAGTTGTCACGTATGGATTTCCTTCGTGGTCTAGTGCTACAACTTGTCCTTTTTGTACCGTTTGAACACCTTCTGAAACGGTTTTAACTTTTGTCCCTTCTGGCATAACCTTGAATCCACCCGGAGCTTGTTTTGTAACTTGAATTTTTTGACCATAAGTTAATTTAGTTGGATCTTGGTAATTTTGTGCACCACTCGCTTTGTATGTAGCTTGATCAACGTATGATCCTTTAAAAACATTACCATCACAAATTGCAAAATCCCCTTCAGCTTCATTATAAATCATAACCATAGGATTTTTATCTTTATCTATCAAATGGAATACTTTTCCTCCTGATACTTTCGAAGCATCAAGATTAAGTTCTTTTATAGCTTGTGCTTCTGATAAACCTTTTGCCATTTCTTTTTGTAGTCCTTGTGTAGCCCATTTATCAACAACACCAAATTTACCATTAACTTGTTCTACATGTGGATTATTTGCAAGAATTTCTTCTGTTGTACCATTTGGATTAAATCTATATGCTTCTACATCATTAGGTTTACTAGTATATTTATTTGCACCTTGTAAAGCATTGGAATGAGCATGTACAGCTCCTGTAGTCCAAGTCATAATATTACCTTTAGCATTCAAGCCACTCATTTTTAATGCTTCAGGTACAGATTTAATATTTTGTAGTAAAGCTTCTACTACGTTCATATTTTTTGCTCCTTCTGCGGTTGTAACACCGGCTTTTGAAGCTGCATTTAGAGATGATTTCGCACCTAATGCAGAAGCACCTATGGCAAATGTACCATTACCAATACTTTCCCAAGCTTGTTTTGCCTCTCCATCAGATTTAGCTGTCGCTGCTTTATAAGCACCGTTTCCAATCTGCACAGCTCCAATTCCTACACCGGCTGTTATCATTAGCGGCAATGCGGCTCCGCCTGTTAATACAGTTAAACCAATACCTGTTCCTACAGTTACTGCGGTTGCAATTGGATGATTAACTGCAGATTTTACCATACCTAACAAGCCTTTACCAAAGCTTTCTAGTCCTTCACCCAAAGAAATAGAACCATCATCTTTTCCATCAGTACAAACTTTGTCCTTGTCATTTAACCAATCAGAAAACCAACTCGTTTCAACTTTATCTTTTCCACCTTGTTTTTCAACATGACCTCGTTGAACATTTAAACCTTGCATTTCTCGTGCTTGAATCGCTAATGTACTCATTTCTCTTCCTTTCCTCGTTATAAATTTTCCTAATTATATTCCCGATAGTTATATAAAGTATTTATATAAATTAAAATTGCCTTTTTATTTTTATTTGTTAAGTTTTATTAAATTTTTTTTATGTCGTTAAAGATTTATAATCATTTTTAAAAAAGCTTTTTATATCATTCAAAAGATTTAACACACAGCTATTTTTTACAGATGCACTAATATCAAAACCACTAGAATCAATTCTACCGTTTGTATACCCAAAACGACGTTCTAAAGTTTCCCCACAATTATCCCAATCGAACAAAGGTACGTTTGGATTATAAGAGCCGTGTGCACTTGCTTGTTTTACACCGGTTCTATCTGTAATATTTACAGAAAAATTTAAGTTGCCACTATTATGTTGAGTTAAAGAACCACTACTTAGCGGAGTTTTTCCATCAAAAAATTGCATTTGTACATTTTTACTTTGTTCTGTAATATTATACTCTAATGCAACCTTTGGCTCTTTAGCGTTTCGACAAAAGACACTTTGCATTTTTTTATATATAGGTTTAGAGCCATCAATATCCAACAAAACTTTTTTACTATTTTCTAATGTTTTAGCACCACATCTCTGAGCCAATACAGTTGACAATTCTGTCCCAATACTTAATAAATCAGTAATTTTCCCCATATCATTATTCCTATCATCTTACATTCCCTATTGTTATAAAGTTATTTTTTACAGAAAAATTGATAGTAATAAATGATTAGATTTACAAATATTTACAAAAAAAGAAGGGAAAACTTATGTTTTCCCTTCATAATTTTGTTTTATCCTAACGGATTATAGGCTGCAAGCACAAACGCCATCTTTACAAGAATAGTTCAAAGCTTGTTGAGCTTCTTCCATTCTAACTTTGATACGTCCGTCTACTGCAATACCTTCACCTGTTTTTTCAGAAATCAACAATGGGTTGATGTCTAATTCGTCAATGAATTTGAAATCGTGAACTAATTGAGATAATCTCAACAATGTTTCTTCGATTTGTTCCATTTGAGCTGGTTTAGTACCTCTAGCACCTTCTAACAATTTGTATGCTTTTACTGATTTAATCATTTCTTTAGCATCAACATCTGTTAGAGGAGCGATTCTGAATGTTACGTCTTTCATAACTTCGATGAATACACCGCCTAAACCGAACATCATCATTGGACCGTATTGAGGGTCTGTTGCGATACCGCAAACCATTTCTCTGTTACCTTTAACCATTTCTTGGATGATAACACCTTCCAAACCTTCAAGAAGTCCTTTTTCGGTCAACTTAGCAATTAAGTCTTGGTATTCAGCTCTTAATTGTTCAGCAGATTGAATATTAACTCTTACACCGCCAACATCAGTTTTGTGAGAAGTTGTTTTAGAAGTCATTTTCATAACAACTGGGTATCCGATAGAATCAGCGATTGAAACAGCTTCATCTTCAGATTTTGCAAAACCTGATTTACATACTCTGATACCGTAAGCATCCAATACATCAATAGATTCACGAGTTGTCAATTGAGCTCTGCCTTCATTTACTGATTTAGCAATGATTTCTTGAGCACGTTTGTAATCAACGTCGAATGTAGGAATTTTACCTTCTGGTCTTTCCATCCATTTTCTTTGTTGGTTCAATCTGTTCAAACCATCAGCAGCTTCTTCTGCATACATAAAGAATGGCATATTAACCTTCATATCTGATAATGTTGAGAAGAATTCAGACTTAGTCATGAATACACCGATAACAGGTTTTTCTGGATGTTCAGCTTTGATTTCCATAAGAGCTTTCGCAACATCAATATCTTTCAAGCCTAAGAATGGAAGATAGATTGTAATAATCATATCAACATTTTCATCAGCAATAACTGTTTCTAATGTTTGTTTGTAGTGTTCGATAGGTGCAGATGCAATCATATCGATAGGGTTTTTAACTGATGCTGCAGAAGGCAAGAAGCTTTTTAATTTTTCTTTTGTTTCATCAGAAATTTTAGCAATTTGCATACCATGTTCGCAGATAGCATCTGTAGCCATGATACCAGGGCCACCTGAGTTTGTAATAATAGCAACTCTGTCACCCTTTGGAATTGGGCAGTTAGCAAAAACTTTAGCTGTTGCGAATAAATCTTGTAGAGAATATTCTCTGATTACACCAGATTGATTCAACAATGCGTTTGCTGCTTTATCGGCACCAGCCAATGAACCTGTGTGAGAAGATGCTGCGCTAGCACCAGCTGCTGAACGTCCAGCTTTAAGTGCCAAAATAGGTTTCTTTTTAGAAATTCTTGAAGCTAATTTTCTGAAGTTAGCTGGGTTTTGGATTGATTCCATATAAAGTAGAATTTGTTCTACGTCTTTTTCATCTTCCCAATATTCTAAAGCTGTTTCAGCATTAACATCAGCTTGGTTACCGATAGAAATGAATTGTGCAAAACCAAGGTTCAAGTCTTTAAGGATGTTCAAAATACCGCCACCTAAAGCACCTGATTGAGATACAAAACCGATATTACCACGTTCTGGCAATGATTCAGCAAAACATCCATCCATTCTAATATCAGGGTGAGTGTTTACAACACCTAAGCAGTTAGGACCAACACATCTCATACCGTATTCTCTAACTTTTGCAAGTAATTGTTTTTCTGCTTCAGCACCTTCTTTACCAGTTTCTTTGAAACCAGCAGTAATGATACAAAGACCTTTGATACCTTTTTCGTGACATTGGTCAATTGTTGAAAGTACGAATTTTGCATTTACAACAATGATTGCTAAATCAACTTCACCAGGGATTTCCAAAACTGAAGTGTATGCTTGTAATCCTTCGATAACTCCGCCTTTTGGGTTAACCGGATAAATATTACCGTTGAATTTGTATTCTTGTAATCTTTTCATAATGTCAGAACCAATTGTGTGTTCTTTTGTTGAAGCGCCAACAACCGCAATTGATTTTGGTTTCATGATTTTGTCTAACACGTTCATGATCTCTTCCTTTCTTGTTTTTAAAAACCACACATAAATTATATTACAAACACTGTTTTTGGAGTAATAAATATTTAGTTTTGTTAAATATTATATAAAATTTGATTAAATTTTATTCTTGACATACTAAACAATGACGTGTTTAATAATAAATTTATAATAGGGGTTTTAAAATGGATAAAATTTTATCGGATAAAATTAATATATTGAAAGCTTTAGCAATAATACTTGTTGTATCAGGTCATCTAGAATTTCGTATTTTTGATATGTTTCCGCCTTATTCGTTTCAACTTGCACTATTTTTCTTTATTTCAGGCATGTTATTTAAGGATAAATATCTTAACAATGTTTGGGAATACATTAAACGCAGAATAAAAACTCTTTTAGTCTTGTATTTTATTTATTCGACTTTTTACGCAATTATTACCGTTGGTTTAGAAAAAATTACCGGTAAATTTTGGGGAATGGAGCTTAATCTAAAAAACTTTTTAATAACTCCATTTTTAAACGGACATCAATTTGATTTATCTTGTCCTTTATGGTTTGTACCTCAATTATTTATTACAATGATTACATTTCTGTTTTTGCAACGACAATTTGCAAATAAAGAAATAAATGACAAAAAAATAGCAATTTTTTATTCAATCCTTGGATTTTTAGCAATCCCACTTTGTAAAATAGTTCCGGTAACACCTGTCTTTCTGGTAATCATTAGAACAATGTTCTCATTATTATTTGTATATCTAGGACATTTTTACGTAAAAAGAATTTATAATAATTATAATATTTTCACACCCAAAATTTTAGGTTTTATAATTTGTATCCAAGCAATACTATGGCATTTCAACAGAGATTTTTCTCCTGAACACGGAATTGGCTTAAGCTATGTTCTTGTTTGGGCAAGATTTGATAATCAATTAATTGTTCCGGTTTTAACAAGCATTACAGGAATTTGGTTTTCTTTATTTTTTATAGAAATTACTTACAACTATTTAAAAGATATAAAATTTGTAAAAATGATTGGTGAAAATACTTATCACATTATGGCAAATCATTTATTCATTATGTATATCCTAACAGCAATTATTCTTAAAATAAATAATATTCCTATAAGTGTAAGAAATGCACATGATATTTATTGGATTTATAATCCAATTCAAAATACGTATTTATATTTTGTAATAACAATGATTACAACAACTTACATAGGCGAAGTCCTTAAATTTATAAAGAAAAAACTTCCAATAATTAAAGACTTTTAAATAAAAAAATAAAACTGACTCATATTATTTGAGTCAGTGTAAGTTTTCTCTTTAAATTTTGGGAGGAGATTTGGGGATAGTTGATACATGGCATGCTACTATAAATTTCAAAATCATGATATGTCATGTCAAAAAAAATTTACAAAAATTTACAATTGTTCTTGATGTTTAGACGAATTACGGATGCTCTTAATAAATGATTGAGGGGTGGGTGCTAGTCGTTGTTCTCCTGATTGGTTGATAGGTTAAGACATTGAGGAATTGGTGGGGCTTTGTGTATGAAGTTCTTGAGTGGCTTTTCCTTTGCTTCTTCCGAATATTGAGTTATCAAGTCGTTCAGCAAACTCTGTCCATCTTTGTATAATGGTTTTTCCATCTTTAATTTTTTTCTCTGCTAATATGGCAGAAACTTCATACGGGTTAGAGGAATATATAGCGTAATTACCCAAATAATTAACTAAGGGTATGTATTCGTTAATCCTCAAACTGGATTGCCGTATACAGATATCAAAAAATTTTTTAAACACGCTTTAGCAGAAGCAAACATTGAAGATTTTCACTTCCATGATTTAAGAAGAACAATGGGCACGTGGTTGTTGGAAGAAGGTGTTGATATTAGAACTATTCAATTTCTATTAGGGCATTCAGACCTTTCAACAACGGAAAAATATCTTGCAATATCAAGAAAAAGAAATATAGAAGAGTTAATAAATTAAATAAGTATATATAAGTCTCAAAGTTAATTCCGCACAAATACCGCACAACGAAAAAATCTGATATCCGGAAAACTTGCCGATGGGGAGACTCGAACTCCCGACCTACTGATTACGAATCAGTTGCTCTACCACCTGAGCCACATCGGCACATTTGTATTTTAACATAAAATATATATTGATATCAATTTTTTATGTGATATTATATTTTTGAACCCAACTTGGTTAAGGAGTACGTATCGTGAAATATACAAGTATAATACTTGCAATTGCTATATCTATAGCGTTTTCAGTACCTGCATTTGCGCAGAGTCCGTTAGAACGCTCTATTGATACGTATACTCAACAAATAGAAAATAATCCTGATGCAGCTTTTGCTTATTCTAATAGAGCATCTATGAAATTCCTAAAACAGGATATCAAAGGGGCTATTCAAGATTTTGATAAAGCAATTGAAATCACACCTAAAAATCCTGATTTATATTTAAACAGAGGATATATTAAACAGTTGATTAATGACCTTGAAGGTGCTTTAGCAGATTATAACAAGGCGATTGCTATAAATAAAAATTTTGCTTATGCATACAACAACAGAGGGGTTTTGAAAGTTGCGTTGAACGATATAAATGGTGCAATGGAAGATTATGCAACCGCTCTTTCTCTCAACAAAAATTATGCTGACGTATATTATAACAGAGCAAACTTGAAATATATGCTTGATGATAATAAAGGTGCGTTAGAGGATTATAATATTGCTATAGAATTAAACCCAAAAGATTCTGATGCTTTTAATAACAGAGGTGTTGTAAAAAAGAGAATGAATTTTAACGTAGGTGCTTTAAGCGATTATTCTCAAGCTATTGCTTTAAACCCTAATGATAGTATTGCTTATGCAAACAGAGGGCATTTAAAGAAATTATATTTTGATAATGAAGGTGCTGCAATTGATTTAGATCAGGCTATTGCTTTAGCAGAAAATCAAACATTTATTAAAAATGTTAAACCACTTGTTTCTAATGAAAGATATATTGCTGCAATTCCTACTGTAAAAGGCTTTGTCCAAGAGCCAATTGTCCAAAAACAACAACCTGCTATTCAGCAAAAAACTCAAATTGTAAATGTAGATACTGTTAAACCTGTATCACAACCGGTTGTAAAAAAACAGGAGCCAATTGTAAATCAACAACAACTTGCTTATCATAATGCAGCACAACAAGAAAAGAAAGTTAGCGAACCTGTAGTTCAACAAAAACAAGTTATAGCACAAGTAAAGCAAAATGTGGTTAACGAGCAACCAAAAATTGCAAGTAATACTATAAGCGCAGGTGTTGCGACAGTAAAACTTCCACAAGCTCCGGTTATAACAACAACAGCAGTTAAAACAACACCTACTACAAATGTTAAACTAGCTGAAAGTTATTATATCAGAGGTTTGCAAAAATGTGTTTTAAGAGATTTGCAAGGTGCAATTGCTGATTTGAATAAAGCAATAGAAAACAATTCAAAATATGCAGATGCTTATTATTACCGTGCTGCAATAAGAAAAGAACTCGGTGATTCTGATGGATTCAAAAAAGATTACTCTATTGCAATCCAAATTAATCCATCATTACAAGCATTCAATGATTCAAATTGTTTATCTTTGATACGTTAATCAAAAAAAATCACTAAAAAGCTACTTGTTGAATTGCATTAAATGATAAATGTTGAATACAATTTATTTATTTGATTCTTCTGCCTTGCATATCATACAAATGACCGTTTGGCATTTCTATGCATATTTTACCATTGTGTGTAACTTTTTTACCCGGCATGTGATTTTGCTGATAAGCATTTGTATCGTTAGTATCTTTTGTAATTGAATCATCATCGTTTGATTCAATATTGCCAGTGTTTTCAGCGGTTTGGTCTGTATCATCATTGTTTGAAATAGAAAGGTCATCATGATTGTTTGATTCAGTATTGCCAGTGTTTTCAAGGGTTTGGTCTGTATCATCATTGTTTGAAATAGAAAGGTCATCATGATTGTTTGATTCAGTATTGCCAGTGTTTTCAA
>CAKVIN010000025.1 GCA_934754425.1 uncultured Candidatus Melainabacteria bacterium | reverse complement strand
ACTAATGAAACGTCTGGAGTAGGAACTCTCATAGCGAAACCGTCCAATTTACCTTTTAATTGAGGTAATACTAGAGCAACAGCTTTAGCTGCACCAGTCTTAGTAGGAACGATGTTTAAAGCACCAGCTCTAGCTCTACGTGGATCTTTGTGTCCAGCATCTAAGATTCTTTGGTCACCGGTATAAGAGTGAACAGTTGTCATTAAACCTTTAACAATACCGAATTTTTCATCGATAACTTTAGCTACAGGAGCT
Source organism: uncultured Candidatus Melainabacteria bacterium (assembly GCA_934754425.1). Classification (GTDB taxonomy): domain Bacteria; phylum Cyanobacteriota; class Vampirovibrionia; order Gastranaerophilales; family Gastranaerophilaceae; genus CAG-196. The sequence continues at coordinate 30,313 of CAKVIN010000025.1, read as the reverse complement.
AAGCAGTTTGTTGTACAAGAAGCCATAGAAATTACGTTGTGTTTTGCAGGATCATATTCGTGATCGTTAACACCTAAAACGATAGTTTTGTCTTCGTTAGTTGCAGGAGCAGAAATGATAACTTTCTTAGCACCAGCTGCGATGTGAGCTTTAGCTTTTTCTGCATCTGTGAAGAAACCAGTTGATTCAACAACAACTTCTACACCTAAATCTTTCCAAGGTAATTGTGCTGGATCTTTTTCTGCGAAGAATTTAATTTTCTTACCGTTTACGATGATACCTTCTTCGTAAGCTTCTACTGTACCATCAAATTTACCCATTACAGAGTCATATTTAAAAATACGTGCAGCATCTTCAGGTTTAAGACCTGGGTCGTTGATTGCAACGTAATCGATTTCATTGAAGATACCTTCTCTGATAGCTGCTCTTAATGTGTTACGTCCGATTCTACCGAATCCGTTAATTGCTACTTTTACCATAAGTTTTACTCCTTCTTACTTTGTAGTAACTTTCTCTTAACATCTTTATGTTAATTCAAACAAAAATCTTAATCAATATTTGAAATATTAATTTTTCGTTAATATTAGCTATAGTATTTACAATTTGTATGATAAAATATATGTATGGAAGGTGTTAATCAAGAATATCTTGATGAACTTAAGCAAAAAGTTCACAATAAAATAGAAAATGTAGATTTGTATCAATACAAAGGTAGTGTATCAAAACTACTTGGTTTAACCGTTGAAGTAAAACTTCCTGGGTTAAAAATTGGTGATTTATGTTTTATAGAAGCTGCAACAGGAGAGCGCAAACCGGCTGAGGTTGTTGCGTTTAAAGGTGATGCCGCACAATTATTACTTCTTTATGATGGTGCTGGAATTGGACAAGGTAGTCTTGTTACAACTACCGGCCAGCCAATTATTATCCCTGTTGGAGATTTTTTATTAGGTAGACTTATTGACCCAATGGGCGATCCGATAGATGGAAAACCTTTAAATACTGAAGGCGCAACTTGGCGACCGATTGATGGCCCACCACCAGGACCGTTTGAACGTCCAATTATTACAGAAATGTTTTCAACAGGTGTCAGAGCTATAGATTCTTGTTTAACATTTGGTTGCGGACAGCGTATGGGTTTATTTGCCGGTTCTGGTGTTGGTAAAAGTACGTTATTAGGTATGATTGCAAGAAATTCTGATGCGGATGTTAACGTAGTTGCATTAATCGGAGAACGTGGAAGAGAAGTAAAAGAATTCGTAGAAGATGCTCTTGGCCCAGAAGGTATGAAAAAATCTGTACTTGTTTGCTCTACAGGTGACCAACCTCCATTAATCAGGCAAAAATGTCTTATGACAGCAACTGCAGTATGCGAATATTTTAGAGATCAAGGTAAAAAAGTTTTCTTAATGACCGATACAGTTACTCGTTGTGCGATGGCAGGACGTGAAGTTGGTTTGTCAATTGGTGAACCTCCGACGATGAAAGGTTATCCTCCATCAATATTTTCTTGGCTACAAAAAATTTTGGAAAGAGCCGGAAATAGCCCTAAGGGTTCTATAACAGCTTTTTATACAGTTTTGATGGAAGGTGATGATATAAATGACCCGATTGTAGATACGGTGCGTGGTATTACTGACGGTCACATTTTCTTGTCCAGAAAAGTAGCAGAAGCTAACCATTATCCTGCAATTGATGTATTAGGAAGTATTTCCAGACTTATGTCTGCTATTGCTTCAAAAGAACATAAAGAAGCTGCCGGTAAATTAAGAAAAATCATGGCGATGTATCGTGAAAACAAGGATTTGATTGATGTTGGTATGTATACTCCAGGATCAAACCCAAAACTTGATACTGCAATACAAATGATGCCGCAGATTAACGCATTTTTGCAACAACGAACAACTGACAGTGTTAATATGCAAAATACGATTGATACATTAATTAACATGATGTCAGGTGTTGATATATAAATATAATACTTTTTAACTAGCAAATTTTATTTTTAGCTGTTTTAAACTTTTTATATAAGGATATATAAGGAGTTATTATTTTGAAAATTTATTCACAACAATCTAATCAACTATCATACAAAGGAATTTCTAACGATTTGAAATTTATAAACTGTATACGTGATAGAAATGTAGAAAAGTTTGAATCATTACAAAAACAAAAAATTGAAATGTTATTAAAATATCGAGAAGTACAAAAAATTATTGAAAGCTATAATGAGGTGTTGTTAAATACCTCAACTTCTCAGATTCCGATTAGTGTAATAGTAAAAGCTAAAAAAAGTTTAGAGGATATGAAGATATTTAAAGATACTTTGTTTGAGAAATTGAGAGAAATTAATCTTTTAATTCTAGCTGAAGAAGAAAAAAATTATTAGGGAATTTTTTATGTTAGTAGGTCGAGTAAATAATAACGGATTTGCTTTTAAAGGTATATATGATCCAAATATTTTAGTTACTGGAAGTAGTGGGTATTTAGGGAGTCACTTGGTTCCAAAACTTGTAGCTGATGGTTATAACTGTATAATTTGTTGTAGAGATAAAAATAAGCAAGAATATTTATCTAAAGTAATATCAGAAATAAATCAAACAAAAAAAGATAAAAGTTTATGTTCATTTGTAAATATTGATTTAACGAATGAACAGTTGGTAAATAAATTTTTAAGCATGAACAAAGGTATTGATGTTGTAGCTCATCTGTGTGCTTCAACATATAATTCGGAATCATTAATTAATCCAAGAAAATATTATGATAATAATGTTTTTGCATCAAGGAATCTGGTTAATTCGATGCTTGATAACGGAATAGAAAAAATATTATACATTTCAACCGCATCAATTTATCAAAAATCTACGAATGGCTTTGTCTCTGAAGACACTGTACCATTTCCTAAAACTCCGTATGCAAAAACAAAATACATAACAGAACAGTTAATAAATGACTACAAAGTCTATGGATTAAAATCGACCATACTTCGATTATTTAATGTTGCAGGAGCACAGGGAGTTAATGATTTAGATATTGGTAAAAATGTGATAACAGTTTTATTAAATTTGATAAAAAATGATAGTTTGTTTACATTGATGGGAAATAATTATCCAACTCCTGATGGTACTTGTATAAAAGATTTTGTACACATAGATGATGTTGTAAGTGCTATTCAAAAATCAACAAAAGCTATTTTGGAGCAAGATACAAAATCCGAAATTTATAATATTGGAACTGGTGTTGGTGTTTCATTGGGAGAACTGGTAAAACGAAGTATCGATATAACCGGCTTGAATTTAAAAGTCCGTATTGGTGATGCTTTGGAAGACGAGGCTTCTTGTCTAATTGCAAATATTGCAAAAGCGAAGAATCAATTAGGATGGTATCCTCAAAAAAATATAAATGAAATTATAAAAAGTTGTTGGAAATGGATTCTTCAGAATAGAGGTGGTAAATGATTAGCTCAATAGGTATTAATAATAGTGCAAGTTTTTCAATAAATAAGGTTCAACATAAAAAAATATGCAATAAAATACCGAATAAATACTCTGTTATAACTTTTAAAGGGGGTGAAAACCCAAAACAAGTAGCGTTTGTTTCTTTCGAAACAGTGCCAATTAACAAAACTGGTGGAATGGCAGATGTAGTGGGAGAATTGGCGCAAAAATTAAATAATCAAGGAATGGATGTAAGATGTATAATTCCGCTTCTTAATGCTCCGAATGGTGTTTGTACTAATAATCAGGGCGAACAAATATATTTAACATCCAAAAATAAAGAATTCACTATCGAAGATTTAAATATAGAATTTGAATATAATTACGGAATACAAAAAGGAAAAGGTAAAATTTTTAAAGTAAACGATCCACGTGTCAAATTCCCTGTTTACACTCTTTATTGCCCAGATGATGTTTCAAATAATCGAACAGAATATCAAGGTTGGATAATGGATCAAGTTAAAAATCAAGAAGCTTTTTGTAAAGCCGGACTGGAAGCCATTAAAAAACTAAAAGATTCAGAAGATTTTAATCCAAAATATGTAATGTCCTATGAATGGACAACAGCACCAATTATTGAGGCGATGAGCAAGGATGAATACTATAAAGATAAAATTAAAATTGCTAATATTAATAATTTTGGACCTGTTTATCAAGGTAGAGTTGGCGCTCCGGTAGTAGCTCCTTATGTCTTAAATAATCAAGAATTAGAAAAACATTGTTTCGAACCGAGAGTAAAAGTATTATTGGATGAAATTAGCCACGCAGTTGAAGCGAGAGCTGGTGTAGAACACGAATTAAACATTAAAGATGATATTGCTCGTGGTGATTATAAATCAGCGTACTTAAAAGTTGCTAAAAATTATGAAAAATATATCCCATATACAACAAATCACCTAGAATTTATGGATCAAATTTTAATGGATAGTTTCCCCCGCAAAGGTTGGTTTAAGAATTATTATAATTTTTATGTTCCAGCTGTAAGAAAATCTGATTCGATAGTAAGTTGCTCAGATACTTATATAAAAGAACTGGCAGATGAAGACAGATATTCTGATGGAGTATCAAATTTAATGAATTTGATGCGTCTTAAAAGCTTCGGAATAACAATTGGAATGGATTATACACTTCATAATCCTGCTGCAACAGAAAAAGAAACCGCAAAACCTATTAAGTATCCATTTTCAGTGTTCAGTGATGAACTAAAAGTAAATCCTGCTTTATTAAGTTATAAAATTGGAAAAGCTAAGAATAAAGCATATTTACAACAAATTTTAGGCGAAAATGAGGCTCAGAATACTACCTCTTTGAATAATGTCATAGGTGCAAAACAGTATGGTTTTCTAAAAGAGAATCCGTCAGCTTTTATATCAACATTCATAACTCGTTATGATCCTCAACAGAAAGGTGTTGATATTGCAATAAAAGCTGCAGAACAATTATTAAAAGATGAAAAAAATGCACAAATAATTCTTGCTGGACCTGATTTTAGTAAAGACTATGTCTTAATTAAGGAATACTTGGAAAATGTAGTTTATAAATATCCAGGTCGTGCTGTTTTATGTGATGGGTTCATAAACAATATTTCACAATTTTATGCAGGTTCTGATACTGTTTTAATACCTAGTCGTTTTGCGCCATTTGAATTAGTACAGCTTCAGGGTATGAGAATGGGAGCAATTCCTATTGTGTCAAATTGTGGTGGATTGGCTGAAATTATAGTAGATCCAAATGAAGGAAAAGAAAATGAAGCTCTAGGGTTTAAAACTGAAAAATCGTTGTTCTTGACTGAAGACCCTTATAAATCATATTGCGATACGATAAAACGAGCTTTTGCGACTTATAAATATAAACCGGAAATTTGGGATCGAATGGTCATAAATGATCTTATGTATAAACGTAATTGGGATTCACCTGCACAAAAATACATTTCTACAGTATTTAACCCTATAAATTACAGTAATATAAATGATTTATTTTATATAGATGAAAATTTTAGTGCTGGTGAAATATCGTCAGAAAACGAATCTAAACAACGAAAAGACTTAGAATTCTTAAAAAACAAAGGTTTTTCTCAAATAATACAAATAGATAATGAAGATAAGCAATTAAAAATACTTGCTGCAGAATATGGAATTAAGTATAAAACAATTTCTTTAGGTGATACTCCAACTGAGGAAAGTACAATTGCTTTGCTTAATGAAATATGTAATAAATCAGAGAATAGTTTTATAAATGAAACATGCGGAAAAAATAATAAATCGATACTTGCTTGTTTTTATTTAGCATTTAAGACGTTAGACAGTGTAGATAATATAATGAGTCGTATTTGGGTAGAACGAGAGAAAGACTTCTATGAGGTTATTTGGGGAGATAAAACAAAAATTAAAAACTTGATGATTAAACTTTCAATATTGGGTGAAAGATATAATCATGATGTTAAACAATTATCTTTAGGGAAATTCTTTAGTGTAAGTCCTGATATAAAAAAGTCGACAACTCAAAAAACACGTGAAATTATAGAAAAATTTAAAAATTTGGAAAGTCTGAAGGATATTGTATATTCCGGTAGATATTATTTGAAATAGAATTTGAAAAATAGTATTTATGTTATATAATAAATCATGTGAAACAATGATAATGTGTATTATGTACAATATTAAATTTTGTAAATATTTTCTTTTGCATGCCGGAAAATAAGCAAAAAAATTTTTTTTACATTCTTTATATATACAGAAGGAGTTCAGCAAGGTGTTTGTAAATAAAATTAGCGGGTTATCTAACAATATTAGATTTAAGGGATATCAACATGTAAAGAACGATGTTGGCGAAACAGTTATGCGTTTCAATTATCCTTATGATAGTGAAAAAGAAAACTGTGAGATTCAGATTTTCAGCGTATCTCTTACTGATAAAATGAATTATAAATTATCACAAACTCCTATAGCAACTATACCTCTTAAACCCGAAGGTGTTGATGTAAATATGCAAGATTTAACAAATCTTGATAAGAATGCTCCTTTTGCTTATAAAGTTGTAAAAAAAGATAAAGCAACCGGAAAAGTAATTTGGGAAGGTGCAGATACAGGTGTAAAAATTAAGCCTCAAGGTCAAGAATATGTAAATAGAACATTTGTTCATGATATAGACCCCGTTGTAGAAAGAGATGCTGATGGTAATATAAAATCAGTTTATTCTGACTATACAGGTGATCCAATTAGTAATTATACTCATTCTTTAGTTTCAAGAAAGGGTACAACTCCAATTGTACAAGGTGCAGGATATTTGATTACTCCTGATTCATTGATGCCTGGGGCTAAATATAGAGGTTTTGCTGATGATAAAACCGGTGAAATATATTATGATAAAGATTATCAGAAAGAGATGGAAGGAGTTGTAAAGAACTTCTCTAATATACACGGTGGCAGTATTGCCGGTGCACAAAAAATTATTCCTTATTTAAAAGATAACGGATATAAATTTATGTTCTCAACTCCTATAGCAAATGGCTCAAAGGGTTGGTCTTTGGGTTATTGGAATAAAAACAATATGCAGATTTCTGAAAATATGGGTAATACAGAAAACTTTGCATCCTTCTTCCGTGATTTATACTCAAATGGTATGAAATACGTTTACGATGGTACTTTTACATCAGAAGGTCTTGAAGGTATCCACTTCCAATATGCACTAAGATGGGCAGAAAAAAATCCTCAATCTTATTATTGGTTCAGAATGAGTAGTTTGAAGAATTCTAATCTTGGCTTGGGTGTAATTCCAAAGAATAAAGAAGATTTAAGACACAGAGTTGTTAATGCGCCTTATAACTATGAATTACAAAGTGATGGAACTTATAAGAAAGTAGCTAATCCAAATTATAACTCTAATAAAGAAACTTTATTCCAAATTTATGATGCAAAACAAGCTAGCGAACATCAAATCAAAGATTTAGATAAAGCAATTATAAATTATGAAAAATTAACAGATGGTAATGCTTTAGATATCAATAATCATGACGATACTGTTATAAACTTTATTTTCCAAATAGATCCAAAAGAATATGATAATAGAATCAAAGTTATCAATGAATTGAATAAAAAATTTGATAAAAATATTAAGTTAGACACTGCTGACGGTACAATTATGGCAGGTCAGTTCTCTAATTTTAAAATTGACAAAAAGACCGAAGGTGGTTTTGTAACTTGGGATGCTAATACTGATATGGTAAAAATGAATTATCATATTTCCGGTTATGATGAAAAACTGCTTCAAGGTATTGTAAGTCGTTCTGAAAGAGATTATGAAAAGCAAATGATTGAACGTGGTGCTAGAGAAGTTCAAGACTTGGCTATTCAATCTGGTAAATATTGGACCGGTAAAGTTAAAGATATTCAAACAATTTATACTGCTCAAACTGTAGGAACAGCTAAAACTGTTGAAGCCATTGATAAATTAATTAAAGATGGTAAACTTCCAGAGGAAGCGAAATTAAACAATAATGCGTTGACAAATATTTTAAACGGACAGTATTTATTAGCTCCAAAAGGTGTTTTAGTAAAAGATGACGTTACAGTAAAATCGTTGATGAAATTGCCTTTAGATGCTCTAGAATTAAACGAAAATACTGTTGGTGTATTATCAACTTCATATTTTTCAAATAGAGCTACTACTGATGAAACAATTGGTGTTTCAAGATTTGATTTGATGAAGAAAAACAATCCACAATTAGTTGAACCTTATTCTAATAACTATAAAAAAGTTAATGGTCTTTATAACAATGAAGTAAAAGATTTTGCGGATGCTGTTATAAAAAAAGCAAATGAAACTTCTAACGAAAAATTATTAGACAAAAATGGTGACTATACCGAATACGGCGAATACGTAATGGAACTTGTCGGACAAGATATTGCGAAATATGCATTCTTAAAATCATTAGGCGGAGATAATTTCAAAACAAAAATATTAGATAATGGCGAAATTACGTATGATTATGATGCATTGAAAAACGGAACAAGTTTGAAAGCTTTAAAAATTAATGCGCATAGTCCTGAAGATGAAGCTGCACAATTAGAAAAATTAATGGAAAAAGGACTAAAAACTCTAGATTATTCTGATATTTCATTTGTTGCAGATTCAATTTCAAAAAGAATTGCCGGTACTGATACTTCAAGTTTCAGAATTGCAGAAGCTCTTGTTGATAGAACCGGCTTAGGCTTAGATTGGAGATTAGATGCTGCAAAAGACGTTATGGATATGGATGCAATCAGAAACGAAGATGATACATTTGATGATAATTGGAATGATGTAATTAACTTCTGGGGCAAATTTGTTCAAGGAGTTAAATCACAAAACCCAAATGCATATTTAGTTGCAGAAATTACCGATGTTGAACCTTTAATGCAAGATAATTTCGGAGCAGGAGCAAGTCCTTATAAAAATAGAACTAATGTTGGACAAAAATTTAATGGAGAACCTGATGCGTTTGTAAAATTCTTTAACGAAACAGGCATTACTTCTGAAGCAGGCTATTCTTATTTCTTTACAGATTTGTTGACAAACTTTGCTCCATCTTTTGATACAGGCACTACAGATGGTAAGCATGATAGGTTCAGAAATCGTTTTGATTTGTTGCTACAAACAAGAAGTGTTGATTATTTAAGAAACTTTTATACATTCATGGGCAATCACGATAAACCTCGTATGATTCACGGTTTAGCTCTTGATATGGGATTATTTCACTCTAATCTGTTGAATGATTATAGTAATTTTGAACAAAATAGAGAAGGTAGATTGGCTGCAATAAAAGTCTTATCAGGTGCAAAAACAGAAGCTGATATTCCATTAGAATTAAGATTAAATGTTGATAATAATGACTACTTCTTAACAGCAAGTCCTCGTGCAATTGCAATGAGCAAATTGTTAATGGAAGTTTTGAATGAAGATTGCGCTAATGTTGCGTCTGATGAAGATAAGGCAAGAATTACACAAGCTCTTGTAGATTTGACTAACGGAAATTACTTGGGTGTTGGTCAAACCGAAAATATGCAAAAGATTAAGATTAAAGAATTGTCATCTGTAGAGAATGCTTTTAGAGAAGTGTTAAATATGGCAAAAGGTTTGAACCTATCAGATGCTGAGAAAGATAAATTAATTGATGCAGTTATTAAACAAGCTAATTCAATGAATATGAATAACTATCTTGTTCATGGAGATATGGATTGGCAAGATGCAAAGCTTAAAGATGAAAATGATAAATTCGCTGCAGAAATTTTAGGTCATAAAGCAGATTATAGCAGATACAGTTTATATACAATTCAGATTGCAAGATTACTCAAGGATGCTTACAAACAAACTAAGCTTTCTCCAAATGCAGAAGCATCAATTAATGAAGCATTAAAAGATTTTGTAGAAAAATTTGATAGACATCTTGTAGAATCTAATAAAGAAGAATTCAAGAAAATTGAAGACCCAAATATTGGAACAAGAAAGAATGCTTACGCAGCAAGAGATATTAAATTAGCAATTGCAATGGCTGTTAAACAAGCAGAGTTTACATCAGGTAAACCAATTGCTAATAAAGAAGCTATTATTGATAGTGTTTATAAAGCTGCAACAGAACCGGCTGTAGCAAAAGCTGCTATGATTATGGAATTCTTAAAAGGACTTCCTGGTATTCCTACAACATATTCCGGTGATGAAATGGGTATGACAGGTTATGAAGAAAAAGCTAAAAACGTATATCTTCAAAACAGAAATGTATTACCTTGGACAGAATTAGAAGGTGAATCTGATATTGCTAAATACAGAAAAACTGTTATGGGTGCAATTAACGGTGCTATAAAGGATAGAAGTAATCCTGAATTAGCAGCTTTAAATAACGGTACTCCATATATGTTGGAAGTTCAATCTCAAAATAAATCAACAAGTGAAGCAAGAGTTAGAATAAACGAAATTAATAATGAATTAGGTGAGATTGCAAAAAGAGCAGAAGAAAAGAAATCAAATCCTAATGACGAAAAATTAAAAGCTCAACTTGAAGCTGAAAGAAGATTATTAACAAGAGAACTTGCAAAAGTTGCTTATATGATGCAAAGTGCAAACGGTAATATGACAGTTACAGTTTTTGATGCCGGTGATGTTCAATTCTCTAACAGATGTGATTATTTTGCGAGAAATAATATTAAAACAGAAGCAGATAGACAAAAATTCTTTGCTGATAATGAAATTGAATCAATCAATCCTAATAATAAATATGTTCCAATATTACCTAAATCAGAGCTTGATATGATTATGTTAGGTGCTGGAGTTGCAATTCCAGTTGGAACAGTCTTTACAAACTCTAATGCTAAAGACAAAACAGAATACGTAGTAAAAGAAGTTAACGGAAAACTAGGTATTGTAAGAAAAGACGGTAAAAAGATTATAATGAATGGAAAAACAGCTAAGAATGGTGTTATGATTCTTAAACACATCAAAAATGTAATCTTTAGAGGTTCTAATACAAAAGCTTATAATACGCAATTTAAGTACGCTTCAAATCCTTATAAGAAAATGGAACAACCTGAAGAAGGACAAAAGTTGTCTATTGTTTCAAAGTAGAGTTAAATAGAAGTTCTTAATCAACATTTTCTACAAGCTTTTGGGCTATTTCAACAGCTTTTGTTTGAGCTTCTTTGTTCTCCCAAAAATCCGGCATGCAAACATAGGGTTTTATAATTTTTCTTGCCCAAGAACCGATTGCAATTCCCCAATAATTTATTCCACAAAGTTTTGCAAGCTCAGCAGTTTTAGAATTTGTTCCACCTGAAAGCATTATATGAACAGGTAAATTATTATTTTGTATAATTTCACCCATAGCTACTGCTTGCAAAGTTGTTTTAAATGTGTTATCAGAGCCGCTCATCGGAATTCCATCAGCCTGAACAATTGTCGTATAAGGTTTTCTATGTGCTATCATATCTCTAATACGCTTTATGACTTCTCTATTTCCAAAATGTTCTCTATCAATACAAATTGAAGCCAATTTTGGATTGCATTCATTTATAATAGCCCATTTATAATCCAAATCTTGTTTATCATGTCCCATAATATGTAATTCTAAAATTTCTACCCCGTTTTGAACCATATATGGAAGAATTTCTTTAACATTAACATCTTTTTCATACATTGTCATTGCGCCGGTCGGACATTTTTTAGCACAAGTACCGCATCCGATACAACGCTTGTCGTTCACCAATATGGATTCTTCTATCGCATCATTAGGACAATTTCTGTAACAATTTCCACATTTTATGCAAACGGATTCTCTTATTTTTGCTTTTGTTATATGAGGGTCACCTTTTATACCAATGCTTACGCAAAAGTGAATATCTTCAACATTTGCCAATTTAACAGCTTCTTTTGCAGCTTGTAAAATTTCTTTTCTTGCAGAAATGTCAAAATATTTACATCCGGCTTTTGCATACGTATAAACGAGTCGTTTTACGCTTTCTGTATCTTCATTACCGGCACCGCATACAATTTTTAACATAATTTAAAAACCTATTGCGTAATCAAATATTTTTTTCTTAGCAGAACGATTATTTGAAATTGGTGCTTCTATTGTAACTTCTGGAGTCTCAATTACTTGCCCTGCTCTTTGAAGCATATTATTTTGTTGCAAAGTTTTATCAACATTATTAAAAGATTTCAAAGAATCCAATTTATTCTGCAACTCTTCATTCTCATTATTTAAAATAACAGTTTGTCTACTTAAATTATTTAATTTCATTTCAGAAGAAATAACGAAATAATAGCTAATGACAACGACACCTATTAAAAGGCTTAAAACAACACATAACATTTTGTTTACTCTTTTTATTGCCATGTCCTTAACTAAATTCTCCTTTGGAAAGTACCCTTCTATTATACTATTAACAGCTAATTTTTGAACAGATTTATCAATAAAAGTTTCTTCTTCAATTTGATAACTTTCTTTTTTAGCTTCTCTTGAAAATTTTTCAATAAATAACTCTAAATTTACAAGTCCTGATTTTTTGTTGTGATTGTTGATTTTTAAAGCCGAAACCAATGCTGTCTACTCCTCTACTCCCAAGATATTCAACATCAACGAATAGCTCTAACTACCCTTAACTTCGCACTTCGTGACGGTGGATTTTCTTTAATCTCCTTCTCGCTCGCCATAATAGGTTTTTTGTTAACTAATTCTATTTTTGGCGGTGGACATTTGCAAATCATATCATTGCATCTGCACTTTTGACTCTCAAACTTGAAGAACTGTTTTACAATTCTATCCTCCAAAGAATGAAAACTTATAACAGAAATTATACCACCAGTATCTAATAATTCCAATATATCATGTAGTACATTCTTTACATTTTTTAACTCTTGATTCACTTCAATGCGAATAGCTTGAAACACTCTTGTAGCAGGGTGTATATTAGACTTAATACGAGGAGTCGCTTCGATAATGATATCAGCAAGTTCTTTCGTTGTTCTAATTGGTTCAACCCTTCTAACTTCGACAATCTTTTTTGCAATCCTTTTTGAAAATCTTTCTTCTCCATACTCACTGAAAATCCTTACCAAATCATCTTCTGAATATTTATTTACAATATCATATGCTGAAAAATCACTTTCCATATCAAATCTCATATCAAGCGGAGCATCTTTTGAAAACGAAAACCCTCTTTCAGCTTTTGTTAACTGATGATAAGACGCTCCTAAATCTAATATTACTCCACCTGTGATTTTTTCTATTTCAAGTTTTTGCAATTCCGATTTGATATTTGTATAAGAAGATTTAACGATTGTTAAATTAGGATAATCTTTTAATCGTTCTTTAGAATGTGCAATAGCCTCATCATCGATATCAAAAGAAATTAATCTTCCGTTTGGTGAAATTCTTTTGAGTATAAGTTCACTATGACCGCCTCCACCAAGAGTACAGTCCACATATATTTTACCATCTTGACATTCAAGCGCATCAACTGCTTCGTTAAGCATTACCGTATAATGTTTAAAATCGTCCATTTCCATCTCCTAACTTTATTGTATCAAAAGATAAGAGAATTGAAAATCATAATTATTTAAAGAATGGCATTATACTTTTTACAAGTTCTGTATTAAATTTTTGAGCAACCTGTTGTGGTGGCATGTTTTTTGTAAAACTATATTCTAAATATTTATATGCTTGAGAAGTGTTACCTAATATTGCAGTTAACATACTATGAGTAGTACGTAATATAGAAGCAAAATTTGAATCGACTTTTAAGTTGTTATCATTAGCAATTCTTTTTGTTAAATTTGACAAAAATGTGTAATATTTTACTGTCTTATTCTCTTCATTTTTGTATTCGTTAAAAGATGAAAAATATTTACTATAATCTTTTTCAATCTCTGACATTTCTTCACCACGAAGCATTAAAACATCATTTAATGTTAATATTCCTTTGTCTTGTTTATGTCTTTTTACAAATCCAAGTGTAAGAATATCACCAGTATCTTGCATGTTTGGAATTTGTCTTTTTATTTCATTAAATTTTGATAAATCTTGTTTATCTACATCATCTAATTGCATTGAAATAAAAGCCGTTTCAATATTTGCAATTTTCGTATGATTGGCAATTAAATTTTTATATCCGTTAAATGTTTGATTTGATATATTATTTATTTTCATATATTCATTAAAACACGTAAAAATTTTTTTTGCTATTAAAAAAAATGTATTCTATAATAATTTTATGAATAAACAAAATGACTTTGCAGGGATTTTTTATCCCGCTGAACAAGAAGAGTTAAATAATTTGCTTGAATCATATAAGCAAAAAGATATTATAGATTATAGAACTAAAGCTATAATAGTGCCTCATGCCGGTTATATTTATTCCGGACATGCAGCTATGTCAGCTTTTCAATATTTAGAACCTAGTGAAAATATTTTTATAATCGGGCCTTCTCATCATTATGAATTTAACAATATTGCATTACCGGAATATACCTATTTTGATACTCCATTAGGAAGCTTAGAAGTAAATAACAAATTAATAAAAGAAATTTCAGAAAAATTTCCTAGTGTAATTAATAATGAATATTTTGAAAAAGAGCATTGCATAGAAGTAGAATTACCTTTTATTCAAAATTTATTTTTGCCTCAAAAACAAAGTGCTGTTGACTTTGTAAAGAATCTAAAAAAAATAGGTAAAAAACTAAAAATTGTTCCTATTTTAACAGGTAATTGTGATTATCGCTTGATTTCTGATTTAATTACAACATATTGGGAAAATTCGTCTTTTATTATATCATCTGATTTAAGTCATTTTTATCCACAGCAGCAATGTAGACAAATTGATACTTATACTGCTACGATAATAGAAACAGGAAAAATTAATTTTTTAGAAAATGCTCAAGCTTGCGGTGTAGTTGGTATAAAGGGACTTGTTGATTTTGCTAATAACAATGATTGTGCAATGATTCGCTCTGAAATGTATAATTCCGGTGATATCAGTAATGATAAAGAAAGAGTCGTTGGATATGGTTCGTGGTTTATGTACACGGATAATCGAAATGAATTTATTGAAAAATACTGCTACGATTACGTTCTTAAATCTGCAAAAGCAAGCATTTTATCAGCAATAAATCAAATAGAATTTATACCTCAAAATATTCCAACAGTTTTAACACAATTTGGTGCATCTTTTGTGACACTTAAAAAAGATGGAAATTTGAGAGGGTGTATAGGTTCAATTTATCCTACAAAACCTTTAATTTTGGATATTATAGACAATGCTAAAAATGCTGCTTTTCAAGATCCAAGATTTGAACCTTTAACACTTGATGAAGTGAATAATTTAGAAGTTTCTGTTTCTATATTATCAGGTATAGAAAGAATTCATTTTAAAGATGAGCGTGATTTACTTTCAAAAATTTATCCGCACGGCATTATAATTATTGAACGAGATAAACGTGCAGTATATCTTCCAATTGTTTGGGAGCAGTTGCCGGATAGAGAGATTTTTTTAAATTCATTAAAAGAAAAAGCAGGATTACCTCCTGAATATTTTTCAAAAACCTTTGAAGCTTATAAATTTGATGCGTGTTATATAACAGAAGAAGCTAATTAGTAGTTATTCAAATTTATGAATATTTTCTACTTATTAGCTTCATTCTTAAATTATTTATATTATTATACAATTTTATAAATCAAATAGTAAATAATTGATGATAAAATCATACACGCAGGTATTGTTAATACCCAAGCTATTACAATGTTACCAACGATTCTCCATTTTACGGCGTGAGCATGAAAAGTTGAACCTACGCCCATTATCGCTGTTGATATTACGTGAGTCGTACTCAATGGAATACCAAAATGTGATGCTGTCAAAATTAAACCTGCAGCAGACGTTTCTGCGGCAAAACCATGAATCGGTTTAAGTCTAATAATTTTGTGTCCCATCGTTTTAATAATTTTCCATCCGCCGTTCATTGTACCTGCTGCCATCATTAGCGCACATATTATAATTACAATTAACGGAATATCAAAATCACCGGTTGGAGATTTATGTAATACACCTCCGGCTAATAAAGCTAAAGTAATAATTCCCATTGTTTTTTGAGCATCATTCGAACCATGACTTAATGCCATCAAGCCGGATGACAACAATTGTAACTTTCTGAAGCGTTTATTTACTCTTTGAGGATTTGCTTTAATTAAAACAATAATCAAAAACAACATTAATAAATAACCGGCACAAAATCCTAACATAGGAGATGTAAACATCGGAATGATGATTTTATCCATTAAAGTTGAAATATGTACAACACTTACTCCGGCTTTAACGATTGATGCACCCAAAAGTCCACCAATAAGGGCATGAGATGAACTTGAAGGTAATCCCAAATACCAAGTTAATAAATTCCATAAAACAGCGGCTAATATTGCACAAAAAATTACAGTTAAAGTAATCATTTCGTGATCAACAATACCAGAACCGATTGTTTTTGCAACGTGCGTACCAGTTAAAGCTCCTATAAATTCTAAACTGGCACCAAATAAAACAGCTTGCTTTGGCGATAATACTTTAGTTGAAACAACTGTTGCAATAGCATTCGCACAATCATGAAAACCATTTATAAATTCAAATAAAAGTGCAACAGCTACCACTGCTATTAATAATAAAATTGTTATCGACATAATGACCTCTAACTTTGTTTTAATGCAATATTTAATACTGCATCTGAAATGTGATAACAAGTATCAAGTGTTTTCTCTACTTCTTTATAAAAACTTCTAAGTTTAATAACTTCTAATGTTTCATATTTACCTGAGAACAATTCTGACATTGCTTTTCTTTGTACTTCATCACCGTGAGTTTCTAATTCTTTCATTTGAATGTTTAATTTGGTTAATAATTCAACATCACAAACTTTTTTTAGATTATAAATAATTTCACCAAGTTTTTCTGTTGCATTAACCAAAGTTAAAGCCTGTTCTTTCATATCATCAGTGCATTCTTTCAAACGATACACTTCCATATTCAAACAGGCTTTTGCAATTCTTTTATTAATTTTATAAAGTCTAACGGCGATATACTGGATATCTTCTCTCTCAATTGGAGTAATAAAACTTTTATTTAACTGTTTTAAAATTAATTTCAAAGAAATCGAACCTTTTTTCTTATACTTATAAGCTTCTTCTTTCTTTTCTTCGGTTAAACTATTGTTAATTATATCATAATATAATTTTGCTGTTGTTTTACAGATATCAACGCTATCACGAAACATGTGAAAAAACATTTTATCTTCTGGTGGCATTATATACGACATTAAATTAAAATTCGGCATTACTTACCCTCCTTTTCCATACACATACAGTGTACACAAAAATAAGTCAGTTATAAAGAGAGGATTAACAAATTTTAATAAATTCTTTATATAAATATTTATGCTAATATAAAAATATGGAAAAAATATTAGTAACAGGTGGTGCCGGATTTATTGGCTCACATTTATGTAAAAAACTATTAGAAGAAGGTAATGAAGTTATTTGTCTTGACAATTTTTTTACCGGAGCAAAATCTAACGTAGAAAAATTACTCTCTAATTCAAATTTTAAACTAATAGAACATGATATAACCGAAAAATTTGAAGCTGATGTAACTCAAATATATAATTTAGCTTGTCCTGCCAGTCCGCCACACTATCAGTATGATCCGATAAAAACTCTTAAAACTTCTGTTTTAGGAATAATAAACATGTTAGAATTAGCTAAAAAATGTAATGCAAAAATTTTACAAGCATCGACAAGTGAAGTTTACGGAAATCCTTTAGTACATCCTCAAGCAGAAATGTATTGGGGAAATGTTAATCCTATTGGCATAAGAAGTTGTTATGATGAAGGAAAGCGTTGTGCGGAAACTTTAATGATGGATTATCATCGTCGTTATAATGTTGATACAAAAATTGTTAGAATTTTTAACACCTACGGACCTAACATGTCACAAGAAGATGGACGTGTTGTTTCCAATTTTATATTACAGGCCTTGAACAATCAGGAAATTACTATCTATGGCGATGGTTCGCAAACTCGTTCTTTCTGCTATGTTGATGATTTAGTTGATGGGCTAATAAAAATGATGTCATCCAATATAACAGGACCGGTTAATTTAGGAAATCCGTCTGAAAGAACAATTCTTGATTTTGCAAAACTTATTATCAAATTGATTGGTTCAAATTCTCACTTAAATTTTTTACCACTACCATCCGATGATCCGATTAAAAGACGACCTAATATTTCGCTTGCAGAAAAAGAACTTAATTGGACTCCAAAAATAAATATTGAAGATGGCTTAAATAAGACTATTGAATATTTTAAAAATGTATAAATTTGACAAACAAAAGAGGTGGTTTTAAACCACCTCTTTTATAAGAAAATCTTTTCAGCTTATTTTGCTAATTTTTTAATAGCAAGAACTAATCTTGATTTCTTTCTTGCAGCTGTATTTTTATGCAAAATACCTTTTGAAACAGCTTTATCACATAGTTGATAAACTCTTGAAATAGCTGAATTTAAAGCATCTTTATCATCACCTTCTGCTAAAGCTAAAGCTTTTTTCAAAGCTGTTTTAATAGATGTTTTAAAAGCTACGTTTTTTTGTCTGTTTGCTTCTGCAATAAGAACTCTTTTTTTTGCTGACTTAATGTTTGCCATTTTATTTTCCTTTCACTACTTGGGATATCCGTAAGCTAATGACTTCTTACTTCAAACCCATCACTTGAGGATAGTGAGTATTATCATTTTAATAACAAAAAAAAAGTTTGTAAAGCTCTTATGTGTAATAATTAAGTTTTATTACTCTTTTGAACTTGTTTATTTTTTAGAAGTATTACAAGAAAAATTGCAAAAATCATCAAAAGAGCTAACATAGTGAATATATCAAAAAATGCTGCTAACCTTGATTGTGCTAGTAATTGTTTATAAAGAATTCCATTTGCTTTTTTTGAAGCAACTACTGTAGGATAATATCTCATAAATTTATGTTGCAATGCGTTAAATTTGTATAAAAACATTGGATTGTGTGGAGAAAGATCTGCAACAAAATAATTTTGATAAACCTGAGATACTCGTGCAATAAATGTTGATGATACAGAAGTTGACATTGCAGTCAGGATGTTTTTAAACAAAGCGTGCAAAGCTGCAGCATCAGCATTCTTTGAAGCAGGTAAAGTCTGAAAAGACAATGCTGTAATAGGAACAAAAGCGGTTGGAACTCCAATACATAAAAGGAGATTTGGTAATATTATACTTTCCATTGATGAATTTGGATTCATTTGCGTTAACATTAAAAGTGAAATAGCAATAATGATAAACCCAATAATTGAAAGTAAACGTCCTTCTACATATTTAGAAACTTCTCCCATTACAATCAAACCTATTAAACAAATTATAGCACGTGGAAACATTAACAAGCCTGACATTGAAGGGCTATATCCGATTAAACTTTGAACAAACATAGGAACTAAAAGCAGTGTTGAATACAAAACAACATTAATAAAAGCACTTGCAAAAGTTCCAAACAAAAAATTTCTATCTTTAAAAACTCGAATATCAATAACCGGATATTTATATTCTAATTCCCAAACATAAAAGAAAACAAATGAAAAAATACAAACACCTGTTGTCCAACAAATCCAAGTTTCGTCAAACCAGTTGTATTGTTGCCCTTTATCTAGAATAACTTGCATACATCCCATTGCAATTACAATAGATAAATAACCTACAATGTCAAATTTTTTGTTGTAATTTGACTTTGCCGGTTCTTCATCTGCCATAAACAATTTAATTAAAAGCAATGATAATATACAGAGTGGAATGTTTATGATAAAAATCCATTGCCAAGAATAATTATCTGTTAAATAACCACCAATAAAAGGTCCGGCAAGTGGAGAAAACATAGCAGCAACACCAAATAATCCCATAGCGATACCTCGCTGTTCCGGAGGAAAAACTTCCAATAAAACAGCCTGACATAATGGTAAAATACATCCGCTACCAATACCTTGGACAATTCTGGCTCCAATCAGTGCTTGTAAATTCGGTGCTAATATACACAGTAAGCAACCGATTGCAAAAACGATAATACTGTATATAAATAAAAGTTTTTTGCCAATTAAACGTACTAAATATCCGGTGACCGGTAACATTAACCCACCGGATATGATATAACACGTAATTACTGTATTTGCTTCATATTGAGTTGCTCCATAAAATCCTGCAATATGCGGCTGACTTACGTTTGTTCCGGAAGATGCAGCCAATGCTAAAAACGATGGCAATAATACGGCTAATGCTATTATGAATGGGTTAGTTTTCTTTTCCATTTTTTATTCTTACCTTTGGTACAACGGACATTCCAGGGACTATATTGTAGTTTGAAATATCTTCGTCAAATACAATTTTTACAGGAACTCTTTGAACAATTTTTACATAACTACCAACAGCATTTTCCGGAGGGAACAAACTTGATTTTGCGCCTGTTGCACGTTGAATACTTTCTACATGTCCTTTAAATCTTTTATTAGGATAAGTATCAACTTTTATTTTTACGGGTTGTCCATCTTTCATGTGCGTAAGTTGAATTTCTTTGAAATTAGCAACTACCCAAACTTGATTTGGAACAATATTCATCAAAGGTTGCCCTATATTTACATAATTCCCTTTTTCGACACTTCTTGCAGCAATTTTTCCGGATTGTGGTGCATAAATTTTAGTGTATTTTAAGTTTAGTTTTGCTTGTTCAACTTCAGCTTCCAATCTTTGTATTAAAGCTTCATCGGCTTCAGTTTTTGCTTTATTAGATTCAAGAGCATGTCTAGCTGCAACAGAATTTTCGTTGGAAGCATTAAAATCAGCTTCTGCTACTTCTAAAGCTGTCTTGCTTTTTTCATAAGCTTGTTTAGATACAATACCATCTTTGTATAAATCTTTATATCTTGCAAAATCTTTTTTTGCAAAATCTAATTTTGATTCAGCGGAAGAAATATCTTCAAATGACTTATTAACTTTTGAAGAACTTTCATCCACGTTTTTTACGGCTATATTAAGCCCAGCCTTTGCCTCTGCTAGTTTTGCTTCTGCTTGAGCAAGAGCAACTTCAAAATCTTTTGGATCAAGTTCTACCAGTAAATCACCCGCATTAACTTCTTGGTTATCATCAACCAGTAATTTAACGACAGGAGCAGCTACCCTTGGAGCAATTGAAACAAGACGACCTTCTACAAATGCATCGTCAGTTGATTGAAAGAATGTTGAGTGTACAGCGGCAACTATTCCTAGTATTATCAACACTGCAGCTGTTATGCTCGGCACAATCACACGTTTTTTCTTGTATTCAGGACGTCGTTTTTTTAAACGCTTTTTAGCCTCTTTTATAAATTCCGGCGAATTTTTATCTTCTTTTTTTCTTCCCATAATGTTCACCTAAACCAATGTCTTTGATTTCATATTTTCTTCTATTTTGTCTAATGTTGTTAAGAAATTATCAATTTCTTCTTGCTCAAGCCCTATTACTGATTCATTCCAAATACTTAATACAACAGAAAGTGTTTTTTCACAGATTTCAAGTCCTTTGTCTGTTATATATAATTTCTTAACTTGCCTACCATGAGTGTCTATATTTGATGTTAAATATCCTTTATCTTCTAATATAGTACAAATTCTTGTCATGTTAGGTCGGTCTTTATATGTAATATCACCAAGCTGTCTTAAATACATTCCATTATGTTCTTTTAAAGCATACAAAACAGTAAATTGTTCCGGCATTAAATCATGCCCACTTTTTTTGAATGTTTGTTTAGCAAATAATTTAGATAATAATCCGGCTCTTGAAAGCCTTAACCCAATTTTTTGTTTTAATAAAATAGCTTGTTTCATAAAAATCCCTTTGTGTTATCATAATAACACAAGAAAAAGAAGTGTAAATATAACAATTTATTCTTTACTTATTTTCTTTTCGCAGCAAAGTTAAAATTTCCCATTTTGACAAAATAGAAATTTTCCCTTTTTAATTCAAATAGAGAATTAATATTTTCTTTTGTTAAGAGATTTAAAAAAATTTACAATAGACGCAAATGTAGTAATAGTAGTAATAGTAGTAATAATAGCAGTAGTAGTGCGCTTGTTTTTTTTTTAAAGGCCTAAAGTTTTCAAAAAAAATGCCGTTATATAAATTGTAAGCAATATAAGGTCGTTTCTTATAAGGAGTAATTATGCAAAACTTTTTTGAATATGACGATAAAAGTACTAATAATTTTACAATGTATAACGGCAAAATGGTTTTAAAATCAAATGATGAAAAAACTCAAGCAATTTTTAATAAAGTACTATCTATTTTTGATAAAAATAAAAATGGAAAACTCGATGCTGACGAAATAAGAACAATATGGAATAATCTTGTTGATGCAGACGTAGATAACAATAGAGAAATAACTACAGACGAAGTAAAGAAGATTCTAAAACAAAACAATGTTTTATCTAAATTGAAAATGTCACCTGATGATATTATAAAATTTATTAATATTGTTAATAATACGATAAAAAAATCTTTTGCAAAAACAAGAACTAATACTGATACAAAACTGATGAATAATTTAAAGCAAAAGTATCCAGAAAACAAATATAAATATAAAAAAGCATATTATGATGAAGATTTTAGTAGAATTGAAATAAGTGATAAAAAAACTGGTAAATTTATAGCTGAATTTGGAAGTTATAAAAATGGAAATTATTATATAAATACCAATGTAAAAATGACTAAATATGATAAAAATGGAAATATTATTAAGCTCAAAAAATTTGATAAAAAATCTCAAAGTTGGAATTTAGACGACCCTATAAGTGATAATTTGTACAAAGATATAACTGCCAAAAATAAAATCGGTTTACCTACTACTGGTAAAAATTTCGAACAACATATTAAACAGATAAATAATGAAAATATCGTAACAGTTCTCCAAAACTATAAAAATAATTATGGTGAGTCCTTATTAGATGCAATTAATGGAGAATGGGGGCTGGACAATGATGTTAAAACTCGAGTAATCAAGTATTTGAATGACTGCTGTGCGAATTCACTAAAATGGCAAGATAAAAAAGGAAATGCAAAAATCGATAAAAGTTTTTATCAAGGACAAATTGGAGATTGCTGGTTTTTATCATCAATTTCTGCGATTCAACGTTCTTCAAAAGGACAGGCTATTTTAGATAACACAATTAAAGATAATAAAGATGGTACATATACAGTTAAATTCAAAGGTGCAGATAAAGCTTATACTGTAAGTGCATTAGAAATACTTTCTGCAGACGATTTTGCTGAAGGTGACACAGATGTGAGGATTTTGGAATTAGCGGCAGAAAAACATTATAATATTTTAGGTATAAAAAATGGCGGAAACCCTTCATCTGCGTTTGACTTATTACTAGGAACAAATAAAAAATGGCAAACATTAGCTCAAATGTTAGGATCAAAACCTGAGCCGCAAGAAATAAAAAAACAACTTAAAAATAATAATATTATAATGACTTGTACTATAGATCCTTTTAGCAAACTCTGGGGATTTATAGTTAAGGATGTTCCAAAAGATGCTAAATATAAAGATGATATTGCAACTGCTCACGCTTATGCAGTGTATGACATAGATGATAAAAATATTTATTTGAAAAATCCTTGGGATACAAGCAAAACAGTAGCAATTCCATTGGATGTATTTGATGATTACTGGGGATATGTACAATACACTGAGATAGAGTAAGTTATCATTTGATAAATTGTATTAATGGAAAAATCCAAAATTTTCATTATGCATTTATTTTCATTGAAGTTTTTGCATAATTTGTTAAAATATATTAGAAGGAGTAACTATGGAAATATCTTTAAATAAAAATTTTGACAAATTTATTCAAGAACAAATGGCAACTGGTCTATATGGTTCTGTTAATCAGATTATTCAAGAAGCATTGACATTATTAATTACAAAAAAAAATATCTTGCAGCCAAGAATCGATATGCTTAATAAAGATATTGAAGATGCTTTAGTAGAGCTTGATAAAGGAAATTTTAAAGATGGGCATGAAGTTATGAGGAACTTGATTGCCAAGTATGAATAACCAACTTAAACTGCAAATCTTAAATAAAGCAGAAGAAGATTTAATTTTTATAAGTAATTATATTGCTAAAGATAATCCAGATGCAGCAAAAAAATACTAAAGTATTTTTATGCTATATTTGATGTTTTAACTATGTATCCCAATCTTGGTAAACAAAGAATAGATTTTACATACAAAGATGTAAAATTCTATGTAGTTAAGAAAAATTATTTAGTATTATACAAATCGGATAATGATTATTTGTATATATTAAGAGTTTTTTCTTCTTATAGTGATATTTGTTCAATTTTGTAAATTCTTGTTTTATAAGAAAATTTTGTGTTATCATAATAACACAAGAAGGATAAGTGTAAATATGACATTTAAAAATTTTTTAATAATATTTTTTTTATTACTAACATTACCTTGCTACGCAAAAGATATGGTAAATAATAAGCTTGAGTATGTAAATCTTGATTATTGGAAAAATTATAACGATGAAATACTTATTAATCACATGCAAACTCTTTATCAAAATAATCATGATTTAAGAATTGCAGCACTAAAAACCAAACAATCAGAAGAAAATATTAGACTAGCAGCTTCAAATCAGTTGCCAAGTGCCAGTTTTGATAGTAGCTTTTCGAGAGTTTTTAGAGGTCCTAAAACTGTATTTGGAAATGTTGTTATTCCAAAATATGTGCAAAATGAAATATTTTTACCACTAAACGCTTCTTATGAAATTGATATTTGGGGACAAAATTATTTAGCACGAAAAAGTGCAAAAAAACAAAAAGAAATTGCCGAACAACAAGAAAGAGCCACTTATATTTATATAACATCCACTTTTGCATCTGATTATTTTAATCTTATAAAAATTGATGCCTTGGAAAAAAATTTGGAACATATTATAGAATTACAAAAAGAAATTGTTCAAATGACTGAAAAAAAGTATAATGCCGGTTTAGCATCTATTAATGAACTTTTAGATGAAAAACAAATTTTAGTCTTATTTGAAAAAGATATGAATACTTTAAAAGAAAATAAAAAACTTTTAAATAATGAAATGATTGTTTTATTAAGCCAGAATTCAGATATAGAAATTGATCATGCGAAATTTGATTCATTAAAATATCCATCAACACCAGATTCTCTTAGTACTACTGTAATTCAATATCGCCCCGATTTATTATCCGCAGAAAGTTATGCTAAAAAAACCGGACTAGATGTAAAAATTGCAAGACGTGATTTTTTACCAAAATTTATATTGTTTGGTAATCTGGGATTCAATGCTTACAAATGGAATAGGATTTTTGCAGGTGAAACATTTCTTGCAAATGCAGGAATTGCACCAAGTTGGGATTTATTTACAGGGGGGGCAAGACTTGCAAAATATAGAATTAACAAATATGAATACAAAAAAGCGGTAGAAAATTATGAAAAAACTGTCTTAACGTCTATTCAAGAAGTTAATGATGCATTAGTTGAAACAAAAACTACAAAAGCTAATCTTGATAAAACAAATGAAGATTTAGCGATAGAATGTAAAAAACACACTCTTGCAGAACGTCAGTTTAATATCGGCGATTCTTCAAAGCTTGATGAAATCAAATCGGAAATTAATTTGTATATAACTAAGCAAAGAAATATTGCAGCAACAATAGATAATGTTATTTCAACAATATCACTTTATAATGCTGTTGGTGGTATTGATTATACAAATAAAAATTTATAAATTTTACAAAAAATAACCTAAAAACCGGTTTTTATTTGGTTTTTAGGTCAATAAAAATTTGATTTCTAATTTTTTCTTTATTTAGTTTATAAAAAATTTTAATTTTTCGTTAAAACTAGATGTATTAATAATATTTTCTTTTGTAAGATATCTTGAAATTCTACCACTGTCTTTTAATAAAAGAATGTATGGAAGGTTCGGATAAAAATAATATTTTTTATTAAAATTCTTTGCTTCTTGGGAAGCAATATTAAGTCTTACAAAATTATAAGTATTACTATAACTATTTTGAGCATCAACAAAACTTTTGTTTACTTTATCTAAATCATCTGCCCAATCAGAATATATTAATAATACAATTGGTTTTGATTGCTTAATAGCTTCATCATAATTCATTGCTTTAACGGATAATGCTCCATTAATTAAAGTTAGTAACAAAACTAAAGTTGTTAAGATTTTTTTCATATTTAATACCTTTAATATATAAAAGCGAACTCAAGCTTGTTTGAGTTCGCTTTGTTAATTTTATAATTATTCAGCTTTAGAAATAATATCCATTTCTTCTGAAGAAGCATAAGCAGAACGACAACCGCAATCACAATATAGAACTTCACCTGTAGTACCGCTTGAAAGGTCAGAAGCTAAGTATAAACCAGCTCTACCAACATCTTCTAAAGAAACATTTTTCTTTAATGGAGCTCTTAATGTTGCAGCTTTAAGCATTTTTGAGAAGCCTGCAATACCCATAGAAGCCAATGTTTTAACTGGACCAGATGATAAGCAGTTAACTCTGATACCTTTAGGGCCTAAGTCTACAGCTAAGAATCTCATAGCTGATTCTAATGCAGCTTTAGCAACACCCATTACGTTGTAGCTTGGAACAGAAAGAATTGAACCTAGGTAAGTTAATGCAAAAATTGAGCTACCTTCATTCATAATAGGTTCAGCATGGCGACAAACTCTTACTAAAGAATAAGCACTTACGCCAAGAGCGATATCCCAACCTTCTTTAGAAGTATCAACAAATCTGCCCATTAAATCTTCTTTTGGAGCAAAAGCAACTGCGTGAACTACAAAGTCTAATTTACCGTAGATTTTTTCACATTCTTTGAAAACTGCTTCAACTTCTTCTTCTTTAGTAACGTCACAACTCATAATTAATTTAGCATTCATTCCTTCAGCAATTGGACGAACTCTTTTTTCCATAGCTTCACCAGCGTATGTAAAAGCAATATCAGCACCTTCGTCAAATAATTGTTTTGCTATACCATAAGCTATACCGTGAGTATTAGATACACCAAAAATTATACCTTTTTTACCCTTCATTAAATCCATAATAAAAACTCCTCTTTTACCTAATCTACCATTTAAGTTTAACAAAAAAAAGAATGTATGGCAAGAACAAAAGTCTATAAACTTACAAATTAAAAAAACGAGAAGTGAGATATAGTTTAACTTCTCGTTTTTTATACTTACTAATTATTTAAAAATTATTCTGTTAGTGTTCCTTGTTCGCCTTCAGTTGTTTCAGCAGGACAACCTCCGGTTGGAGTTGTTTCATCATCACTCTTATCTGTATTAACTATTTTGTTAACTGATACAACTGTGTCATTATCAGTTAAGTTTTGAGCCCTTACACCAGTCGCAGGTCTGCCTTGGCAAGAAATATCACCTGCTTTGATTCTTGTAACAATACCATTTGCTGTAACCATCATAATTTCGTCTTTTTCTTCTACGATAGTTAAAGCAACTAATCTAGACATATTTGATTTAAACTTGGTTGCAATAAGACCGATTCCACCTCGATTTTGTGTTCTGAATTCAGAAAGCTTAGTTCGTTTGCCAAAACCGTCAGAAGTTACAACGAGTAAATCCGCATCATAATTTCTAGGAACAATATCACAGCCAATAATAGTATCGGCAGCTCTTAGTTTCATAGAGTTTACACCTCTTGCACTTCTTCCTAATGGTCTTAAATCTTCAATAGGGAATCTGATTGCCATACCGCAAGATGTACCAATAATTATTTCATCGTTTGGATTAGCAAGTTTTACCCAATTCAACTTATCGCCTTCTTCAAGAGAAATAGCAATAATACCGCTTCTTCTAATGCTTGCAAAATTGTCAAGTTCAATTCTCTTAATATAACCCTTTTGAGTTAACATAATCAAGTTCATATCATGTGAGAAATTGCTTACAGGAACTACAGCTGTAATTTTTTCACCTTGTTCAATCGGTAATACGTTAACAATAGGCAAGCCCTTAGATTGTCTGCCACCTTCTGGGAAGTCATATACATTAAGGCTGTATACAATACCCTTAGAAGAGAAGAACAATACTTTGTCATGCATCATTGCTGTGAAGAAATGCTGAATATCATCATCATCCTTAGTCTTCATGCCGGCTTTACCACGAGTTGCTCGATTTTGTCTTTCAAACGTGTCCAAAGAAATTCTCTTCAAATAACCTTGATGAGTAATAAATACTGCCATAGGAGTATTAGGAGTTAAATCTTCGATTGTAACTTCACCTTGCTCCGGAACAATTTGAGTTTTTCTATCGTCGCCGTATTTTTCTTTATCTTCAAGAAGTTCAGCCTTAATGATATCTAAAACTTTTTGTCTATCAGCAAGAATTCCTTCGTATTCAGTAATTTTCTTAAGGAGTTCATCATATTCATTCTTGATTTTGTCTTGTTCTAATCCTGTTAATCTTCTTAATTGCATTTCTAATATTGCATTAGCCTGATCAACATCAAGACCGAACCTGCTCATTAAACCATTTCTTGCTTCTTCTGTTGTTTTAGATTTTTTAATAAGTTCAATAACTTCATCTAAAGAACCTAAAGCAATTAATAAGCCTGCTAAAATATGGGCACGAATCTTTGCTTTCTTCAAGAAGTAAATTGTTCTTCTTGTAACAATTTCAACTCTGTGTTCAACAAATTCATTTAATACTTCATATAAATTTAGTAATCTTGGCTGTTTACCACACAAAGTAACCATATTTACACCAAATGTTGTTGCCAATTGTGTAAACTTAAATAAATTATTTTTAACAACTTCCGGCTTCGCATCACGCTTAAGTTCAATCACTATACGCATACCTTCTCTATCAGATTCATCTCTGATATCAGAAATACCGTTAATCTTTTGTTCTTTAACCAAATCTGCAATTTTTTGGATAAGCATAGCTTTGTTAACCTGATAAGGAATTTCAGTTACAATAATTGCTGTTCTGGTTTGTCGTCCTGCTCCTCCAGGGATTTCTTCAATAGTCGCAACCGCAGACATCTTGATAGAACCACGACCTGTTTCATAAGCTTGTTTAATGTCTGATAAACCTACAATAGTTGCTGCTGTTGGGAAATCCGGACCTTTTATGTGTTCCATCAATCCTTCAATTGTAATTTGCGGATTATCAATCAAAGCGATTGTACCGTCTACAACTTCATTTAAGTTGTGAGGAGGAATATTTGTTGCCATACCAACAGCGATACCAGATGAACCATTTAGTAGCAGCATTGGCAATCTTACAGGCAATACAGAAGGCTCTTCTAAAGAACCGTCGAAGTTTGGCTCAAAATCAACAGTTTCACAATCAATATCAGCAAGCATAGACGTTGTGATTTTGTGCATACGTGCTTCTGTATAACGCATTGCAGCAGCTCCATCACCATCAACAGAACCGAAGTTACCATGACCATCTACAACAAGGTATCTTGTGTTAAAGTCTTGTGCCAAACGGACAAGAGCTTCATATACAGAGCTATCACCGTGTGGGTGGTATTTACCAAGTACTTCACCAACGATACGGGCACATTTCTTAAATGGTTTATCCGGTGTCATACCCAATTCATTCATTGCGTATAAAATACGTCTGTGAACAGGTTTTAAACCGTCTCTTACATCAGGAAGTGCACGACCTACAATAACACTCATTGCGTAGTCAATATAGCACTTTTTCATTTCTTCTCTAATATTAACCGGTACAATTTTACCGTCTGAAAACATATTTTGTTGAGCCAAAATTTTTCTCCTCTATCCTTTTTTACAGGAGTATTTAAACCATTTATAAGCTTAACTAAGCACGATTTATCCCCTATATAATAATATATTAACATAAAAAAGGTTCGTGTAAAGCAAACTTAATTACTAGATATTCAGATTATTTCAATAATATATATGAATTACATGATAGATGTATACAGTTTTAAGGTTTGTAAAAACTAATAAAAATTTTAAAAAAAATAGGCAATTTTAGAAAACAAAAATACTTTATATAGATGTAAGATCAAAAGAAGGAAAACAAAAAACAAAAAAGTTCGAAAATCGAAACGTAAGATAAAGAACTTAGAACAAATTTTTTTTATACTCTCTCTTAATATCCTCGTGTTTATTTAATGTTTGCCATTTTCAAAACGGCAAACTTTTCTTTTATAGA
>CAKVIN010000024.1 GCA_934754425.1 uncultured Candidatus Melainabacteria bacterium | reverse complement strand
CTGGGAAGATAGCACGTTGCCAACATCTAATTTAAAAAAAGAGTTGAATTGATGGATTTCAATTTGACTCTTTTTTTTTTGTTTAAAATATTGGCAAACAATACCGACTTTTAATTTTACTCCAAAGTTATTGTCAGGCAATGCCTGCCCTACAATTTATGTCTACTGTAGTGCTCCGTCATTGGGAGGAACGTCAGTGACGTGACAATCTATTGTTTTTTGTTTAAATCTATCAATTAAAAAACTGAATTGCATCATTTTACGACACACTTACTAGCTTGTAGGTTACAAAAGTGAAGTGAAATACGCTCGCAATGGCGGTGAGTGAAGCGACTAGGTATAAGAAAGAATAAATGGTTGAAATTACAGGTTACTGTTTTATTCGGTGGGTATGCAATTATGGGGTTTAATTATATGTTTCTTACTTGCCGATGCTTTATCCACCCTACGCATTATAGAAAGCGACTAGCTTTTAGAAAAGAAAAAGAATAAGTTTATAAACATGAAAAAATAGTGCTGGAAATAGTTAATAATAAGCTGGATTCTTCGCCCTAATCGGGCTCAGAATGACACAAGCGCCAAGCTAACAACTCCTGCGTCATTTTGAGGGCTGATTAAGCCCGAAAAATCCAGCCTTTTGGATAACTATTTTTTATTTAATAAAAATTACACCAGTGAATTATCACTTAAAATTAAAATATAAGTTCTTGTTCAATGTTTTTCATTGAACAAGAACTACATGCTACAGACTGGCTCAATATGCAGTATTTATTAATTTTTTAAGATTATCAAAGGCTTCATCTAATTCATTAAGTTGGTCGTTTACCATAGCATTGTCACGACGGTCATTATCTTTTGCTACGTATTCCTTACCTGTAACATCAATATATACTTTATGATTTTTGTAAAAATTTACATATTTGTCAGCTATGTTATATATCCATGTACGCATAGCTTTTTTCTTTTCTTGTGGTAATGAATTATTATTATCAAGTTCTCGAAATAACCCTTCTATTCTTCTCATTGTTACTGAATTTCCTAGTATTTCTTTATATCTTTTTAACTCTTGATTATATTCTGTTTGTTTTTTAATATCTGTTTTTTGCTCAGCTTCTGTCTTTTTTTGATTTAGAACTCTTTCATTTTTAATATGATTATTAATTTCTGCTGCTTTTTCTTGCGTTCTGCAACTGTTTCATTCAATTTCATTTGTCGGTGAGATACAGTATTTTGTTTTTCTACAGGATTTTTTTGAGAAAAGCTTGTCATACTATCCAAATAAGATTCTTCACCACCACCGTAACCGGCAAAACCCCAAACATTACCTTGCTTTAAAGCTGTCTTTTGTTGCTGAGTCATTGCTTGAGCGTTAAAACCTTCTGTAGTGTTCATCCAATTTGCATACTCGTTTTTGTTAAGTTTGCCGTGTTGAAGCATGTGCTGAGCGATATCAAATTTGGTCATCTTTCTGCCAGTTTTTGCTTCTTCTTGCTTCAATGCTTTCAAATTAACTTGTGCATAAGCATCAATTTTGTGTGAAATACTGTTGTTACTCATGAGGAAGTCCTTTCTAACTTGAGAGTTGTTTTATATTACTTGTAAAATGAATTTTATCTTACGTACCTCATAGTTATCGGCATTTTTTCTGAAAACTTTAGGGGTTTTTGAAAAAGTTGAGCGCAAACTACTACTACTACTACTACTACTACTACTACGTTTGCGCCAATTGTAACAATTTTTCTAATTTCTTAACAAAAGCAAATGTATTAAAAAATAGAGAAGTGGAGTAGTTTAGGAGTTTAGAAGAAGTATTAATTTAGTAGAATAGTTGAAGGGGGGAATGGTTGGTTTTAAAATATATTAATACCAAGTTAACAAGCCTTGCATTATTTTGAGGGCTGATTAAGCCCGAAAAATCCAGCCTTTTGAAAAAAAATAAATATGTAGTGTGGGAATCACTTCCGCTTTTCTCATACTACCTGACTTTTTTGTTTAAAATATTGCAAAACAAATTTTTATTATATGTTATTGTCAGGCAATGCCTGACCTACAATTTATGTCTATTGTAGTGCTCCGTCATTGCGAGGAACGTCAGTGATGTGGCAATCTATTGTTTATAATTTGAGCCTACAAGCAAAAAGACTGGATTGCTTTACACTTACTAGCTTGTAGGTCACACTACACATTTGAAAGTAGAGTGAAAAGCGCTCGTAAGACAGAGAGTGAAGCGATTAGATATAAGTAAGAATAAATGGTTGAAATTACAGGTTACTGTTTTATTCGGTGGGTACGTAATTATGGGGTTTAATTATATGTTCCTTACTTGCCGATGCTTTACCCACCCTACGTATTATAGTAGTTTAGGCAATGCCTGACTTACAGGTGTTTTTCGTAATGTTGAATAAGTGAAATATCAAATTTATTAAATTAATCATATTTCTTTAAAATGTTATAATTTTTTGATTAAACTCCGAGAGATGGAGCGATTTGGATAAATGTTCTAATTAAGTCTTCATCCCATTGCGTTCCGGCACCTTCTTTTAGAATTGACAACGCTTTTTCTATATTCATTCCACGTCTGTACGGTCTATCACTGATTAATGCGTGATAGGTATCTGCAACAGCTACGATTTTTGCCGCTAAAGGAATATCTCCATTTGTTAATCCTTCCGGATACCCTTTACCATCGATTCTTTCATGATGATATTTTACAATTGGAATCAAATCTCTTAATGATGGGTTTGGCATAAGAACTTTTTCAGCACCTATAACTGGATGTTGTTTCATTATCGCCCATTCTTCATCTGATAAAGGACCTTCTTTTTTTAATACTGTTTCCGGAATGCCAATCTTTCCTACATCATGAAGAAGTGCACCTAATTTAATACGTTCAACTTCTTCTTCAGGGAGATTAATAGCTCTAGCTAAAGCTTCAGAAAATTTTGAAACTGATGTAGAATGACCTTTTGTATAAGGGTCTTTTGCATCAATGGCACCCGCTAAAGAGGTCGCAATTTCAGAAATTCTTGCACCGGATTGAGCATGATCCATATTAAATTTTGAAATTAATTCTTCTTCAAAATTAATTCCTTGTTGTGCATAGCGTTTTTCAATAACTTCTGCAAAAGATTTTAAAGCAACATCATCCCAGAAATTAAAGTCAGAAGAGCTTATTATAGCAGACATACCATCTTTATAACCTTTTGCTTGAGAAATATACATTGCTTGTTCGGCTAAAACAAGTAGTTTTTCTTTGTGTTCAGAACAATCCGGATAAGTCGAAATTCCTACGGAAACTTTGACCGGACCAATCTCATCTATAAAACAACAAGATAAAGAATATGTTATAAATTCTGCTACATATTTTGCTTGTTCAACGGAAGTATTCGGTAATATCACTGCAATTTCATCACCGCCATATCTTGCTGCAATATCACCTTCACGAATATTTTGACGAACTTTTTCTGCAACTAATTTTATAACCTCATCACCTTTTGCATGTCCAAGTTCTCTATTAATTTTAGAAATATTACAAACATCCATCATAACTATGGATAATTTCTGTTTATTTATTTGTGCTCGTTGAATTTCTTTAGAAAGAATTTCATGAAACCCTCTATGATTGTATAATAATGTTAGGTTGTCGGTATTAATTACGCCTTCACATTTTTCTTGTAATTCAAAGTTATAAGTCATCAAGGCTGCAAAATTTGCGATAAGATTGTACATTGCAATATTTTGTCGAGCGTATTTATCTTCTATAATAAGAACGCCAATGCTTTTTCCAGCGGCAATAAGTGGCATAATAATAACGGCATCATTTTTAAAATAAGCAAGCTTAAGAAAACTTGCATCTTCTTGAAAGATAGGAGTTTTATTTTTAAATGCTTGAATAATTGGATTTGTATCTTCTTTTAAAAATATTTTAGTTGAATAAAAATTTCCAAGCTTATCTTTTAACTTAAGATTTATACAAGTTGATTGTTCTTTGAAATACCCGACAGCCATAAAATTTGAATCAATACTTTGCGAAATCATTAAGTTTATTTTTGTGAAAAGTTCATTTGTGCTGGTAATTTGTGAAAATTTGATTAATTCATTAATAATCGTTCGATTATTTAATGTTAAACCTTTTTCAAAGTTTTTATTTTGAGGATTACTCAAAGAATTTGTATTCATGTTGAAAGTTAGCGCATTAACTTTTGACACTAGCTGTTCTTGTAAAAACGGCGAAGAAACAGGAAGTTTCTCTGATACGTTTTTTATTTTTTCTGTTATTTGCTTTTCTTTCTTCACACTATCACCCTAAATATAAATTTGATAAAACCGATAAATAAAAAAAATTGCCTAATATTTACAAATTCTTTACAAATCATTATCCCTTTGATATTCATGTTAACATTTTTTTTCACATTTTCTACTTAATTAGAATGTTTTTTTACAAATGTTAACGCACAAAACTATAATAATTTGAATACGGTTATCTTATATTAAGAGTTTTTGTCTTCAACTTCTGCTTTTTCAGTATTTTCTTCTGTATTATTTTCTGTATTTTGAGTTGGTTCATTATTCGCAGTTTGAGATTCTTCTGCTGCATTGTTTTTTGCCTCTAGTTGAGCTTTAAAAGTTTCCCATTCTTGTGATGTTTTTATATTGTTATAAACATCAATCGTTTGTGCGAGTTGTGATTTTTCAGCTTCTAAGTTCTTAATTGTTTCTTCCAATTCTTCCGGAGTAAATTCTTTCAAATCTACTGAGAAAGATGGCACAGAGAAACTTTTATCCCATTGAGAATATGCGTACAATGGCATTGCAGCCGGATTTTTTACACTATTTTTAATTGTGTTACCAAGGACTCCATACGTTGCATTGCCTTCACCCATGCTTAAAATGTATTCATTTTTTTGAAACCAAGTAAATGGACTACGATAGCTTCTTATTTTTATTGAATTACATACAGCTAATTCATTTTCAAGATTTGCTTGTGTAGCTTTCAAATTATTTATTTGATTTTGTAAATTAGCAATAGCTCTTGGGTTTGTTTGAGTGCTTAATTTTTCTTCTGCTCTAGAGATTTTTCCCGTAATATCTGTTATTTGATTATTAATATCTTTTATTCCGTCTTTAAGTGCTTGACGAGTTTTATATTTAGCTCTAATACTTGATTGAGTATATTGGTCTAATTCTGTTCTATGAGCATCCGGATCTTTTGCTAATTTTCTCATAGAATATTCTTTTGCTTTAATCAATTTTTGTAAATCTTTGTTATAACTTTTTTGCCAAGCATTCATGTCTGCCTTGAATTGTGCGAAACCTTCTTGGCTAACGGTTTGACCATTTATTTCATAGCCGGAACCATTTTGAGTGTAGTTAGAAAAACTTTCTTGATTTTTTGTAGAAGAATTTGTTGTTTTTAATTTATCAAATTCAACTTTTGTTTTTAAATTTTGTAAGTTTTGTAATTCGTTTAAATTATTTTGTGCCATAGCTCTATGTTCTTCTAAAAGAACTTTTTTAGCAGGATTTGTTTCAGATGCTATTTTTGTATTTAAATCAGAAATCTGATTATTTAATCGAGTTTTCATTTCTGTATATTTATCATCATATTTGAATGATTTATTAGTGAACATTGCAGTTGCTTTAGAGCCTAAAGTACTAAAGAAACCGTTTGCTCTTACTGCGCTAATATCAGATTTTATAGCTTGTGATGTAGCTTTGAGAGGGTCTGTTGTGAAACTTTTTATTCCATTACCTAGTTTAGCCAAAATTGATGTTTTTGGAGCAGCTACAGTATTAGCGGTACTTGCTGTCTTGCCAAGTCCTTTTAGTCCAAATGTTGATAATGCAGCAATTACAACATTAGAACAAATATTTTGTCTAGCTTCTTCTTTTTCTTTTTCGTTATCAGTGTTATTAAGTTTTTTGATTCCTTTCATAGCTCCGACTACGCCATTGCCCAAACCATATGCTAACATGCCATAACCGATTGCAGGACCTATAACAGGAATACAAGTAGCTCCTATTGCAGTTGCTGTAATTGCAGCATTTGTTAGAGCTTTTTTAGGACTCCATTTGCCGTCTTTATCATAGCCGACTATACTTTTACCTAGATTAAGTAAGGATGTTCCGGCGCTTCCAACCCATTCTATGCTTTTTTCCCAGAAACCTTTTTCTGTTTTCTTTGGCTTTTTAATAGCACCATTTTCATCTAATTCAGGTCTTTCTAAAAGTTTTGTTTCAATAATAGTGTTTGAATCAGATTTCTTTTTCTTTAATTTTTCAATTTTATCTTCTGTATCTTGTAATACAGTTTTTATTTTACTAACTTCTTTGTTACGTTCTTCTAAAAAAATGCTATCAGAACTATTTGTTGAATTACCTGATGCCATTTGTTTGGCATACCATTCATCATATTCTTTATCACCACTAGATATAGAAGTTGTAGTACTATTTGTAGTGCTTTGAGTAGAAGCTACAGTACCTAAACTAAAGTTAAAAGGATTTGAAAAATTATTAAAATTACCAAAATTAAAACCGGAATTATTAAATTGCAAATAAGATGTATCCCACTTTGGCATTTGGAATGGCACTTGATTGAATTCATAATTGTTATAATTTTGAAAATAACTCATTTCTATATCCCTGTAAATATCCTTTATATAAATAAAGAATAATAAATGATAAAAATTGACTTTTTTTAACAATTTGTTACAAATGAAGTTGAAATTTATGTGTTGAAAAAAATGTGTTTGATATACAATAGACATATGAAGTGTGGATTTGTTACAATTTTAGGTCGTCCTAATGTTGGTAAATCAACTCTTTTGAATCAGATTTTGGGACAGAAGATTGTTATAACAACTGATAAGGCGCAGACAACAAGAAAGAGAATCAAAGGAATTTTGACTGATGAAAATGGTCAAATAATATTTATTGATACTCCCGGAGTTCATCGTCCATTAAATAAATTGGGTGAATTTCTTTTGGATGAAGCAAAAGTTGCCGTACCTGATGCTGATTTAGTATTATTTCTTGTAGACGGTAGTGAACCTGCCGGAAAAGGTGATAAGTGGATTGTAGAAAACATTCTTAAAGAATGTAAAATTCCAGTAATTCTAGTTATGAACAAGGTTGATAAAATCAAAAATCAGCAAAAAGTTGAAGAAAATCTTATGTCTTATAAAATGCTTTTTGAAGAAAATATTCCGATAATAAGAATTTCTGCAAAAACCGGACGAAATAAAGATACGCTATTAGCTAATATCTTAAAGAAACTTCCAGAGGGAGATTTATTATATCCAGAAGATGTTGTAACGGAAGAAAGTATGCGTTCTGTTACAGAGGAAGTTATTAGAGAAAAAGTTTTATTAAATACTCAGGATGAAATTCCACATTCGGTTGCAATAAAGGTTGATAAATACCAAGAAAGTGATGATATCGATAGGATTTATGCAACAATTTATTGCGAACAAAAGAGTCAAAAAGGTATTTTAATTGGCAAAGGCGGAACTTTGTTGAAAAAAATCGGAACAGAAGCAAGATTAGAATTGGAAAAAATTGTAGAAAAAAAAGTGTTTCTAGGTTTAGAAGTAAAAGTAGAAAAAGATTGGCGTAAAAAAGATAATATTCTCAAAAATTTTGGATATAAATCAGAAGGAGAATAGCAAAAAATATTTTTACGAGTTTTTATTAATAATAGTGTGTGTAAACAGGAGAAGGTATTATGAGAGTTCAGTCAATAGGACAGGAATTAAGAACAAACAGACAACAAAAAAACAACAAAACAAATTATCAAAAC
The DNA here is from genome assembly GCA_934754425.1 of uncultured Candidatus Melainabacteria bacterium. Classification (GTDB taxonomy): domain Bacteria; phylum Cyanobacteriota; class Vampirovibrionia; order Gastranaerophilales; family Gastranaerophilaceae; genus CAG-196. The sequence goes on along the minus strand of CAKVIN010000024.1, from coordinate 26,040 downwards.
AATCCGACTTTTAGGAGAGATTGGTCAGAGCATATAAGCTGGGGAGCTAATTATGCGAAGGAAAGCGGATTGACTAATTTTAAATTATTTTCTTTCCCTGATGCAAAAGCTGTTTTTGTAGAAGTTGCTAAAAATATTGCTGAAGGCATGGGAGGAATTAAAGAAAGAGTTGTTCAAGTTATAGCTACTGCTGGCGCTGCTTTGACTATAAATAATATTGAGTCAAAAGATGATAAATCTAAAGTTTATCCTATGCAACATGAAGGAAATGGAGTTTATGTAGCGAATGATATTGAAGCAAAGCCGGATGATAAATATCGTTATGTGGTTGTAGATAAAAATAACAATGTTAATCTCGTTAAAGACCCATATGCTAAAAAACAAGAAGATATCAACGGATGGAGTTCTATTTATGACACAAATAATTATGAATGGAAAAATACTGATTGGTTAGAAGGAAAAGACCCTAGAAGAATCGTTAGAAAACCTAATGAGCCATTAAGAGGTTTGGACAGATTAATTATTGATGAAGTTAATATTCCTACAGTGACTCAAGAAGGAACTTTCGAAGCTGCAAAAAAACGTGTAGATGTGATAGCAGAAAGAGGAGTTGCTACTGCGATTGAACTTTTACCTGTAGAAAATACTTTTTCTAAACAATGGGGTTATGATGGTGTTGACAAATTTGCGGTTAATGAAAAACTTGGCGGAGCAAAACAGTTAAAAGAATTTATTGATTATGCTCATGGAAAAGGTTTAAATGTGATAATGGACATGGTTCCCAATCATATGGGGCCGGATGGTGATTATTTAACTCAAACCGGACCTTATGAAAAAGGTTCCGGAAAATTTGGCGGTGAATTTAACTACGAAGGTCAAAATAACAGATACGTGAGAGATTGGATGGCTAATGCGGCATTATGGTGGGCTAATGAATTTAAAGTTGATGGCTTAAGATTAGACATGACTAAACTTTGTGGTTCTGATTATTTATTAAAACAAATTGTTACAGAGGTTAATGAACACAATCCACAAGTGTTTACTATTGCTGAAGACGGACGTGAAAATAAAGAATCCGTTACAAGATATGAAAATGATAGTATAAGTCATAAGGATGAATTAGATTTTATTGATACACAAGTTCAATTCATATCAGAAAGAGGATGGCATTCAACTCCGGGTAATATCGGATTTGATAGTGAATGGGATTTTAGATTTATGCATTCAATAAAAGATGCAATTTTGGTTTCAGGTTCAAATTTATTGGATAATTTGGATGGAAGAATCAGAGATACCCAACATAGAGTTAAGTATATAATGAGCCATGATGAAATCGGTAATGAAGATGGAACAAGATTGATTCCAAAAGTTTTGGTGAGACATCTTAACTTGTTTATGAGAGTAAATGGTACTTCTGATGCAGAAAAAGGACAAAGAGCGGCTCATGCTGGACAAAAATTGGCTGAATTGATTGTTTCAGAAGAATTTAAAAATATTTCTGATGCTGATTTAACGACAAAAGAACAAGAAATGAATTTGAATACATTTATTTCAAAATCAGAGTTGGTTGATGCGTTTAAGACTGCTATTGCAAAGCAAAAATTGGCACTTGGTACTATTTTGACAATTCCAGGGCCTAAGATGTATTTCCAAGGTGATGAATCTGCGGATTTATCTTATTTTAAATTCTTTAGAGAATTCTCCGGAGAAAAATATGAAAGAGAAAAATCTGATAATTTTAAAAATGGAATTGTAGCTGAAAAAGGATACGATACGTTGGAATCAGTTGCCAGACCTGATTCTGTATTAGGTAGAGTTGTTCCAAGCGGTATGTTTAAAAATATTCCTAGACAAATGGAAAATTTTACATCTGATTTAAAAACTTTATTAAAAGAAATACCGGCTCTAAGAGTTGGCGAAATTGTTAGCACATACAAAGATAACAACCACAATGTTCATATACATCAACTTAAAAAAGACAATGACGAAATATTAATCATAAAGAATTATGGTCAAGGTTTCCATGATAGAAATTATGAATATTTTGGTTTCCCTCAAAATAGTCAGTGGACAGAAATTTTTAATAGTGATAATGCAAAATATGGTGGTTCAGGATATTCAAATGCCGGTAGACAAGATATAAATAATTACAATCAAAAATTATCTTTAGCACCAAATAGCTTTATAATATTAAGAAAAGTTGATTAAATAAACAATATTAGGTAAATTTTAAGTAAAATGTCTGCAATTTGTATATAAATTGCAGACATTTACAAATTTATCCTTTGTGTTAATATAAACTAAAAGGATGGATTTTATGACATTAATTAGTAGAAAACTTCATCATCATACTCATACAAACCCGAAAGGGCAAGGGGTTTTGTGAGTTCGTTAGCACTCCTTTGAATTTATTTAGTACTTCTAATTAGATTCTTTATTTACCCCCCTTTCGGGATATTAATTGAGAGAATAAGAGTACGATAATAAAGGAGAAATTTTTAAAATGTCATTAGTTAATGTAATATCAGCAATTGGTAATAATTCAAGTGTTTACCCTCTTATTGTTCGTGATTGCGGGATTGAAATTCCTTCTAAAGTTGCAATGACTTACAATCAGAATTTAAAAGATTCAAAGCAGATGGCAAATAATGCTACACGTGAGCGACTTATTGATGAATATGGTACATCTCTTGTTTGGCTTGGTGGAATTCCTGTAATGAATTCTATTTGTGACTGGGCTATAAGAAAAATGGGGTATGATCCTAAAGTGAATACTGCGCTTATGAAAGAAAGCTCTAAACAAGGATTAAAATATAATATTGATAAATTTAAAAAGATTGCTCCAGAGGAAGTGAAAGGTATGGAAAAGGTTTTGAAGAATTCTAAAACATACGAAAAACTTCAAGCCGGCAAATTTTTATTATCAACATCAATTCCAATTGTTATAATGGGATATTTTTTACCGAAATTTAATTTTGCTTTAACTGATAAACTTAAGAAAAAACAAGAAGCTGTAGCACCTATTATGGAAAAAACTTTGGAAGCAGAAAAACGCTACGAATTGTATCCAGAAAATTCTTCTCAAGCTACTAACAAGACTACATTTAAGGGTGTGATTTCATCATTAGCAAATATGTCTACTGTTAATAAAATGGCAATTACTGATGGTGGACTTACTGTTGGACGTGTTGGAACTGCTAGAAATAAATATGAAAAATTAGAAAATGGATTCAAGATGTCAATGATGATGTTTTTAAATTTTGTTGCTCCGATTTGGATTGCAAAAGGATTGGATAATTTTTCAGGAAAAGTGTTTAATACAAATGTGAATTTGGATCCGAATTTATTAAATGATAAGAGTTTTATTAATGAAATAAAAGAAGGTAAAATTAAATTACCGGAGAAAGATTTTATAGAATTTATTGATAATAATCCTGAATCAAAGATTACAAAACTTTGTGCAAAATATTGTGATGTTAAGTTTTTGAAAAATGGTTCTCGTGACCCGAGAGAATTTGTAGATGAACAAAAAATTGGTAATTTTATTAAGGAATTGAAAAACTTTTCTACAGGTGCGACAAAATCAGGAGATGTTAATAAATACGCAAAAAAAGCGTTGTATGTGAAATCTGCAAACATATTAGCTAATGTTGGAATTAGCAGTTTCTTATTAGCTGTTGCACTTCCAAAATTAACTTTTATTCTTAGAAAAAAAGTTACCGGCTCTGATGCAGAACCTGGGCTTATTAAAAACGCATAAATTTTGTTAGTGATAAATATTGTGAAAGAAATTTTTTTAAATAATTCTTAAATAATTGATAATCTTACCACCATAATTTTTTGATTTTAAAACTTCAAATCTATCAAAAATAATGGGTTTATCACTTTCTACAACAATAATTTCGCCTTGGATTTTGGATAAAATTCTTTCGTATAAATCGCTCATATAAGGTGGATCAATATAGACTACATCATAAAATTTATCTAATTTTTGGATGAGTTTTTCGCTGTCACCAATTTGTAAATCAGGTTTTAGACCTAAAGTTTTATAATTTTTTTTGATAATTTCAGCTGCTTTAGGATTTTTTTCAAAAACTTTAACATCACTAAACCCACGAGAATAAGCTTCCAAACCCATTACTCCTGAACCTCCGAATACATCCAGAAAACTTTTACCTTCAAATTCGCCAATCATTGAATATAAAGAGTTAAATACTCCCATTCTTACTTTTGAAAGAGTCGGGCGGGTAATATTTTCGTCAGGTGTTAAAATTTTTCGTCCTTTATAAATTCCTGCTGTTATTATCATAATTCCAATTTTTCTATTTTTACGTCAAAAACTTTTTCTATATCAACACTATTAAGCATAGTTGAGATTAAATCTTCTGGAGAAACCTTTTCATTCAAATAAGGAATGATACCAAGAATTTTTGTATTTGTATATTCTTCTACAATTCTTGCCAGCACTCCAATTTGCGTTTTTGAAAATTCTTTTTTTGCGCAATTTATAATTATACCTCTAATGGTTAAATCATTTTCTTGCGCAGCAAATATTGATAATAAAATATCATTAACAGAATTTTCACTTGGAGAAACGACAACTAGAACCGGTATTTGTAACTTTTTTATTAAATGAACATTTAATATATTAGGAGCAATTGGACTTAATAATCCGGAATCTCCATCTAAAATAGCGCATTCTGAAATACTTGCGATTCTTAAGTATTCTCTTTGTATTAAATCCAAATCAATCGGCTCATTTTCTATTTCTGAAGCAATCAGTGGTTCTGAATTTGTTTTATATAAATAAGAAAAATGAGTATTTATATAAGGATCTATTGTCTTTACATATGTTAAATCCGGCGATTGCATAAAACCATCATGTTCAATACCGTTTGTTTGAATAGGTTTGTAAACAGTGGTGGAATATCCTAAACTTTGCATTGTTGCGGCTAAACCGGATGTAATAAAAGTTTTGCCTTCTTGTTTATTTGTAGATGTAATATACAGATTTAACATAACTAAATATTAACATATATTAATTTTTTATAAAAGTTTTGATGTCAGATATTAAGATTATGTAAGGAAATCTTAATATCGAAAAAAAATGGTATATAATAAAATTGCTAAGAAAAAAGAAATTAATATGAAGGAGAAAGATATGCAATCAGTTGAAGAAATTCTAGGTAAATTAGAAACAGCAGATAATACAACAAAAAATAAAATTGAAAATATTTTAGTTGATCAAGGTAAAGCTGTTGTACCGGAACTTGTTCATCAACTTCAAGTTGTAAGAGGTGTAAAACGTGGTGTTGTTGCAATGACTCTTATCAGAATTGGTGAAGCTTCTGTTGAATATCTTAAAAAAGCTGCTAATAATAATAAAGATTTTGAATGGGTTGCAAAATATCTTATTTCTGAAATCAAAGGTGTTGCAGCATAATTTTTTAGGGATACTTTAGTGGAAGAGAAAGCAAAAGTTCAGATTTATACAGATGGTGCTTGTAGCGGAAATCCCGGACCGGGTGGCTACGGCACCATTTTGGTACATGTTGATAATAATGGAATGAAGCACGAAAAAGAATTGACAGAAGGATATAAGTGCGTTACAAATAATCAAATGGAATTGATGGCTGTAATTGTTGGGTTAGAAGCACTAAAAAAACCTTGTGGTGTGACTGTTTATTCTGATAGTAAATATGTAGTTGATGCGTTTAATAATCATTGGATAGAAGGCTGGATAAAAAAAGGTTGGAAAACGGCTGGAAAAACTCCAGTAAAAAATGTTGATTTGTGGAAACGCTTGCTAAGTGCAAAAGAAAAACATGATGTGGAATTTGTTTGGGTAAAAGGACATGCTGGTCATGAATTTAATGAAAGATGCGATTCTTTAGCTGTAGCATCGTCTAAAAGTGAAAATTTAAAAGAGCTTTGAAGATAATCGACTTTAGTTTTTAAGTTTTGTAAATTTTGGTTATAAAAAGGCTAAAATTTAGCAAATTCGTTTTTGTTTTAGGTTTTATATATGTGTGTGTAAGTGAAAGGTGTAATTATGTCATTATCAATAAGTAATAATTCTTATGTTCAACAACCTGCATTTAGGGGAAAATTTGAAAAAACAGAACAAGGAAATCCTTATTACAAAACAAATTCAGGCACTGTTGCCGGTGGTGTAATGGCTGGTGTTGCTGCTTTGTCTTGGTTGAAATGGTTGAATTTCAAAGAAGTTCCTGAATTGGATGATAAAGCAAAAGCTTTTATGAAAGAATCCGGCTTGGAAGACGTATATAAAGCTTTTGGTGTTAAAGATATTAATAAAGTACTTAACGAAGAATATAAACAAAAAAATAAACAAGGTGCTCGATTGAAAAAACTTGCAATACCATTTGCACTTGTAGCAGCAGCTTGTTCATTAGGCTGTGGGATGTTGGTCGATAATATAAGAAATAAAAAAGCAAAAGAAACTGCTGATTTTACAGCAAAGGTTGGAGTTCGTAATGCAATAATGAATGGCGATTCTGTTGCATTATCAAATAAAGGTAGAACTTATTATGATTCAAATGTCGGAAAAAAATATGGAGCGTTGCTTGGTGCCGGATGTGGTTTAATCGAAAGTGTAATGTCTGCTGGTAAATTTAAACCGATTGGATTGTTAAATATGATTCCAATGGCAATTGGTGGTTTGATTATGGGTGCTATAACAGATCATTTTACAAATAGTAACGCTAAAAAGAATGCTTAATACTAAAAAATATTTCGCATAAAATAATAATTTACCCTTGCTAAAAAATCTTTATTTGTTATACTAATATTTGTAAAAAATATGGCGGATATCGTCAAGTGGTCAAGACCTCGGATTGTGGTTCCGATATGCGTGGGTTCGAATCCCACTATCCGCCCCATTATTAGAATTAGGAGCTTCGGCTCCTTTTTTATTAGGAATGATAATGGTTTCACTTGTTCGAACATTGTTATTTACAAGTTGTTCTACTTGTTCACATAGGTATTCCCAAACCTTGCTTGTGATTGGTTTTTTATGGGTTCGAACATTATCGTCATAACTTTCTTTTATTTTTCTCAAAGCTTAAAAGATTGGTTTAAGTTTGACTTCTAACGTAGTATCAATGTGATTGTAATGAATTTCTTCAATTAGCATTCTTAATTCCATTAATTTCACATCTTTTTATTAACATATTCATTGTATAATTGTCTTTAGCAAAAAATCAATTTGAACTTTGAATAATTTAACACAGGGTAAAAGGAACTCTTTTCAAACGGAAACTAACCGCCAATTATTATGTAGACCTCGGGTTAGTCCCCGACTAGAAAGGAGGGGAAATATGAGCGATTTCAATTTGAGTTTATTTTTAATCTTTTTGATTTTGAGCATATTAAAAACGGCTCTCATCATAAAAGATAAGAACCGTTAGACCTCTACAGAGTTCCCGATAGTTTGGTAGACTATCACCCTGTGTTTTTATTATAAATTATTTATTTTCAATTTTCAACCTTTTGTCCTAGTTCAACATATATTAGACTAAGCCACCTTTTCATTGTATTTATACTAAGTTCATCATACAGCGAGTGGTGTGATAATTTAACACAATTAGGTTCAAAGTTCAACTCATTGCTTGAACTTTTTTTAGAATTAGGAGTTTCGGCTTCTTTACTATTAAGAATGATAAGGAGTTTTAGAATTCAAATACTTAGTGTTAGAAAGCTAAACAATATTGATAAATACATTTATTTGTATATGCTGTTTAGTTTTGTTTTGTCTGTTGTCCAAGCACGAAATACACATTCTTTATTGCTTTTTACAAAATCAACAACTCCTTTTCTATCTGTTATATTTAACTTGTTTATTGCTTCCGGAAATACAGTGATTTGACCATTTAATAGTTCTATACCATCTATTTCAGGATGTTGTTGTTGAAATTCTGCTTGCATATCTTTTAAAACCTTTGCTTCTCTTGAACTACAAAGTTTAAGATTAAGATTATCAATATTCCCAACTGTATATACAGTCGGAGTTGTTTGTTCTAATGCTTTTGTTGAACCCAAATGTGTGGGAGCATCCTTACTTCTTATGTTCGCATAAAAAGGTGCTATCCTTTTTGTTCTCGCAAGGTAAAGTCCTTTACAATACTTGTTAATCCCTTCACCACTTCCTATCTTGGCTGCATCAAAAAAATCAAATAAAAATGGAGAACCATGATATGCAACATCAGTATTGGTTAAAGCCGTTTGTGTTTCTGAAATTGTATTTGACTGAAGAAACTCTTTGGCATCATTATATCTTATTTTATCACCTGTCCTACCAGTTTTAGTTGCTAACTCTGAAATTTCATTAAAACTTTTTTTACCTATTTCAGAAACAACACTTTTACGATTAGCAATCGTCCAACCGTTATTTACAAATGTTCTTAATGTAGATATACTTACCATTACTTTTCCCCTTTGTTTATATAAAATGTTTCAACATTCAGAAATTGCCTAAATGTAACTTATTTACATAGAATTGTTACAATTAAAGATTTTTTAATTTAGACTTAAATACGTCAACAATATGAGCTTACTACCTTAATGACTTAAAGATTTTGCGACTTTATCTTAAGTCCCCCGTCGGATGACCCTAACTTTTATTTTAGTAAATATAAATACGAAAGGAGATTAAGTTATGTTTTATGATGTAATGAAAGCTAAAGATATTATTAATTTAGAAAGTGGGAAATTTGAAAGAAAAATTTTGATGGAGCATGGTGACAGTAGTCTTAATATTCTAGCAATTAAAAAAGATGAAATAATTGATACACACACTTCAATTGCAGATGCGGCTGTTTTTGTATTAGATGGTGAAATCGAAATCCATTTTGATGCAGAAAAATTTAAGTTAGGTAAAGGCGATATCCTAATGTTTAAAAAAGATAAAGAACACAAAGTGTTAGGACTTAAAGATAGTAAATTTCTGTTAATAAAAATTTAATAAAAGCGTAGATGATTAGAGGCTTAGAGACATCGTAAAGGATAAATTTGCTATGCCTCTCTACCTCTACGCATCTAAACATCTAACTAGCTATAAAGAAGTAACTCTAAAGAATTAGTTTGTTACAAAACTTAACAATTTTAAGATGTACTTGTCTAGTGAGTTTGGAAGTAAAAATTAGTTTTTTAGGATTAGTTTTTTGATAAAAAGATTGAAAAAATGTTATGTTGTTGGTATATAATTTTAATGGACGTTTAGTCCTTTAGTAGTACATAAAAGAAAAGGTTTAAAAATTATGACATTACCAAACGTAGCTTATTTCTCTATGGAAATAGCAATGGATCAATCGCTAAAAACTTATTCTGGCGGTTTAGGATTTTTGGCTGGTTCTCACATGTTATCAGCTGGTTACTTACAAATGCCTATGGTAGGTGTAACTATGTTATGGTCATATGGTTACTATGATCAAAGAATTGATCATTCAGGCAACGTTGAAGTAGCTTATATCAGAAAATATTATGATTATTTAGTAGACACAGGTATCACAGTAGAAGTTGATACTTTCGGTGAAAAAGTTAAAGTTAAAGCATTCAGAGTAGATCCTGAATTATTCGGAACTTGCCCTGTATACTTATTAACAACTGATATCGAAGGAAACAGTGACTGGGCTAAGAGCATTTCTCATAAACTTTATGATGGAAATGAAAGAATCAGAATCGCTCAAGAAACTATTCTTGGTATTGCTGGTGTTAGAGTTCTTCAAGCAGCTGGTTACAATTTTGATGTAATCCACATGAACGAAGGTCACGCTCTTCCTGCAGCATTTGAATTATTAAGACAATACAACGGTAACTTAGAAGAAGTTCAAAGAAAAACTGTATTTACAACTCACACTCCTGTTGCTGCTGGTAACGAAGTTCACTGGGTTGATACATTGTTAGAAGGCGGATTCTTTGCCGGTGCTTCAAGAGAAAGAGCTATTCAATTAGGTGGCGAAAACTTCTCATTAACAGTAGCTGCATTAAGAATGTCAAGAATTGCTAACGCAGTATCACAACTTCACGGTTTAGTTGCTAACAAGATGTGGGAATGGGTTGACGGAAGATGCCCTATCAGAGCTATCACCAACGCTGTTAACCTTCACTACTGGCAAGATAAGAGAATGAATGGTGATAAATCATTTGATGAATTACTTGCTGCAAAACGTGAAATGAAAGAAGAATTATTCAAATACGTTGCAAACGTAGCTGGTAAGAGATTCAATCCTGATGTATTAACAATCACTTGGGCAAGAAGATTTGCTGATTACAAACGTGCTTGGTTAATCTTGATGGATAAAGATAGAATTAACAAATTATTAGACGAAAACAAAATCCAAATCATCTTTGCCGGTAAATTCCACCCAGATGACGTTATGGGTAAAGAAATGTTCAACAAGTTATTGAACAGATCTCACACTCTTAAAAATGTTGTTGTATTACCTGGATATGAATTACAATTATCAGGCATGCTAAAACGTGGTACTGATGTATGGTTGAATACTCCATTAAGACCATTCGAAGCATCTGGTACTTCAGGTATGTCAGCTAATGCTAACGGTGCTTTACACTTGTCTACATTTGATGGTTGGACAGTAGAAGGTACATTCCCTGGAATCAACGGTTACACTGTTGAATACCCAGAAATCGACGACGATATGCCTTGGGAAGAAAGACATTGGGCTGACCACAGATGTATGATGGATATCATCGAAAATCAAATCATCCCTACTTACTACAACAACAAGCAAGAATGGGCTAGAATGATGAGACAAGCTATCAGAACAGCAGAAGCTTACTTCAACTCTGATAGAATGGTTATTGAATACTACAATAGATTGTACAAACCAATCGCTCATGATGATTGCTCAGCAGGAGAAAAGAAGAAAGAATTAAATATTTCTGAAACTCCTACATTTGATGCTTGGACTTATTCTAATATTAAGTAGAATGTAAGTTTATATCAGTAAAAAGGCATGTTCTTTAGAACATGCCTTTTTTATTTCATTTTATAATGCCTAAATCATTTTTCTTCTTTGTTCTTTTCGTTTAGTGTGTTTTTCACACATTTGTCTTAACTCTTCCGGCATGACAGTATTCTCTGCAACAGCTTTGGTTTGTAATCCTTTTTCTAATATTTCAAATTCTTTAGATTTTAAATCATCATCAGCAGCTATAACATCTCTATCATGAAAAATTTCTGCTAATCGGATTGCGTTTTCGGATGGTGAACTTACTTCATTTTGTTTTATTTGAACATCATAACTTGGCCAATTTTCGGCTAAATTTTTAATCGTAGTAAATTCTCCTTTTGATTCTAATCGTTTATCAACTTCTTTTTCAAGAACTTTTTGAACATATGTTTTTTGGCTCTTAAATCTGCAAGGTATTACAATTTCAGAACCTATAACTTCTTCCGGATCACGTTTTTCAAATTTCTTGAACAAATCAGCTGCGACTTGCAAGTGACCGAGTTCTATATCTAGGAATAATTCCCAAACTTTTTTTATTTTTTCATCGGTTTCATCTTCTACACAAGTATAATAATTACAAACCTCTGTAAACTCGTGAATTAAAAATTTTTCCCACATTGTTTCTGTTGGGTCAATAAGTGATTCGTACATTGTTACGTGTTCTTCTTCAACATTTTTTATTTCTGCATATGTTTCTCTAAGAATATGATTAGCATACATAAAGCCGTGTTCAGCGTAATAATTATGCGTTTGTTGTTCACCTGATAAAAGTGTTAAAATATTAACCTTTGTTTGTGGATGTGCAGTATTTTTATCATAATGTTTACGAATTCTTAAACCATTATCATTATGATGATGTTGTGTCGGGCGACCGATAATTACATCGGTATTACCTTGTACTATAGCGTTTGGTTTTATACCTTCCTCCATGTATGCAAACTGACTATATCTATAAAGATGATCAAAATCTTCTAAAAGTCCGAAGTCAAAAGTTTCTTTTACATATTTATCTGGCTCGTTTTGTGCCATCCAAGCCGTTAAATCTACTGCAACTTGTTCATACGCTAATGTTGTTTCCAAAACAGATTGATCTGCCGGTCCCATCCAATTTGCGGTAGTTTGTTGAGAATCTTCTATTCTACTGATTGATGCAATAAGTTCTTTGTCGTTGTTATTAGGAAGAAATCTGTTCATTTGGTGTTTAAACCCCCAAGCTTCTATTTCTATCCCATTCATTAAAATTTGTCTTGTTCTTGTATAACAATCAACCTCGGTTTTGTTATAAGGTTTTCCTACTATCTGGTGCCAATTTCGTATTTGTTTAGAAAGCGCAATTCCCTTTTCTTTTAATGGATTAAATCCCATTTTCTCCTACCTTTCTGCAGTTTTTCTGCTTTAAGATATTAAAATGGATGAATAAAAATTTAATTACCGTACCGGAGAATAATTTTGATATTATTTTTAGTAATTTTGCTTTAAAATTATATTATGAAGAATTTATCGCAATATAAAAACCAAATACATTCTTGTTCTAAATGTGGATTGTGCCAATCAGTTTGTCCTATATATGAAATTACAAAAAACGATTGCTCTGTATCTAGAGGAATGTTTATCATGTTAAAAAGATTCCTTAAAGGTGAATTAAAGATGTCTAAAAAATTAAACAGATATCTTGATTTATGTTTAAAATGCGGTGCTTGTACAAAATTTTGTCCAAGTGGTATAGATATTGTGGATATTATTGCTTCTGCAAAAGCTGAATATTTTAACTCCAGTTGGGTTGAAAAAATGATATCTTTTATTCAATCAAAATTAATCTTTGGATTAGGAGTAAATATTTTAAGTTTGTTTTCAAAAAACATTCAAAGTAAAAAATTTGATAAAAAAGTTATTTATTTTGGTGGTTGTGGAGGTAGTTTAAAAGGTAACAAAGCTGTTGTTATGTTACTAAATTCTTGCAATATAGAAGTTATTACCCCAAAATTCGGTTGTTGCGGTATTCCTTTTTATGTAAGAGGTGATAAAAATACTTTTGAGATAGCAAAAGCAAACTTTGTTAAACTAATTGAAAAATATGATGTTAAAGAAATTGTTACAACGTGTGCAAGTTGTGAAAAAACATTAAAAAATTACAAAATAGATGGTCTTATTGTAAAAAACATTTTTGAATACATGAGAGAACGCAATCTCAAATTGAAGTTAAAAAAGAAATCTAAAGTTACATTCCATAAACCTTGCAATATAGAGAATTATGGTGATATTGAATGGATTTTAAATAGCACAGAAAACTTAGAATATATTAAAATGGAGAATTTTGATAAATGCTGTGGATTAAATGGGATTTTTAAATTATCTGACTATAAAATTTTATCAAAAATTCCTACAGAAAAAAGTTTTTGCATAAAACAAACAAAGGCTAAAACGGTTCTGACTTCGTGTTTAGGGTGCGAGGTAGCACTATTACTATATTCTTTTGGGAAATACAAAGTCCTTGATTTAACGGAATACTTAGCAAAAAACATAACTCAATAGACCATATGGTCTATAAGATTTTCTTCTGAATTTTAACCCCTTGATTGATGGCACGAGCATGCCAATCTAGTACACTAATATCAAGGGAGAGAGTATTTTATTATGAAGAAATTGTTGTTATTTTTAGGAATGATTATATCTATGTTATCAGTAAATGCGCAGGATAATGTCTTGCAATCAATAGAAATTGTACCTGTAAAAGATACTTATAACATTGTTTTAGTTTCTGATAAAGCAGTTGATGTTAAGAAAACAGTAAAAGCATCTAATCAAATAACTTTAAGCATGAAAGATATTAGAGCTTCTAAAACTCTTAATACTGTTTATAACAACGTATCTAATGTTGATACTGTTATGGTTGAGCCTCAAGGAAACGGTATCAACATATTTTTCCAAGCAGAGAATGCTCAAGGAGCTAGCGTTTCTTTCGATTCTTTAGCGCCGATTATTCCTCAAAAATCTCAAACCCAACAAGTTAAATTAAATAATCCAATTGAAAGTTATGCTCCAATTTACAAAGAAGATATGGGAACAACAGCAAAGACATCTGCTTTGTTTGATAAATTAAAAAAAAGTTCCACTGTAGATAGTATCAGAGATTCTGTTGATGAAGATACAGTTTCTGATACAGCAGGTAAAGCAGTATCTTTTGGATTAGTAGGGCTTTTAGCATTCGCAGTAATCAGATTGTTCAAACGTAAAGAACCTGATATGAAAATTGGTCTTAGCCAAAGTTTGAATGAAAGAGAAATTGAAATGTACAGAGGTCAAAATCCAATTTCATCTTCTTATGTAGCGACTGAAAAACCTTTCACAACTGTTAATTATGGTTTGAATGCTTATCAAAAAGAAAACAAAAATCCTTATGAAGCAGAATCACCTATTCATAATCCTAGATTAAGAAATTATGTTAATCCATCTGTGAATAATAATTCTGTTGCGCAAACAATGAGTCAACCACAAAGACCTGCAATGCAGACTGCTGTAAAGCCAGCTGTAAGAAAAAACACAACTCCTGTTAACACAGCTCCTGTAAACCAAGGTAATCCAAATATTGATAATCTTAAGTTCTTGGAATCTATGACTGCAATTTATGAAAAAAGCGGTCGCCACGACTTGGCAAGAGGTTTAAAAGCAAGTATCGCAAAAAATAACATATAATATGTTATTTTTTGCTTGATATTAAAAAATAAATAAAAAAGTCAACTAAGATAGCTTTCTAATCATTTCGTGAGCTTCTTCATCTTCCGGAAATATTGTAACGACTTTATCCAAATACTCTAAAGCTTTATCGTTATCTTTTAAACCTTCATAGCATTTTGCAATACTCATAAGAACCGAAATATTGTCAGGTTTTTTAGCTAAAATATTCTGGAATATATTTAATGCAGAATTGTATTCTTCCAGTTCATAATATGTTAAAGCTAATGTATTTTGAGTTTCGATATCAGGATTTTGTTCAACCGCACGAATTAAATATTGTTTAGCTTCTTCATATTCTTTTCTAGCATAAAAAATTCTTCCCGCACAGAATTGAATATATTCGTGATGAGGATTAACTTTTAGAGCTTTATTAATATATTCTTTTGCAGCATCAAGTTGGTTTAATATTAATTTGTTTAATCCCATAAATGTTAAAGCTAATACATTTTCAGGCTGCAATTCTAAAGCTTCTTGATAATATCTTTCTGCTTCTGTATTTTTGGATATAGAGTATAAAAAATTTCCATATTCAAAAATGATTTCAAAATCATTTGGAGCAAGTTGCATTGCTGTTTTAAATTCATCTTCAGCATAATCAAACAAGCGCTTATTTAAGAATATAATTCCTAAATCTTTATGCGCTTTAGCAATATTTGGATTCATTTTTATAACTTTTTTTAACATTGTTTCTGCAGTACTTGTATCGCAAAGACTTGATGATAATATTGCATATTGATGAAGTGTTTCAGCGGTTGGATTATTTTTTAATAAAATGTTATCATAAATTTCTTTCGCCTTTGTTAATTGGTTAACTTTAATATATAAAGCAGCCAATTTTTGTGCCGGTACAATAAATTTTTGATTCATATATACCATTTTTTCTAACATAGTAATAGCTGTAGATATGTCACCCATCGCTTCATAACAAGTAACTAAATTATATTTATAATTTTCTTTTTCAGGATGAGATAAAAGCAAGCTTTTATATAAATTTACAGCATCCTCATAACGACCACATTTTATTTCTGACATTGCAAGAGAAACCTTAAAAACTTCATCATCGTCATCAAGTTTTACTGCTTTTTCTAAATACTTGCAAGCTTCTTCGTGTTTTTGTTGTATTTGATAAGCAGACCCTAAATTATAATATGACATTGGATTATTAGGATTTAATTCTAAAGCTTTAGTATAATATTTTATAGCTTCTTCTGTTCTGCTCGTAGCCATGCAAGCCGTACCAAGACTGTTTAATGTACCTATATTTTCCGGTTCTTTTTCTAAAGCTCGTTTAAACGGTTCAATACTTTTTTCAAATTCTTTGAGTTTCATATACGCAGTGCCGATTATAAAATCAAAAATGTAATCGTCTGCATCAAGAACAGTAGCTTTTAAGGAATATTTGATAGCTTCTTCTGTTTCATTTAAACGCATTAATGTTAAACATAAATTTTTATAAGCTTCAATGTATTCTGGTCGTAATTCAATAACCTTTAGGTATGAATTTTTGGCAGAAATCAAATCACCTAAATTGTCATAACAATTCCCAAGATAATAAAAAGAAGTGGCATCGTCTTGGCTATATTTAACAACAGTTTCAAAGAGTCTTCTTGCATCATCCCATTTTTCCAGATTAACTGCTACTAATCCTGCTAGCTTCATAAGTTCCTTATTGTTAGGGTCTTCTAGCAATGCGGGTTCAATAAGCTCTTGTGCTTTTTCAAATTCCTGTTCTCCAACTAATTCATTAATTCTATTTATATCTGCCATTTTTATTACCTTTATACTATGTTATTCTCCAAAATAATTTTTTAATCCTGAAGTCAAATTTTTATTTTTACAAAGTTTTTTTAGTTTTGAAATTGCTCGATTTTCAATTTGTCTTATTCTTTCTCTTGAAACACCATAAATAGAGCCTATTTCATCTAATGTTTTTTTATTTCCGTTATTATTTAATCCAAATCTCAAAATCAAAACATCTCGTTCTTTTGGACTCAATTGCTCTAACATTCCTTTTATATCATCTAGCATACTTTCTTGTGATACTAATGTGTCCGGAGCAGCTGCATTCTCATCAACAATATAGTCAATAATTTTGTTTGAATCGTCTTTTTGACCGGTTGGTGTGTCAATACTTATTGTAGATTGAGTTGCTTTAATAATAGATGTCAATTTAGACACTGTAATGCCCATTTTATCAGCAATTTCTTGTTTAACCGGTATTCTGCCAAGTTCAGTCGTTAAATCCATCGTTGCTTTTTTAATTTTATTTATTGATTCAATCAAGTGAATAGGCAACCTAATAATTCTGGCTTTATCTGCAATTGCTCTCGTGATAGATTGTTGAATCCACCAAGTAGCATAAGTTGAAAATTTGTAACCTTTTGTATAATCAAATTTTTCTGTAGCTTTTATTAAGCCCAAGTTTCCTTCTTGTATTAAATCTAAGAAGGATAAGCCTCTGCCAATGTATTTTTTAGCAATACTTACAACTAAACGCAAATTCGCATTAATGAGAACTTTTCTGGCGATTTCACTTTGTGTTTCATAAATCTTTTTAGCAACCTCTAATTCTTCATTAGGAGTTAATAAAGGAATTTTACCAATTTGCTGTAAATAAATTCTAACTGAATCGTCTGAATTAACAGAATTAAGACTCTCTTGTGTTTTAGGTTCTTCAATTGCAATAGATTCTTCATCATCATCAGTTTCGATATTGTTAAAATCGATACCTTCATCAGAAATATCATCTACTGTTGTTAAATTGATTGTATTGCTCTTTTTAGCCATATTATTTACCTCTTCTTTTTATTTAGCAGTGTTATGTTTATTTAATAGTTGTTTTGTGCTCTCAAACAATATTATAGCAGCTGCATTAGAAACATTTAATGAATTGAAATTTGTTAACATCGGAATTTTTACGATAAAATCCGATAATTTTAATAATGATTTTGACACTCCTGCGTGTTCAGCGCCCATTATTAATGCAAAATTCATGTCTGTGTAATCAATATCATAATAATTATCTTTTGCGTGATGATCAGAAGCAATCACCCAGTAGTTGTTTTCTTTTAGTCTTTGTATTGCGTTTACGAGGCTATTGACTTTTATAATTGAGATATGATTAACAGCTCCTGCACTGGTTTTTTCAACTGTAGAATTTATTAATACCCCTCTTCTTGATGGAAGAATAATACCTTTTACTCCGGCACAAACACAAGAACGAATGATTGCACCGACGTTATGAGAATCTTCAATCCCATCTAAGATTACAACCGATGTATGTTCTGAATTATTAGATTCTATAAAATCATCTAAGTCAACATATTTTATTGGAGAAATTTGTGCAATAACTCCTTGATGTCGTCCTTCTGGCTCAATTTGATTGAGTTTTTGTGGTGCAACAAATTGAAATATGATATTACGTTTTTGTGCCAATTCTTTTATTTTTTCAACTTTTACATCAGCACGAGAAGTATTTGAAATCAGAATTTTATTAAAGTTTCTTTCTCCGCTCTCTAATGCTTCTATTACAGCGTTTTTACCGTATATAATTGCTTTTTCTTCCATTTTTTAACCTTCATTATAAGTTATAATTAAATACACTTTATGTACTATTGTAAACTATATACAAATTTTAAGTTTTATTGTACAATAAAAAAAGATAGGAAGAAATGGGTATTAAAATATGTTAAATAAAAGCGTAGTAGTTGGTGTGTCCATCACCCCGGAAATTGGCTTAGAAGTTGCACAAATTGATTTTGCTTCACAAACCATTTTAAAATACGGTGTAAGAAAACTGGAATATAACTCAGCTCGTCAAGAAATTGCTGACATGGATATATTTAAAGATGCATTACAAGATTTGTTTCTGGAATTGGGTGTTTCTTCCGGAACGAATGTTGTATTAAATTTGCCAACGGCTTTGTTCAATGTTCAGGATTATCCTGCAGCATTAGACGATGTACAGATATCAAATGCTTTAGAAGAAAGTTTGGCAGAACATCCTATATTTAGAGAAGTTGAAACATCAATCAGCGCAGTAAAAGTACCAAGTGCTTCTATGCAGTTTAACAAAATTGCATATACTGTTGTGCAAAAACAAATGCTGATTGAAGTTGCGCTTATTATTAAGAATTTGGGTTGTAAATTGTATGCAATTGACACTTCTATTAATTCCATATTAAATGCTTTAATGTATAAGCAACGTATAGATGTTTCTAACGACATGAATTGGTTGTTGTTGGTTGTAGATAATAATTATTGTCGTGTTTTATCTATGAACGGAAAAGATTATGTTGATTGTGCTGAAGAAAAAATTAGTATTGGCGAAGTGTTAAGTGATGCAGAAAATTATGCAACTGTTGTAACGACAGTATCACCAATATTGAAGAATATACCTTCAAAATATTTGTGTGTGGTTTCAAATACTAATATCATAAGTGCAGAAGTTTTAGCTAGCAAATTAACATACTCTGCGCCAATTATTTATCAAGAAGCAAATTGTTTTGCAAAAGAAGCCTTTTTGGATAGTGCTTCTAGCATTGATGCAAAAACTGCTGTAAACATTTCTCTTGGAGTAATAGGTGCAGCGATTTATAAAGATTTCGAAATGTATTCAGATGCGCATTTCAATTTGTTCAATGAATCATTAGGAGATTTATATTATTCAGAACAACCGCCTAAAATAGTTCTTGGTAGAAAAACGATTGTTTTTACAAATGAATTATTGTTAACTTTATTTGTTCTTATCGGTTCTGTATTAGTTGGTGTAATAGTATTTGCATTTATATTTTTGAGTACTCAAATCTCAAGTAATAATGAAACAGTGAGAGAGTTGGATAGTAAGATTGAGGAAATACAGAAATATTTGAAAGAAAATGAGAATATTTCAACTGAGTTGTTTGATGAAGGTGATGAAATCAGAGCCGGTTTAGAACATAATAAGGCAATTTATTCTTATTATACAATTGTAGGTACTGAAATACCTAAAAAATTGTGGCTAACTCACTTAAATCTTGGTAGTAAAACAACAATTGAAGGACAAGCGGATAATTTAGAAAGTGTTTATTCTTTCTTTAGAAGTATCAAAGATTATGATCCGAATTCTGATATAAAATTACAAAAATTAGGTTTGGCTTCAAAATCATCTTCATCAAATAGTGATATAGAAGAACTAAACACAGATTCTATATTAACCTCTTTGAACGCAGATTTTTATGAATTTGCAATTTCAAACGATCCAAGCATTGGTAAGAAGGCGAGTGATAATAAAAATGATGCTCCTGCAAAACAAGATGAAGCTTTGCCAGGTTTAGAGCCAATTAGTGAAAGCAATTAGAAGGAATTAAAATGAATAGTTATCAAAAATATTATGGTGTAATAGCTTTTTGTGTAGCATTAATAATAATTATTGTTGGTGGTGTATTTTTGATTAAACCAAAAGTGGAAGAGTTAACAACTCTTAAAGCTAGTGTGGAAGAAAAAACTGCAACACAAAAAGATTTGTATGAAAAATTAACAATCGTTCAGAGTAAAATTAAAAAGATTAAAAATTCAATTTCTTCATCACAAAAGAAAGTTTATTCTCCAGTTGAAGCAGATTTGGGAAATGAAACTTTGTTCTTTACTCTTTATAACGATGTTATAGAAATGCTTCATGCTAATTCTATAAAGATTAAATCTATTGATTATACATACAATCCTTCAACAGATTCTTTTGTAAAATTTGGCAAAGATGTATATTTTGTATGTGATTTGAAGATGGATTTAGTTTCAAATTATGTAAATTTAGGAAAATTGATTCAGGATTTATACCAATATCCATACTATATTAAAATAAATGAAATTGATGTAAAACCTTATGAAAAAGATAAAAAGATTTTACTATCAAATGTAAGCATAAGACTATATGCTCACACAGAACCTGAAGATGTTTCAACCTCTGATGATTCATCAGTGCCGACTCCACCATTAGATGGTGCAACAAGTGAGTTACCACAATAAAAAGTACTTGAAAATTAGTTTTGTTTAATGTAAAATTTACATTGTAGAGTTTACAGTATCCTCTTAGAGGATATGCGGAAGTAGCTCAGTTGGTAGAGTATCTGCCTTCCAAGCAGACTGTCGCGAGTTCGAGTCTCGTCTTCCGCTCCATAAAGAAGAGTCACATTTGTGGCTCTTTTTTATTATTCTTATTTTTAATATTGGTGCAGACGAGACTGCCCTCCCAACAGTGCAAAACTAAGGTTTTGATCGCTCCCTCTATTTGCTATTTTTTATTATTAATATTTTAGCGCTGCGATAACTTCTTGAACTCACCAACAAACAAATATTAAGAAGTGTTAAGAAATTTATTAATATATTTTCTTTTGTTAAGCAAGCAAGAAAATCGTTACAATTCGTGCAAACGTAGTAGTAGTGGTAGTAGTGGTAGTAGTATATCGTGTTGCTTTTTTATTTTGCCTTAAAGTTTTAAAAAAAAATGCCGTTATAGAAAGAGTACACAGAAAATATTCAAAAGAACAGAAAGGAGTCCCAATGAGACTATCAATTACTAATCGTCAAGTATTGAATTACAAAAACAATTTAATTCAACCTAAACAAGCGGGTGAAACAACCCCTCAAGCATCAGTTAGACCTACTGGTAGCACACAATTGCAAGCGCCGGAAATGGAACGTACACTATTCGCTGTTAACGGTGGAGAAGATCTTGAAACTATAGAAGCTGGAATGGGTTTAAAAGATGATTTATCAGAAGAAGCAGATTTAGCATTAATGAGGACATTCGTATATGCACGCACGATAGGTCCAGATGAAGAAGCTTACTAATTCTAGCCAAATGTAGCCGTTAGGGTGGGAAAAACGCAAGTGGTTCCCACCTTATGCCTCAAAATGATACAAAGAACATTTGTTGTGCACAAAGTTTACAAATTTTACGTCATCACGAATTCGGTTAGAGCGAAAGAGACGGCTTTTAAAAACTATTATTTGCTTCTTAAAAAAAATAAGTTAATGATAGGCTGTTTTTTTGAGTTTAATCAAATCTTAAAATGATGTACGATATGTTTGGCACAATTTAAAAATATTACATAAGAAGAGAAAGGTTAGTACATGCAATTTAATCAATACAGTTTATACAGTTTGAACACACAAGATAAAGTTTTAGATTCTAAAAGTAAAATTTATGATGACATCAAAAGAATGGATGAAATTACAGAATATTACGATATTTTGGATTTTATTGAAGGTAATTATGGGAAAGTTCAAGAGTATTTGCAAAAAGATTTTCCTGATGATGTCAAGTTATTAGTAGAACTAGAACCGAATGTCGCACAAGTTGTTATTGTTCAAAAAAATAAAATGCTTTTTGGCAGAAGATGGGTATTTACTCCAGACGAAAAATAAGAAAAATAATACTAAAAATCGGGTTATTTGCCCGATTTTTTTTATTTTACATTATTAATCTTAAACACTTTAATTTCACCGGCATTCAAGTCTGTGTGAAGTTCATGTCTTACAATTTTATAATTATCACTTCCGCAAATCTTTTCAATTTTTGATTTTTTGTTAATCATCCCATCTTTAATACTTATTTTATTTTGTGGATTTTTAAAATCTAAATTACCGATAACAAGGATTGACATATTATTAAGCGTTCTAGAGTATGCAAATACTTTATCATTACGAGTTTTATAGCTTACAAAATTATCGCTCGTTACTAAATCTAAATTATCGTTTCTAAATTGTAGTGCAGATTTAAAGTTTTTCAAGATTTTTTCATTGTGTCCGTCAGGCTTTCTTGAAAAATTGAAAATATCCAATTTGCCTCTATGTACGAAATAATAATCATCATCAGTTTCTGATTTAGCGGCTTTTGTGTTTGCCCAAGGATAGATATAAGTATCGCCATTAAAGAAGCCGTCAATACAATATGGGTTAAAAGGCAAGGTTGCTTCTAACCATGAAATCATTATAGAGAAGTTTTCACCATGCAAAACTACCGGACTAACTTCGTCATGCGTTGTAAAACTCATAATGACGCTTTTTGGCGCTTTATAAGAATTCAAAAGTTTTTGATTGTATTTGATATGCTCTATAAGTTCTTCAGCATTCCAATCTTTTAAATCAAAGAAACTTCCATAATATCCATCAAAACCGGCTTGAAGAAGTTTATCGTATGGTGTGAATTCTGCATATTTGCTTGGTGGTTCTCTCCAAGAATCAGAAGCTTCTGCAAGAAACATAAATTCAGGATCTATTTTTCTTGTATATTTAATAATTTTTTCCCAAAAAGCGGAAGGTTTGATGGTTGCAACATCCGCACGAATTCCATCGGCTCCGATTTCTAAAACCATATTAACAAATTTTTTATGCGCTTCTAATACATCTTGATTAAGATTTTTATTATTTCCTGTTTTTAATAATCTTACATCTGTCCAGTCAGTTGGTACAATAGAGCTTAACCTATCATCTTTAACGAATAATTCAGGATGAGTTAAGAATAAATCATAAGCCCCACAGCTAGGAAGGTCAATAATTACTCTAATATTTCTTTTATGGCATTCTTCAACAAATTCTTTAGCCTGCTCGATATCGCTTAGTTTAGAATTTTTGTCGACAAGCTGTGGATTTATGCTCCAAAAATCTTCAGCCGCATAAACAGAACCGGCTGTCCCTAAAGCTTTTAATCTTCCAACTGGAGTGATTGGCAAAACATGAAGCGTGTTAATTCCAAGTTCTTTCATTTCATCAAGCCTATCTATTGCATTAATAAAATTTCCGCTTTCTTCATCTTCGTCAATAATTTCGTTGCCGTTAGTATCTTTTGCGTTAAATGTTCTCAAGTTGATTCCGCATATATTCGCCTTATTAGTTAGAAATAGCGTTCTCAAATCATTATTTTCATTTGCAAAAACAGAACCACTGCAAAGAATAAGCGCTAATGCAAAACAAGAAATTTTTTTCTTCATATTCCCCTCCTATTTGATATTAGCAAATAAAAAGAAGGGTGTAAATAAATATCTTAATATGCTTCTTTCATTTTTTCAGAAAGATTTTTAATACCATTTTCTAATTTATCTATAATATTTGAGTCATTAAGCGCTTTTAATAAATCTTCTCTTGTGCCGTAAGCAAGCTTAGATGATGCGTTCAGCATCATTGTCGGATGTAAGATGTTTAGCGCTAAATAAGCTTTGCCTTCATTGTGTGTATCTCTTTGGATGGATAAAGAAACCGCTTTTGCATAGATATCTTTATCTGTGTTTGCAAAATCTTCTGCAAAATTTCTGAAATAACCTTTGTCGGGAATTTCTTTTTCAACTCTATTTTTCATCGTTTCAACAGTTTTTTTCAAAGAATCACTAAGGTTCATAACAATGTCCTTTCCAGAAATTTTTGCCTTATTTATGTTATTTAAGTTGTTGATTTTTGTCATTTGTTACTCCTTGCTATCGGATTTTTCCTTCTTTAAAGTCTTTCTTTAATTCCTTTAACCTAGCTTCGTTTTTATCGTGTAGTTCTTTCATGTTTTCTTCTGATAATATCGGATTAAATTTTGATGGCAATTTCGGTTTATTCGCAGGTAATCCAAGTTCTATTCTATTGTAATAATTATAACATGCTTCTAGATAATTATTATATTCGGAGTATTCTTCCGGTGAAAGTTTGGATATTGCTTCTTTAAAATCATTGAATAATGGGCCAAGCGTATTTTTACCTTGTCTTAAATCATATGCAATGTGTTCGTATTCACCAATTTTGTTCGTTTCTTCTCCACGATATTGGATTTCGCCGAGAGTACCATTTTTGAACACAACATTCATTTGTGCGGTTCTGTAACCGGACGATTTTATTGATTTTGGTAATTTATCTCCATTATTAGCTTTTAAAACTTCTTCTGGTGATGTGTAACCGGTATTTGTGTATAAATTATCTCCAATATCAGCTCTAGTATAAACAATTCCATTGTTGCGGCTTATAATATTTTCAATTGCGGATATTTGTTCTACCGTAAATTCAGGTAATCCATATAATCCTGTGTAATTGTTAACTTGTAATACTTCTAATGGTTCAATACTATTATCAGTTTTTAAACGCTCTAACAGGTTTTTATCTGTCAAAATACCTTCTTTTTCAATTTGTTCAATTGTTAGTCCTTTTTTTATCATCATGGATTTTGTCATTGATAACAATAATTCATTAACAACTTCGGATGTTCTTTCTTCAACAAGTGGTCTGGTAAATTGTTCATACAAATAAAAGCCTTCGAGCTTTTTAGCATCTGAGTCAAATTTTTCTTCATAGATGTATTTTTTTAACAATTCTTTTTGTTCAGTTGTCAAAGGTTTATTATCGACCTTCATATTGTTTATGCGATCTGTAATTTCTTTATCGCTTAATTTTCTTAAATTTTTGGTAATGATTCTTGCACCAACTGCATCTCCAATACATTCTTTAGCTGCGTTATAATCAAGATGTCCACTTTTTCTTAAACCTTTTTCAAGTTTAGGTTCAATTGATGCAGCACCTTTTGGTCTTGTGCTTACTTCTTTTACAGTTGATAGTTTTGTTGCTCCAAATGTGTTTTGAGCTTGTTCTACACATGTGTCAAGTGCTTCTTTGTATTCGTTTGCTAAATGAATAGATGTAGTACCTAATTCTGCCTTAATTTTAGTAGGCATAGTTACGCCTTCTGTAACTCCATCCGGCAAATTGACATCAAGAGTTTTATTCCCGTTATCGAAGCGTGTTTCATTTATAGGCATTTCTATTTCAACTTTTGGAGTGTAATTAACAACTTGAACTGGCGGTAATGTTTCATTAATCTTTTCAGAAATAGCATTACCAATTTTTTCTATAATTTCTTCATTACTTAATTTACCAGCATATTCTTCAATTATACTATTTGCAATTTCTGGATATTGCTTTTGCATAGGTTCTAATTTTTTTGCTTCTTTTGATTTTAATGTATTTCTAATAATACCTTCCGGTGTTAATTCAATATCTGTAAAGACATTTAAGCTTATAGGGATTTCTTTGCCTTCTGCAAGAAGTTGTCTTATTTCTGCATCTTTTGTGGCATCAGTGGCTTTAAATCCAAGCTTGTAATAAAAGCCCAGATTTGTTAATTTACCATTTGGTGACATCATTGGGCTAGCAGTTGCGACAACTCTGCCTTCTGCACCAAGTTCTTTGCTAAGGTTAACTAATTCTTGTACTAATTTGCTTCCAACACCGGCACCGGAAATATTTGATTTGAGTCCTTCAAAATGTAGCACTTTTTGTCCATTAACTTCTCGTAAATCGTAGT
>CAKVIN010000023.1 GCA_934754425.1 uncultured Candidatus Melainabacteria bacterium | reverse complement strand
GAAACAGGAGTTACAGATGTAGCAAAACCGCCTCTTTCAACAACTTCTTTCATGTTAGCAATAAGTTTAGGGAATTTATCTAACATACCCATATCTTTTAATTGGTTAACAGTTGTAGCTGTTGCACCACCTGGAAGTGGAGCTTGAATAAGAATTGGGTTTACAGCCAAAGAAATTGGAGAGATTGGATAATCTTTCATACATTCTTTGAAGATTTCTTCTGTTTCCATGATTTTCTTAATATCAACACCTAAATCATATTCAGTACCACGCAAAGCATGCCACATAGAAATAATATCAGGTTGACCTGTACCACCAGAAACAGGTTTCATAGCTAAGTCGATACCATCAGCACCACCATCAAGAGCAGCTAAATATGCAGCTAAACCGGTACCTGCTGTTTCGTGAGAGTGGAATCTGATATGAGCATCTTGACCCAATAATTCACGAGCCATTTTAACTGTTTCATAAACTTTTCTTGGATGAGATGTACCAGAAGCATCTTTGAATGCCAAGCTATCAAAAGGTAATCCTGAATCTAAGATATTTCTTAATACTCTTTCGTAGAATGCAACGTCGTGAGCACCTTCACAACCATAAGGAAGTTCCATCATTGTAATTGTAACTTCGTGTTGCATACCATATTTTTTAATAGAGTTTGCAGAATCAACTAAGTTGTTTACATCGTTTAAAGCATCAAAGTTTCTAACTACGTTAACACCGTGTTTTGCAAACATTTTTGCGTGCAAGTCAATAATATCACGTGGTTGTGAGTTAAGACCTACAACATTAACACCTCTTGCTAAAGATTGTAGTTTAACATCAGGACCAACAGCTGCTCTAATTTTATCCATAGTTTCAAAAGCATTTTCATTACAGAAAAATATTGGAGCTTGAAATCTAGCACCACCTGCTGTTTCAAAGTGTTTCAAACCTGCATTTACAGCTGCTTGAAGCGCTGGAATAAAATCTTCAACTAAAACCTTTGCGCCGTAAATTGATTGAAAACCGTCACGGAATGATGTATCCATAACTTTAATTAGTTTTGTCATTTTTATACCCTTTCTTTTTTATTACAGTGAAGATTGAATAGTGAACAGTAAGAATTTTTAGATTATTTATAGTAAATGAGATTATTCACAACTCACAAATCACTATTCACTTAAATTTATTTCTTAAACAAAGCCGCTAAAACAGCTACAGCAATATCTGCATCATCTGAAGCAGAAGATTTTTTTGCTCTACCACCAGCCGGTTGTGGAATAACTTCCGGAAAAATTGTATTCAATTTTCTTACAACTGCTGACATAGTAAACATTGAAAGAATAGTTATGCATAAAAATGCAAGAACTGTTCCCATACCAATGCACATTACGGCAATACCTTGTGCAAATAATTCATTCATAAAATATCTCCTATTAAAAGTACGTGTTCTTTATTATCTTTGTCAATTAATTTTAAGGCTCCATCTTCTGTTAAACCAATTGCTCTTCCACAGATTTCTTTATCAAAAACCTTAACTTTAATATCTTTATCAAGAAATCCGGCTCTATTTACATAATCATTTTTTATTAAAATAAAGCCTTCCTCTATAAATCTATCATACATCAAACAAAATTTATCTAAAAGTTTTTTTAAGAAAATTTTCTTATCTATAAATTCCCCTGTTTCAACATCTAAAGATGTTGCAGGCTGATTAATAATAGATAAGTTTTCTATCTTTGAATTAAGATTTACACCAAATCCTAAGACTAAACCTTCCAATTTTCCGGCTTCAATAACACCTTCCGCTAAAATTCCAGAGATTTTTTTACCGTTAATTTGAATATCATTTGGCCATTTTATTTTTGGAACAACATTATATTCTTCAAAAGTTTTTGCTAAAACGACGCACAAATATTGGGTTAAATTTGAATAAACTTCTTTCATTACAGAAGAAGGCTTCAAAACAATAGAAGCATAGATATTATCAGCTCCCGTATTATCCCATTTTCTGTCTAATCGTCCCCGCCCATTTGTCTGATTATAAGTATAAACAACAGTCATATCAGACAAATATTTAATATTTTCTTTAGCATATTTATTTGTAGAATCAATCTCTTCTAAATAACAAAATTCCATAAGAAAATTATATAATAAAAATAAATTTGAATTATTCAAAATTATTCTTATTATGAATTATTAGAAAAAAGATTTTTAATAAAAAAATAAACTGCACTAATTATTGTACAGTTTATTTTTTTATATATTATAACATTTTTACGCTACTTTTTTAGTGTCATTTAAATTTTTTTCATTATTTTTATTGGCATTTTTTTTCACCATAAAATCATTCATATGATCTCCCATCCAGTTAGCAATTGGTGTAATAGCTACAGGAGTTAAATAACGATAAATCATTGCAAATACTGTTAATTTAGCTAATACCGGAATACCTTTTTTGGCTTTGATTACATTATCAATTAATTTTTCAGCATTTTTACTTTCTATTTTACCATTAGCTTCCATTAATTTAATTTTTTGAATTTGTTGGTTTACAAAATCGTATGTATATCCTTTTACTTTATTATCAAGTTTTTTATTAACTGCTACACCTAGAAATGTTGGGATAAGAAAACCTAAAAATTGGTTAATTGCCAGTGTTTTTCTTCTATCCTTATCTAATTTATCATTTGTTAATGTACCTACAATATAAGAACCACTTGTTAAAAAGGAACCCAAAATAGTCATAACTTGTGTCATATCCATTTTAAAAGTTTTTCTAAAATTCTCAGCACTATTACGAACTTTTTCACTGTTTAACATTTTAAAACTATAATTTTTACCTAAAAATTTATCTATAAAATTAAAACTATTTTTAGAATTTCCTTTTCCTTTAAAAGTTGGAGCATTAGATTGAACAGTTACATTTTTGTTCTCTACATTTTTAGAATTTTCAGCTTCATTTAATTTTTTATTTGCTATATTATCAACATTTTGTTCTTTTGCTATAGCCACTTCTTTTTGAATATTTTTATCGGAACCCTTTTTCAAATCAAACAGATTCAATATACTTGGTATCATTGCAACTGTTAACAATCCCATAGGAATTCTTGTTACTATATCAACTAACCAACCTATTGTTTTATCTTGAGTGTCGTTCTTAGCGTCAGCCTTTAACATTTCATTTGTTATTTCTGTACCTAAGCCACCATTTTCGCCATTTCTTTGATATGCTATATATTTTTGAATACCATTTGCTTCAAGTCTCTTTTTACCAGTATATACAGGAGTACCTTCCGCAGTTTCTCTAAAATCTGACAAGTATAAATCTACATTAGCATTTTCACCATTCTTCATTTTCCAATTTTTTGGATGAAGTACTTTATTATCTTTAACTACTGTTGACTCATCAATTCCTGATTTAGATTTTCTTAAAGTTTCAAGTAAATAATCTTTATCAATATATTTTAGAGAAAAGAAATTAGTATCACTTAAGCCTTTAACAGTTGTTCCCATTCCTTCATCTTTTATTGCAATACATAAATCATCCAACCCAAGTTCATCAACAAGTTTTGTACCTTTTTTAGTAGTATATTCATATAAGTTTTTACCCTTGTTTGCTGACATATCAATATCAATTCCACGAGACTTATATGTACTATCTGCTATTTCAGATAAGAATTTTGGTCTAGACATTGTCATAGGTGTCTTAACATCTTCATAAAATGCTTTACCATCAGCATTTTTCCAGAAAGACTTATCTAGTAACTTGCCTGTTTTATCCTTCATAGAATTTATGTCTAGTTGAGGATGTCTTTCTTTCATAATTTTTGGATTCAAATTTTTATATAAAGCTTCTTTTACATAACGAGTACCTCTATTAATAGGTAATGTTAACAAACAAGCTGACAACACACCAATTGTAACAGATGAACCGGAATGAGCTGCTGCTAAAGCTTTATCTTCTTTATGTTTACCACCCAACCATTCAGGTAATGACATAATTGTTGGAACTCTTAAAGCCCAACCAATTAAAAACGTAATACCAGCCTGAGTTAATACTTCATTTTCTAAAATAAAATTCAGCATTTTACCAAAACGGCCACTGGCTAGTATCTTTTCTTTAATACTCTTATCCTCAGTGGCACGTTTTGATGTTTTATCTATTATTCTGGATGCTATCTCTGGAACACCTTTCTTCTTAAAAGAAATTCCCTGACTCGTCGAAGACACACCCCACTTATTATTTAAATAATTTAATTGCTTCTTTTGCAATTTATTTTGTTGGTTGTCAATACCTATGGTATTTTTTGACATTAAATTGATATTCATTCTTTCTTCCAATCTAAATTTTCTGTCTACACACTTATCTTAAAACAAAACAAAAATATATTTGCTAGTTTGTGACAAATTTGTTACAATTAATTAAATTTTTAGCAAAAAAAATTCTTTAAATCACCTCATATCAAAAGAGGAGTGTATCTTTTAGCTTTTATGTTATCATTCAAAATATGAAAAACTTTGTAATATTTTATTTAATAATATTATTATCATGTCAAGGTTGTTTTGCTTTTGACCTAGACATGACTGTTGATGATGATATTAGAAAAAATTATAACTCAACAAAATTACAACAAGACACGCATACAGAAGATTCAGAAGAACTACTTCCAATTCTTCCGGAAATTTCTAAATACAATAATTCTGAAAAAAACGAAACACAACAAGCAGTAAACAAAGAAATAAATATACCAACTAAAGAGCCTGATTACTCATTACCAAAGGCACTTTCCGGTAATATAAAAATTAGTAGGGGAACTACTATAAATGTTGTTAATTCAACAAAAATTAATGATTGGTTAGCCAAAGGAAACTCTGTTAAATTCTACACAAAAGAACCAATAGTAAAAAGAAAGTATACAATCCCAGCCAATACAGTTTTTTATGGTGAAATTATAGAAGTTCACCAACCACAGATAACTTGTAATGGCGGACTTGTAGTAATCAGAGTTAAAAAAATGGTTTACAAAGGTCAAACAATTCCTATAAATGCTTACATCACAAGAGCTGACGACAAAATGATTTTTCTTAACAATATTAAAGGTAACAGAACATATTTAAAAACCACTTACCAAAAAGGAAATTGGGGTAGAGTAATGTTTAACAAAATGATGACCTTAACAATTAATCTGGGCGGAGAAGGTTCTACACTATTACTATCACCATTTCCTTTCGCATATGGAACGATATGTCTGGGTTTAAACACTTTGACATCTCCTATTTGCGCATTCTTCTCTAAAGGCGGACATGTATCTATTCCAGCTGGAAATCAATTTAGAATAAAATTATTGGATGATGTATTTGTAAATTAAGATAATACATTCTATTAGTAGCATTTACACTATATCATTGCGAAAGTGTTTAGCTTGAAGTAATCCTGATGAATTATTGAATGCTTATAAAAAGATTATTAATTTAATAGAGTTTTTTTAATATTTATGATATTATTGTCCCATAATAGTTTATCAAGGAGTGTAAATGGAAAGATTTGTTGGTCTTATTGGGATTGTTGTAATATTTTTAATTGTTTTTATGATGTCTAATAATAGAAAAGCAATAAATTATAAAACTGTAGGCATGGGGTTTTTACTACAAGTTTTATTAGCAGTTTTTATATTTAAGGTTCCAATCGGGCAAAAAATGTTTCTTATGATAGGTCTTTTTATTCAAAAAATCCTTGAATTTGCGACAGAAGGTGGTTTATTTGTTTTTGGACCTCTACTTAAAAACATGAGATTAGAAGAATTATTTGGAGCTGGTAGTAGTATTTTTGCAGTTCAACTCATTTGTACAAATATATTCATGATGGTACTTGTTAATATTCTTTACTATTACGGAATAATGCAAAGGGTCGTTGCAATTTTAGGCAAAGCAATGAACAAAATCATGCACATTTCAGGTGCTGAAGCTCTTTCTAACGTAGCAAGTTCTTTTGTTGGTCAAATTACAGCGCAAATTATGATTAAACCGTATCTAGAAAAACTTACCCGCTCTGAATTATTAGCATCAATGGCAGGTAGCATGGCTTGTATATCGGGCGCAATAATGCCGATTTACATTGGAATGGGAATTCCAGCTCATTATATTCTTGCCTCATCAGTTATGGCTGCCCCTGGAGCAATGATTTTAACAAAAATTGTATTCCCTGAAACAGCTGAGCCGGAAACAAGAGATAATATTAGAATTTCAAAAAGAAGAACTTTCGCAAATGTTTTTGAAGCAATTTCAAACGGTGCTTCAGAAGGTATGAAAGTTGCAATTAATGTTACAGCAATGATTCTAGCTCTAGTTGCACTTGTTGCATTCATTGATTGGATTTTAGGTTTAGGCGGTATGTTCTGTTACAAATATATTCCGGGATGTTCTCACTTAGCATTCTTAAGCCACTTATCACTAAAATTAATATTAGGTAAAATATTCGCAATATTTGCAATTATTATTGGTGTACCGCTCAAAGATGCTTCAATAGTAGGTGCTTTAATGGGTACAAAACTTGTACTTAATGAAATGGTTGCTTATGTCGGATTAACTCACGTTGCTGATATCATCACTCCAAAAAGTTTTATGCTTGCAAGTTTTGCACTTTGCAGTTTCGGTAATTTTGGTTCTATTGCAATTCAAATTGGTGGTATCGGAGAGCTTGCACCAAACCAAAAGAAAAATCTTGCAAGATTAGGTTTAAGAGCACTGATTTGTGGTACATTGAGTTGTTATTTATCAGCAGCAATCGTTGGAGTTATCTTGTAAAAGAGTTTCGTTCTCAATAAGCCCGTTAAGATGAATAATATTCGAAATACGTTCTGACAAAATAGTCAGCATGTTGATATAGTTGTTTCGTTCTGCGCTTAATTTTTTTGAACATTCGCAGCTTGCACCATAATACTGTCCGTTAAATTCATGTTCCATACAAGAGCTTTTTGTCATATTAACAATAGAATCTACAATATAAAGTTCATCAAATGCTTGCTGACAATAATTTTGCAAGGCTAATTTTCCGGCCATCATAAACCTCCATAATCCAATCATACTTAATCCCTACTATTAGTATAAAACGATTAAAAAAATTATTGTTAATATATTTTCCGATACATATTATTTACAAGTAATAAATGCGTTTAAATATTGAATTAATTCATTAAAACCAATATTATTATCATTTTTATTACGATTACTAAGATATTCAACTATTGTGTTTAAAATTTCAATAAAAGTGGATTCACTAATATTATTCTTAGAAAAATCATCATAAACATCTAATATATACGCATAAGTATCTTGACCATTTAATTTTTTAATATTAATAAATGCCGATTTGACTTCATCATTTTCAAAATTTACATTAATAATATTATGATACAATAGAGCCGAATTTTTCATCCTTTTTAAAATTTCATCTTCAGGAATATATTGCATCATTGTTTCAAAATAATTTACAAAACTCTCATACAAACGCTCAGAATTAAACTTTTTGTAATTAAACTTAGTAATAAAGAAATCTCTTAAAAACACACAAACTTCATCTTCATTTAAGAAATATTTATTTTTAATATTATTCCATTCATTATCTAAACCATTTTCTGCGAGATAATCACCTATCAAATCAAGTTGATTTATATTCTTGTTCTCATTTAACTTATAATAAAGATTTCTTTTTGAAACACCTTCGGTTTCAACTAATGTAATTTCAATTTTTTTTAACATTGTGAAAATTTGCGCAGCTTGAAGATTTTCAGATTTAATTTGAGACCAAAAATTATGAAGCAAAATAAACATTCTTGATTGTTTCTCGTGTCCGGATAATCTTTCACCATTAATTATTTTATTGTAAATAATAGCATCTTTTTCATTCAATCTTAGCTTAGATCGTCCACCATGTAATAAATATTTTTTCCTTATAGTATTTATCGCTTTATCATTTTGAACAGTCGTCTTTTTATAACATTCACAAACAGCATGCAACAACAAAGATAAAGACAATATTCGATTTATGCCATCAACAATAGTATAACTATCGAATGTTTTTTGATTAACGTAAACCAAACCTAAGTCAATTCTACGAGTAAATTGTTCATCTTCTGTCATTAAATCGAGAAAATTCACAAGCTCATCATCACATTTTGCATAACGCAATGTGTACAAATCTTTTGTCGTATTCAAAAATTCAAGAAGATTAACAACTCTCATATATTACTCTGTTAAAACAAATCCACCAGAAGGTACATTTTTCAAATTGTCACCTTCAATTTTTGCACGTAGATTTTTTATGTATTTATAAATATAATCTCTTGGTAAATCTAATAGACTAGCTAAATCCTTTGCATAAACAGTTTTACCAATATTATTCAAAAAATAATCAAAAACCATTTGTTCCCTGTCTGTAAGTGAACGCTTTAATGTTATTTGAATATCTTTTTGAGCAACAAAATCATCAACTGTTTCCAAAACAGAAGGAGCCACTTCTTTGACTTCTTGTTTTTTTGGTAAAACTATATCTTGTTCATTTTTAGATGATTCTATTTCTTGAACCTTCTTTTTATTCAATAATTCATTTCTACCAATCGAAAACGGTGTATGAGAAATTTGACGTTCACGTTCAAATGCAC
This sequence comes from uncultured Candidatus Melainabacteria bacterium, assembly GCA_934754425.1. Taxonomy (GTDB): domain Bacteria; phylum Cyanobacteriota; class Vampirovibrionia; order Gastranaerophilales; family Gastranaerophilaceae; genus CAG-196. The sequence goes on along the minus strand of CAKVIN010000023.1, from coordinate 25,595 downwards.
GTTCTGCAATTTGTGAAAAACCATCATTCATTTTAGAGTTTGTATTTGAAGAAGTACCTTTTTTCATAACAATATCAACTACATCTTCAGTCGGTTTACTTTCTTCAACCTCTTTTCCCAATCTGGCAGCAAATTCTTCCAGTGTTATTTTTTCGAGTGAGCTTCTCCACTGTCTTATCTCTTCCTTCGTCAAATAATTAGGCATCAAATATCTCCTATACTAATCTATGATAGTCTTAATTCCCCATAACGGATTTCTTATTATAATGTATCACAAACTTTGAAAAATTAATCAAAATATTGCACGATGTAAAGATTTATTTTCAAAGCTTAATATTCTTGAACAACTCTTCCTGGTAAATGGTTTTGTTGAACAGTATACAATAAAGATTCAGCACTTTGTTTACTTTTGAAAAGTCCTACTTGTAATGTATAGTTGTTTGAACCTATACACTTAACAATAGGATTCAATCCATTACCAGATTCTTGAATTATTTCTTTTGCAACTTTTGCTTGTTCTGCAGAAGTGTATGTACCAACATAAACTTTATAAACTGGGTCGGGTTTTGGAGCAACCGGTTGTACGTTTTCTACATTATCTTCTTTTGATTGATTAGAATTATCAACAACTACATTTTGATTAGAATTACTTTGAGAAGTATCTTTTTGAACATCATCAGCCTTACTCATTAAATCAGAAAAACTCTTTCCTTGATCTTCACTTTGAATCATTGATAATCTATCATCTACAATTTTTTTTGTTTCATCTTGCTGAGAATCTGATATTTCTTGTTGATAATCACCTATAGAAGTATCAACTGAAGGTGAAAATGATTTTATTAAAAATGTAAAAACGAGAAGCATTCCAAAAAATGAAAGAACAAATATTTTTATCAAAGAATCATCTTTCTGTGCTTCTTTTTTCATATATTTTTTATAACCAAATTGTTTCCCCATCTTATACTCCACGAACCTTAGTACTTGCTAATTTTATATCCTCAATTTCTTCCGAATAACGCTTCATAACCTCAATTGCAAATTCTTTTATATCATTTATACCTAATTCACTTGTCAAACCGGAAGCCTTTACCGGAGCTCCTTCTGATAAAATATTTAGACCTGTATGAATAAGAATTGACGTAGTTGATTTTGTAGCAATAGAGACTGATAATTTTCTATTATTTATCATCAAATCATCACCTTTTCTAACAACAAAAACACCACGTTCCTCTAGCAATTCTTTTATTATACAAATCAAAAGTCTTTGTCTAAAAACACCTTCAACAAGTTCTACACCAAATTGCTCCGTTATAAAACTTAACATCAATTTACTGTATATCGGTTCATTGTTTATAACATCTTCTATATCAACCATTTCGGTCAACTTAACTTCACATTCTCCAATAAATGCAACAATTGCATCACCTTGAAGTTTAAAATTTTTATAAATCCAATGTGGTGCTAATTGAGAACCAATATATTTTATCTCTTCTTCAATTAATTTTGTTTTCATAAGCTCACTCAAATAAAATCTTTATATATTTTTCCCCATTATTTTTTATTAATGCATTTTTCAAATGTCTGCAAGACTCACACTTACCACAATGCTTATCACCAGACGAATAGCAACTGTGTAAATACTCCAACGGCATTGAATTCTGCATCGCAATTTTTACTATATCATCCTTGGAGTAATTAATCAAGGGTGCAACGACTTTAGGCTTCTTTAGAGTTGAGGTTTCAAAAACTTCTGAAACATGTTTGCGGAATTCTTCAGTATTATCCGGAAAAGTTGTACCCTCATCTTTATTTGCACCAAACAAAATATAATCAAACCCGAATGAGTCAGCAAAAGAAGCTGCAATATTTAAAAACAATCCATTTCGATTTGGGACCCAAACAGATGCAGCACTTTCCAGCGTACCCAAATCTTCAGTTGGAATATCTTTATCAGAAACAAGAGCAGTTTTACAGATTTCTTTTAACCAATCAAGTTTTATTATTTTGTGCTTAACACTATAATATTGCGCTAACTTTTTTGATGCTTCAATTTCTTGTTTTACGGATTTTTGCCCATAATCAAAAGTTAATGCCAATTCTATAGTATATTCTTTTTGAGGATATCCTAGTGCAACTAAAGAATCTAAGCCACCTGATAATAAAATTATTGCTTTTTTCATAATACTCTATACATCCTCACCATCTTCATATTCTTCTATTAAGTTTTTCGCTTCTTTCTTTAAGAATTCGCTATAACCAGGTAATGATATGACTTCATCCAAAATATCTCTGCCATAAATATTATAAAGTGCAATTAGTGCATTTTTTTGCACTTCTTCATCTTCATCATGTAAAGCTGATTTGATTAAGTTTGGTGCTTCTTCAAAATCACTATTCATAAGTCCTTCTATAGCATTTATTCTTACCATCGGCGCAGAATCCATAAGTGAATTTTTCAACACCCTTAAAACTTTCGTATTATTTGGATTTAATTTCGCTAAAGCTTCTACTATACGTTCTTTTAAAAATGAAAATTTTCCCAAAAGCCCCTGTTTAGCTTCCATAATTGCAACCAGCGGATCTATTGCACTCATATCACCTAATAACCCCAATGCAAAAGTTGCCGACTCTTTTACATAAATTGATTTTTCATCTTCGTCACTAACTACATCTATCAACGGCTCTACAGCAAATCTATCACCGATACGCCCTAAAGCGTCTGCACAAGCCAATCTAACCTTATAATTTTCATTTTTGTTATTCAGGCAATATAATAAAACACCAACCGTCGACGTGTCTTTATAATTTGCAATAGCCTTCGCTACCAAAACTCGGACATTTATATATTCATCATAATTCTCTTTATCAATTGTTTTAAGTAACAAAATATCTAATAACTTCGACAATATTTTAGCATCTTTATGTGAATCAGCTAATTTTATAATTCCATAGAGTAAATCCGGCTCACGAATATTTACCAATAAATACTCATAAAATCCGTTTATATCACCAATAAACTCTTCTTCGGCTTGAATATTTGCAAGCACAACCGACGTAGCCTCACTACCGACTCCGCACTTCTCCAATATTACACTAAAATCTAAAGCATTTTCTACCACACAAATAACATACTATAAACACTTTTATTTCGCAATAACAACAAGGGTTTCAACCTAAATTATCAAACAATTTGCTTAATATAACTTAACATTATAAAAGAAAAAAGGCAATTTTTTTATAATGAAATACTTTATATATACATAAGAGAATTTTAATAAGGATTAAATAATGAAAGAAGAAGAATTAAACGCTACAATGTCAGTTATCGCAGACCCAATCAAAAACGTATATAGATTAGATTCAAGAAAAGATATTGAAGAAATTCAAAGAATTTGCAGAATATTTGCTATTTCTGAAAAACAAGCTAACAAACACAAAATGTTATCAATTAAAAACTTAGCTACATTCAGATTAGTTTTAAGCAACAACTAGAAGTATATATAAAAATTATTGCAATAAAAAAGTGTCGAATTATTTTTCGACACTTTTTATATTAAGCTTTTTTCAATTCTGTTAATGTAGGATCAAGCAAACGTCTACCAACATTATCAAAATTTATTGAAAACAATGTTTTATTACCATACTTAATCATTTTTTCTACAAGTCCGGTTCCATACTTTGCATGCACTACAGTATCACCTTGTTGAATTGGATCACTTTTCACAACATCTTCTTCCGGTATTTCAGCATCATAAACAGGAACAATTGGAGTTGTTGAATTTTTTGTTTCTAGTATATCATTATTTTCATCGTTTTGTTCTTTTAATTCAGTTATTTTTTGTGGCTGTTCTAAAATTCCATCATCATTCATTTCTGATAATTCTTCTAAAATATTACCATCATCCGACGTTTCTTGTAGAATATCATCGCCACCATCACTATTTAATTCATCGATAAAATCTAAATCAGACTCTGATATATCATCTTCCTTACGTGTTGTAAACACTTTATCAACATCCTGAACTATTAATTCATCAATGTTTTCTGATAATTCATCTTCTTCTGCAATATCTACAACAATGTCGTTAGCATCAGTATCAGAAGGATCTAGCTCCACAATTTCTTCTAAATTATCTGAATCTTCATCTAATGGCATCAATTCTTCTTGAAGATCCATCTCATGTAAATTATCATCAGAAAGTTCATCAACAATTTCATCATTTTGTTGTTCTTCGTCAAAATTAAAATCAACACCATCAGGTATTTCTACTTCTTCATTATTATCTGATTCAATATTTTCTGTATCAGAAGTTTCTTCAACTAAATTAATTTCATTGTCATCAGCTATAATTTCATTGTCATCAGCTAATTCAGATTGCAACTGAGTATCATACTCTGAAGCCACTAAATCCAATTCTTCTAACTCATTTGACGAATCAAACTCATCCACCATAGATATTTGTTCTACAATTTCATTTTCACTTATATCTTCTTTACTAAAATCAATTATTTCAGAATCACTCATATCAATAGGAGCATCTTCTAATAAAACTTCTTCTGTTAATTCATTTTCTAAAGGAACATATTCATCTATTAAATCATTATTATCACCATTTATAACTTCTGGAACAAACTCTTGATTGTCATTTTCTTCTGAAAATTCTGAAATTAATTCTTGCTCATCATTGTCATTAACAATTTCGTAAACCTGTTCTGAATTACTATTTTCATCATCTAATTCCAAAAAACTGTCATCAGAACTACTATTATCTAAAGGTTCAAAATTCGATTCAACTTTTATATCATCTTTGTCTTCAAAGTTTTCTAATTCTTCTGTATCATCAAACAAGTTCTCTGGTTCAGATAATGTATCACTTGTAATATCAGCAATTACAGCTTCCGATTTTCTATCAATATTTTCAATAATCTCTTCTTTTGAAATACACGGTTCTTCAACTTCATTTGTTTCAATAATATCAGGAATATCTGCTTCCACTTCTTCATCTTGAAGTAACTCTAAATCATTGTTATCAGTATTTTCTTCAAAAGAAACCGACTCATCATTTATATCATCACATTCTTCGCCAGATAAAACCTCTTCTGATGATTCTACCGGCAATTCAGTATTAACAACATTATTTTCTTCTAATAAATCTGACCCAACATCTGATTCATTAGAAATGCAAGCAATTGCGTTTTGGGTAATATTACCATCTTCAATGATAGGTTCTGAAGCATTATCCAACACTTCAATGTTTTCCACAGATTCTGTTTCTACTTTTTTCTCAAGAGGATTAATTTCTGTTAAATCATCTTCTACAACATTTTTATCTAACACATTTATGTTCGGAATAAATTGATCTATAATCTTAACTTGAGAAATTACAGGTATGTAATTTACACCCTCACCTGCTATCAAATACTCACCTGTCTTCATAGCTCTCAAAAACGAACTATAAACTTTAAAAATTTGATTATTTGTTATTGATGGTTCTATTATAAAATTATCAAAGTGATTTTTTATATCATTCAAATATTTAAACCTAGAATGTGTAAAAAATATTGTAGAAACTTTTTCGTTCAACATTATATTCTTTAAATTCTTTTTAGAAGTCGTATTTGATAATTCTAAAACAACTTGAACATCTTTTTTTGTTTCTAATTTTTCATAAATATATGCTAAATATCTGTTTTGAAACGCTATATCTAATTTTGACAAATCAATTATTGAACACTTTGATGTCAAAATTTTATCTATAATATTTACTTCTTCGCTATTTGCGGCAAAATAACCTAATTTATCAAATTTAATAAGTTTATTTTTTAGAACCAAAAGTTTAAATATATGAGATTTATCAACCATTTCTACAACAATTGATTTTAAAACCTTAAATGGTAGAAACGGCACTGTTTTTGAATATTCTGCCAAGTCTTTAAATATATCAATAATCATTGATTTACTATCAGCAGTTGCATCATTTAAACAATCTTCATACATAAAATTCAAAGATGCAGTATCCAATGGTAATTTAAAATCTTTGCCCGCTATATATTTATTTGCTTCAATAATACCTAACGTGTCAATTATTACTACATTTTTATTAATATTATTAAATTGTTTTGATAAATTTCTTACTAATATATTATTATTTTTTTTATCATCTATACTAACAATCATTTTATTATTAAACGCAGAAGAATCGACAATAATACTAATATCTTTTTTAGAGGTAACTCCGGCTATTATTGGCTCTTTTGCATTTATTGAGTTATTTAATATATTAAAAGTAAAATCTTTAATTTCAGCACTTTTTGAAGGAATTGTATTGTCATACATTTGTAATCCATTATCAAAAAGAAACAATATCTTTGCACAAGCTACATGCTTTCCTGCAACACTCGTTAACTGCATAACCTGAGCAACATATTTTTTACTTTCATCATTAATCAATACAAATGAAGACAAAAATACATCATCATTAGCATCAAATTTTATAAACCCATCTCTTACTTCAATAATATTCATCAACAAAATTTTACCATAAACATGCTTTTTTCAATATTTAATTTACAATTTGATACCAAAATTTATTTTTGTGATTTAATTATAGTATGAGAGAACTAATTTTAAAAAACAATATCAAAGTCTGTGTAAAACAGAACAAAAACACACCTCGTGTTGCTTTAACACTTAATTTATCAATAGTTGAACCCGAAAAAATTTCTGGTGAATATTCATTAATGAACAGACTCCTTCTTAAAGGAACAAAAAAATATTCATCCGAAGAACTTTCTACTATCTTAGACGAAAATGCTATTGATTTTTCTACTGAAATGAAATTGGATTATTTGCGTTTCAGATTCGTTTGTTTAAATGAAGATTTTGAAAAAGCATTAGAAATTCTTAGAGATGTAATTCTAAATTCAACATTTGAAGAATTTGACAAAGAAAGAACTAAACTTAAAGGGGAATTAACTGCAGAACTAGATTCCGCCAAAGTTAAAGTTTCAGATTTATTTACAAAAACTATTTATAAAAACCATTATTATGGAAACAGTTATACAAAAGTTTTAGAATCATTAGACAATATAAACAGTAAAGAAGTAAAAAAATCTTATAATAATATACTTAATAAAAGTAATAAAACTTTAGCATTGGTTGGTGATGTTGATGAAACTTTACTTGAAAAATATTTAGGCGATATTCCAAATTCAATTGATATCGAATCTAACATTACTAAGCCAAACTCAATCAAACAAGAATATACAGAAATTATAAAAAAAGATGCAAATCAAGCTCAAATTATTCAAGGTTGGATAACTCCTACAATTGGTAGTGAAGAATACCCTGTATTAATGTTAATGAACGTAATATTAGGCGCAAGTGGACTTTCATCAAGATTATTTTTAGAGCTTCGAGAAAAAAAAGGTTTAGCTTATACCGTGAGAACATCTTACGAAACGCACAAAAAGGCCGCTGTTTTTAGTATATACATTGGCACAGAACCTTCAAATATAAAAACATCTATCGCTGGTTTTAAAGAAGAAATTGAAAAAATTAAAACAATTCCGGTTAGTGACACCGAATTAAAAAATGCAGTAAACAATTTAATAGGAAAACAACAATTTGTTACTGAAACAAATTCGCAACAAGCAAATATGTTGGCATATTATTCAGTTATGGGAAAACCTTTTGATTATCAAAAGTCAGTGATAGAAATGTTACATAAAGTTACGCCGGAAGATATACTAAACTGTGCCAATAAATATTTTACAGACGATTATGTCTTATCAATAATTAAACCATAGGAATTTTGTACAATGGTAATAACTAAAAATGGCAACTCAATTGATTTAATAAAAAATAAAAATCACTGTAATGTATTAGTTATTGGTTGTATGCATGGTGATGAGCCTCAAGGGAAATATCTAATTCAAGAATATTTAAAAAGTAATACAGAAACAAAATTATTGTTCATTCCTTGCTTAAATCCAGACGGAATAAAAAGCAATACTCGTGTAAACGCAAACGGAGTTGATTTAAACAGAAATTTTCCAACTAAAAATTGGAAACTTACAGAAAAAAACAATTTTTATGGCGGACAAGAACCGGCAAGCGAAATAGAAACAAAGTTTTTAATTAATGTGATAGAAGAATTCAAACCAAAATTAATTCTAACATTACACGCTCCGTATAAAGTTGTTAATTATGATGGTGATGCATTAAATATCGCACAAAGAATTTCTGAAATTATTAAATATCCGGTAGAAGCTTCAATAGGATATCCTACTCCCGGAAGTTTCGGAACTTGGGCTGGAATCGAAAACAATATTCCAACTATTACGCTAGAATTAGACGAAGAAATTGATGTAAAAGAATTAAGAAAACCTGTTTTTGAAATATTTAAGTTATTAGAAAATTTCAAAAATGAATAAAGCTGAAATAAATTTAAGGAATTAAGAATGGAAGATATAAAAGAAATCGTTGAAGAATGCAATTTGAAACACGTTGCAATAATTATGGATGGTAACAGACGTTGGGCAAAAGAAAGAAATTTACCATCAGCATTAGGACATAAAAAAGGAGTTGATGCTCTAAAAGCCGCAATGAGAGCTTGCGACGATTTTGGAATAAAATATTTAACAGTATATGCGTTCTCAACAGAAAATTGGAACAGGAAACCGGATGAAGTTAATTTCTTGATGGATTTATTAGGACAAACTCTTAAAAACGAACTTAAAGAAATGCATGAAAATAACGTCGTAATATCTTTCATTGGTGATACAACAAAATTAAGTCCAAAATTACAAGAAATACTTAAAAATTCTGTTGAAACAACAAAAAACAATACGGGTGTAAATCTTCAAATTGCTTTTAATTACGGTTCCAGAGCTGAAATCGTTCATGCTGTTAAAGAAATTTTTGACTCTGGCGAAATTGATATAACAGAAGACACAATTTCAAAACACTTATACACAAAAAATATTCCGGATCCTGATTTATTAATCAGAACAGGCGGAGAAATGCGTGTTTCTAATTATTTGCTTTGGCAAATTGCATATGCTGAATTTATTGTCATAGACAAATTCTGGCCAGAATTCGACAAAGAAACACTTGCAAGCTGCGTAAAAGAATACAAACGCAGAAACAGAAGATTCGGCAAATAGCCTTATTATATAGCTAAATTTAAAACAGCACCACTATCATATTCTTTAACAAGAGGATACATAAGCTGTTCATCAATTGGATTAGACATTAAGTATGCTTCCTTACTCCAAGGTAAGAATATTGCACCAAAACAATTGTCAAAAAAATTGGCTTTACTTCTTATCTGTTTTGCAAGGTTCACCTTGTCATTTGCCGTATTATTACAAATAAATGTCCGCTTACCCAAACAACTATACCCCTGTTCTTCAAGCTGATTTACAACATATCTAACTTTTTTAACATCATTAGATGACAACTTTATACCACTGAAATTTGTTTGATTAACTGAACACACTTGCATTTACACACATCTCCTTTTATCTTTACAAATTCTACAACATTTTTTTATTTATGGCAATAAAAATGAAAAGTTATACTTTACTTTTATTCATATTTGTAGTAATTTTTAGGGGTAAAATAATATAAACACAATTATAGAATAGGGAGTAAATAAAGCGAAAAAGAGGGTTCTTAAAACTTATTTTATTCGAAAATTTATTCCAAATATTAGAAAAGGAGAACTCAAATGAGTGAAAGAAAATTAGTAGGAACAGACGAAATGTTCAAAAAAGCATTAGCTGGCGGTTACGCTATCGGTGCTTACAACGTAAACAACATGGAAATTTTACAAGGTATCGCAGAAGCTGCTGAAGAAACAAGATCACCAATCATTCTTCAAGTTTCAGCTGGTGCAAGAAAATACGCTAACCAAACTTATCTTATCAAGTTGGTAGAAGCAGCTCTTGCTACAACTACAGTACCTATAGCTCTTCACCTTGATCACGGTGCAGACTTTGAAATCTGTAAAGCTTGTATCGATGGCGGTTTCTCTTCTGTTATGATTGACGGTTCTAGATTCCCATTCGAAGAAAATGTTGCTCTTACTAAAAAAGTTGTTGAATACGCTCACGAAAGAGGAGTTTCTGTTGAAGCTGAATTAGGTAAATTAGCTGGTGTTGAAGATGATGTTAACGTAGACGCTAAAGATGCTAAATATACTAACGTAAAAGAAGCTGTTGAATTCGTAAAACAAACCGGTTGTGATTCTTTAGCTATCGCTATCGGAACTTCTCACGGTGCTTACAAATTCAAAGGTGAAGCTAAATTAGACTTCGATAGACTTAAAGAAATTAAAGATGCTCTTAAAGAAGCTGGATTCGGTGATTATCCAATCGTTCTTCACGGTTCTTCTTCTGTACCTGCTGAATTCGTTGCTAAATGTAACAAATACGGTGGTAACTTACCTGATGCACAAGGTGTTCCAGAAGATATGCTTAACTATGCTTCTAAACACGGTGTAGCTAAAATCAACATCGATACAGACTTACGTCTAGCTATGACTTCTACTATTAGAGAATTCTTCATCGAACATCCTGAAAAATTCGATCCACGTGAGTACATGGGACCTGGTAGAACTGCTGTTAAAGAAATGGTTATGCACAAAATGCGTGACGTTCTTGGAACAGCTGGTCACGCTGACGACTAGTGCTACGCACGTAGGCATATTGTCGGTTGACATTGGTATGAACTACCAGTTTGTATAAATGCTAACAGTCAACCTCAATAGTGAAACTACAAAGCGCACTTAGACATTGGGTCGGCTGCATGGTGAATACTACAAGCTAGTGTTCAAACATCCAGCTCCGCCTCAATAGTGAAACTACAAGGCGCACGTAGATAATTGTCAAATATACGCAAAAGCAAGGGCTGAAAAGTCCTTGCTTTTTTTAGGGTAATGTATCCCACAAACTTTTATATTAAATTCAAAGCTATACTTGGGGTTTGGTTTGCAGTTGCAAGCAAAGTTGCTGAAGCTTGTTGAAGAATTTGTGCTTTAATATAACTTGAAGATTCTTCCGCTACATCTGCATCCTTAATTGTTGATAAAGAAGATGTAATATTTTCAGATTGTACACTTATTGATTCTATAGCAGATTCAATTCTGTTTTGTGCGGCACCAATTGAAGTTACACGTGTAGAAATAGTATTAATTACTTCATCTATTTTAGTTAATTGATTACCAGCTGTTGCTGTTTCTGAACAAGCTTTGGCTACTCCATCTACAGTTGCATTTGTACCACCAGTTTTAAATAATGTTGCAATTGATGCTGATGAAAATAATGATGCATCTAACGTAATTTTACTATTAGCAGTACCATCAACACCTACCTGTAATGTTCTAGCAGTACCTGTACCGCTCATTAATGCAATACCATTAAATTCACAATTTGCAGCAATTCTATCAATTTCATTTAATCTTGCAGTAATTTCAGACTTAATTGCAGCTAATGAATCAGCACCATATGTACCGTTTGCTGCTTGTTCGGTTAAATCTCTTACACGTTGTAAGTGATTAGTGATTAATCCATAGTTTTCTTCAGCAGTTTTTAATAAATCTGCACCCATTGCAGCATTGTCAGCTGCTATATCCAATGAACTTAATTTAGATTCCCAAGTTGTTGCAATTGAATAACCTGCAGCATTATCAGAAGCATGGTTAATTTTATATCCGGTTGTCATTCTTTCAATTGCTTTATTCAATGAAGTTGTAGATTTACTTAAATTTGATTGCACAATCATTGAAGAGAGATTTGTGTTAATCGTTAGCGCCATGTCATACTCCTTTCTGGCATTTCATACAAACGCATCCTTGCATTACTTCCTATAGTTAATAAATTCCACATCTTTCTTATTCAATAACATTTTTTATTGAACTTTTTACAATTATTTACAAATTGCAAATCTTTAAATCAAATTTAATGCAATACTTGGAGTTTGATTTGCAGTTGCAAGTAATGTTGCAGAAGCTTGTTGAAGAATTTGTGCCTTAATGTAGCTTGAAGATTCTTCAGCAACATCTGCATCCCTAATTGTTGATAATGAAGATGAAATATTTTCAGATTGTACACTTATTGATTCAATAGCAGACTCAATTCTGTTTTGTGCAGCACCAATTGAAGTTACACGTCCGGATATATTAGCAATAGCTGCATCAATTTTTGTTAATTGAGCACCAGCAGAAGCTGTTGTAGAACAAGAAGTAGCAATTTGTTCTAATGTAACAGTACCTGAATTAGGCTTAAATAAGACATCAACACTTGCTGCAGAAAATAAAGAAGCATCTAATGTAATTTGACTATTTGCAGAACCATCAATACCAACTTGTAATGTTTTATCAGCTCCAGCACCACTCATCAATGGTATACCATTAAATTCACAATTTGCAGCGATTCTATTTATTTCACTTAATCTTGCAGTGATTTCAGACTTAATTGCAGCTAATGAATCTGCTCCATATGTACCGTTTGCAGCTTGTTCGGTTAAATCCCTTACACGTTGCAAATGTCCTGTAATTAATCCATAATTTTCTTCTGCTGTTTTTAACAAATCAGCACCCATTGCAGCATTATCAGATGCTACATCTAAAGAACTCAATTTTGAAACCCAATTTGTTGCAATTGAATAACCAGCAGCGTTATCAGAAGCCTGATTAATTTTGTAACCGGTTGTCATTCTTTCAATTGCTTTGTTCAATGATGTAGTTGCTTTGCTCAAATTTGATTGAACAATCATTGAAGATAAATTTGTGTTAATTGTTAGTGCCATGTTATACTCCTTTCTGGCTTATTACACGAATGCATCCTTGCATTTGCTTCCCATACTTTTCCTATTCCACATTGAAAGAATTTGGTAACATAATTTTTATAAAAGTGTTACATATCGTTACAAATAAGACGTTATAATTAGCTTCGTGATATAATACCAGTGAGGATAGGAGCATATATGGGGAAAATAGTTATTGATAATAATCGTTGCAAATCATGTTACATTTGCACGACAACATGTCCTAAAGGATTAATAAAAAAAAGCAACAAAACAAACAGACTTGGGGATTATATGGTAGAATTTGATGACCCTAATGGAGAATGTATTGGCTGTGCGATGTGTGCAAAACGCTGTCCAGACATGGCAATAACAGAAGTTTATAGGTAGTGAACTGTGATTAGTGAGTAGTGAATAGCTATAGTAATATCCGCTCACTCCTCACCGCTCACCATTCACTAAATTGGAGATTTTAATGACAAATAAAAATGATAAAGTATTAATAAAAGGGAATTACGCAATCGCACAAGCAGCTGTAAATGCAGGATGTCAATGCTATTTTGGGTATCCGATTACCCCTCAAACAGAAATTGGGGAATATTTAAGCGGCAAAATGCAAGAATTAGGTAGAGCTTATGTTTGTGCAGAAAGTGAACTTGGTGCAATCAATATGGTTATGGGAGCAGTTTCTACAGGTGTCAAAGCAATGACCTCATCATCATCTTGTGCAGTAGCTCTTATGCAAGAAGCTTTATCATACGCTGCTTCTGATGAATTACCTGTTGTACTTGTAAATGTTATGAGAACCGGTCCGGGGTTGGGTTACATTTATCCTGCACAAGGTGATTACAATCAAGCTGTATACGGTGGCGGAAACGGTGATTATAAGATTATTGTGCTAGCTCCGTCTACAGTTCAAGAATGTGTTGATTTAACTTATAGAGCATTCTATCTTGCACAAAAATATCGTAATCCGGTAATTCTTTTAGCAGACGGATTACTTGGACAAATGATGGAACCTGCTAGTTTTGGTGAATATCCATATCCTGAAGTTGATGTATCTTCTTGGGCTTTAACCGGAGCTAAAGGTCGTCCTTCAAGAAAAATATATTCTGTTGCACCGGATGAAAAGAAACAAATTCAACATATTCACGATTTATTCAAAAAGTTTGAAGTTATAGCAGAAAACGAAACAACATATGAAGAATTTAATACAGAGGATGCAGATATTATCTTAACTGCATTTGGTTCTATGACACGAAATATCAAGGCGGCAATGAATGTTTTACGTAAAAAAGGAATTAAAGTTGGCTGTTTTAGACCGATAACACTTTCACCATTCCCTGAAAAACGAATCAATGAGTTAGCTAAATCCGGTAAAGATTTTATCGTTGTAGAAATGAATATGGGACAAATGTTTAAAGACGTTAAAAACGCAGTAAACGGTCAATCTAGTGTAGAATTAGTAAACAGACCTTGTGGTGAATGGTTAAGCGTGGAAGAAATTGTAGAATCCGTAGAGAAAATTTTGGAAGGTGGTAAAAAGTATGCAACAAGTATTTAGTATTCCAAAGGCATTTAAAAAAGATTTCAAATTTACTTTTTGCCCCGGATGTGATCACGGTATTGCAATCCGTTTAATCGGAGAAGTGATTGATGAATTAGGCATAAAAGAAGATATTATAACATCTACTTCAGTTGGTTGCTCTGTTTTTCTATATGATTTTTTAGATGTTGATGCAGTAGAAGCACCACACGGAAGAGCTTTAGCTTCAGCAACCGGCGTAAAAAGAGCAAGACCAGAGAAAGTTGTTTTTACATATTCAGGTGATGGTGATTTTGCATCAATAGGCATAGCAGAATCTATACACACCGCACTTCGTGGCGAAAAAATTACAAGTTTTTGTATAAACAATACAACTTACGGTATGACTGGCGGTCAACTTGGACCTACAACTCTTATGGGACAAGTAACCACAACTTCTCCTACCGGTAGAAATAAGGATTATTACGGTTATCCGGTAAAAATAGCAGAACATATAGCATTATGTGATGGAACTGCATTTTCAGCTCGTGTAGCTTTAGATACTATTCCACATATTAATGAAGCAAAAAAAGCCTTCAAAAAAGCATTTGAAGTTCAATTAGAAGGCAAAGGCTTTGGTTTTGTAGAAGTTCTTTCTTCTTGTCCTACAAACTGGCATATGTCACCAGAAGATGCTCATAAGAGAGTTAAAGAAGAAATGATTCCGGTATTCCCTCTTGGAGTATTCAAGGGATAAACTAATTGACGGTGGGAACACTATCGTTTTTCCCACCCTACGTTATAATAGACATAAATAAAGGTCACAAATTGACACCTTTAATACATAACATATTTCTGGTTTACAATTTTTGCAAACCACAGAAAGGAATTAAATGGAAACAAATTTTATATTAGCAGGTTTTGGAGGACAAGGTATTTTATTAGCAGGAACAGTCCTTGCTAATGCATTTATGCTTGAAGGCAAGAATGTTACTTGGTATCCTTGTTACGGAGCTGAAATGAGAGGTGGAACTGTTAACTGCGAAATCGTAGTTTCTGATACAGAAGTAAGTTCAGTACATAAACAAGACACTGATTATGCTCTTGTATTAAATCAACAGTCCTTTGATAAATTCGTAAAAAGAGTTAAAAAAGGCGGTATGATTGTTGCAAATTCAACTCTTGTGGCAGAATCAAGACCAAGAGATGATATCAAATATGTATTTGCACCAATGGGTGAAATTGCTAACAAACTTGGAACAAATAAAGTTACAAATGTAGTTTCACTTGGAGTTTTATCATCTGTCTGCGAAATTGTATCAAAAGATTATTTAGCTAAGGGAGTTGAAAAAGTATTAGGAGAAAAGAAAAAGAACCTTCTTCCTCTGAATGAACAAGCTTTAAATACAGGTGCCGACTCAATCTGTTTATCAAAATAGGAATTTTTAAATGAAAAATGTTAGACAAGCCAATATAAATCTTCATAAAGATGCTTGGTTAGAAATCAATATTGAATCTTTATCACAAAATATTATTGAAATAAAAAAAGGAATACCTGCTGACAAAAAATTATTAGCAATTGTCAAAGCCGATGCTTATGGACACGGAGCATCAATGTTAGCTAAAACAATGTTAGCATCCGGAGTTGATGCTTTTGGGGTATCATCCGTTGATGAGGGTTTGGATTTAAGACGTGTACAAATAAAATGCCCGATACTTGTCGTTGGAGCAATTCCATTATGGGCAGTAGAATCTGCAGCTCAAAATGATATAGCATTTTCTATATTTAATGAAGACCATTTAGCTGCATGTAAAGATGTTTATGAAAGAACCGGAATTCGTCCTAAAGTTCATGTAAAGATAGATACCGGCATGAATAGAATCGGTGTTCGCTCGGAAATGGCAGTCCAATATATTGAAAAAGTTTCAAAAGCTGATTACTTACAATTTGAAGGTGTATTTACTCACCTAGCTTCAGCAGAAGAGGAAGATGAAACAGCAAAACAAATATCAAGATGGAATAGTGTAATTGATAATATTGACACACAAGGACTTTTAATACATATCCAGAATACAGCAGCAACTTTTGCTTACAATATAAAATCAAATATGGTAAGAGTTGGTATTTCTTTATACGGAATGTATCCGGATTTACCGGAACACATCAATTATAAGCCAAAATTAAAACAAGTAATGGGACTGAAAGGCAGAATTACAAATATACACGAAGTAAAAGCAGGCGAAGGGGTTAGTTATTGCCACAAATTTATTGCTTGTGAATCAACTAGAGTTGCTACTATTCCAATAGGTTATGCTGATGGAGTCGCTAGGTGTCTTTCTAATAAAATTTATGGCAACTTGAATGGACAATTAGTAAAACAAATTGGTAACATAACTATGGATCAGATGATGTTTGATATTGGCGATATAGAAGCTAGAGCAGGTGATATCATTACGTTATTAGATGACAAAGAATTAACTCTGGATAATTGGGCTAATATACTTGGCACTATTAATTATGAATTAACATGTCGATTAAAAGTAAGATTACCACGTGTTTATATTAGATAACAAAAAAAAAAGGAATTCCTAAGAATTCCCATGATTGTTTTTCATTTCTAATATAGTTTTCTATACTAATTCTCAACTCGTGTATTCTCTTTTCGTGTATTCTCCTGTTTTTTCGTCCTCGTACCCAACTAAATTCCCCAAGGGTAATCACCCTGCTTCTCATCATCGTCACAATAATCAAACAGACAGTAGCCCATAAGAAAATTGTAACGCCGGAGTTTGCTAGTCTAGTAGCGCCTCAAGAATTCTTGCATTTTTGTCAGCCAATGTGTTATTTCTCACTTGCGAACGTGTGATGTAGCTTCTTAATGCTTCTCTAATCAATTCAGAACGAGATCTGCTTTCGTTTTCTGCTACTTCATCGATTTTGCCTAAAAAACTTTCAGGCATTGAAATTAATACTCTTGCCATAAAATATACTCCTTTTATACTCTAAGATAAATATTTGTGTCTTGTATATATATAAAGTATTTTTTATTAAAATAATTGCCTTTTTATATTTAAAATATTAAGTTTTGTAAACTTAAATATTCAATTTACAAATATCTTTTCTATAATATTTAGAGTCAAATTCAATATATGAAGCTTCTTCATACATTTTAGCAACTGCTTTTGCAGAAGTTAGAGCTTTTGTACACAAAACAAGAGTTGCACCTTCTGAAGCTTCAAATTCTAAATACTTGTTCTTTTTAATTGAAGGATAAAAAATAACTTGAGTATCTTCATTTAAGCTATCCAAACCAGATATAACATTTTCTTTATTAATTTTATTTTTGCAATTCAAAACAAGAGATGAAGAATATAAATCATTCACAATAATACTTTCAACTTCATCACTAAAAGTTCCTAAGCAACAAGTTTCGAATAAATCGTATAAATCACCACCCAAAGTATTTAAAACAGGTGCAGCATCACAATCTTGCATAAAATATTGATATCCTAAAACTGATATTTTCCCATCTCTTGTCAAAATTCCGTTTACCCCTAGAATTCCTAAATAAGGATTTCCTTCAATTTCTAAATAATCAAGAGTAGGATAAATCACATTATCCATAAGAAAATATTCATTTTCTGTTGTTAATTTATAATTAGGCGAACAAGCACCCATTCCACTTGTTAGCTGTCCACCATCACCTTCCAATTTGTGTTTATATGTAATGGAAGAACCTAGAGGCAATGCTTTATACCCATCAGTTATCGCATAAAAAGAAAATGGAGTTCCATAAACATAATCTTCAATAATTATGCGTTTATTTTTTTCGATAAAACTAATATCAACCAAAGTTTTTGCTAAATTTTGGGAAGTTAGCACAGCAGCACTGTTCAATTCATCAGTTTTCAATACAAATGGAACTTTTTGATTCTTTATATAATCAAGAACCATATTTTGTTTTTCAAATATTCCAAATTTTGGTGTTGGTATTCTCAATTTATAGAGAACTTTTTTCGCAAGAGCTTTGTCAAAAACAATTTTTGCCGCATTTAAATCTGGTGCAAAAATTTTGCGATTATTTTTATTAAACATTTCTACAATATTTGATTTTAGAGCTGAAACAGACAAAGGTATTGTCATATCAATATCATTTTCCATTACAAAATCTAAAATTTCAGCTACATTATTTTCTCTAATATCAAGACAGGTTACAAATTCTTTTAAACTATCAGAAGCTGGTGTTACATAAATATCATAACTTTCTGATAACTTTTGCGCCAATGCGTATTCTTTTGCGCCATTTCCTATAATTAAAATTTTCTTCTTCATAAATTAATTATATCATAAAGAGTTTTGCCAACTAAATCATCTTATATAAAATAACAGCTACCGATACACTCAAATTAAGAGATTCAACTTTATCTGACATTTCAATCGTAATATTTTTTGTAGCAAAATCTTTTAATTCATTACTCAAACCGGTTGATTCTGCGCCAAACATTATTAAACATTTTTCTGCAGGTTTATAATCTTTTAACCAAACAGTTTTTTCAGATTTTGGAAGCGTTGCAACACGTTCATAATCAGAAAACCTATCTAAATTATCTAATTCAAAAACAGGGATTTTCCATAAATTCCCAACAGATGAGCGAACACATTTTGGATTATACAAATCAACAGTATCACCATAAAGAACAACAGCATCAACATTAAATGCTGCAGCCGTTCTTAAAATTGTACCTAAATTTCCAGCATCTTTGATATTTTCTAAAAGAATTACTTTTTTATAAGCATCCGACCATTCTTGATGTAATCGTTTTGCAACTGCAACAGATTTTGGTGCAGATTCAGTAGAAGAAATTTTTGATAAAACGGCTTCAGTTGTTTCTATTCTATTTTCAAAATCTTTAAACTCATTTGAGCCTTCCAATACAAACAAATTTTCTATCTCTAAACCTGATTCAATAGCTTCTTCAATACATTTTGAACCTTCTAGCAAAAATTTATCTTTACGGTATTTTCTCTGTAGAAGTTTAGCTGTTTCTTTTACTAAATCATTATTTACACTTGTAATTTTCATAAAATTCTAAAATCCTTTAACCAAGTTTTTTCTTGTTCAGTTAGCAAATCATAATTAATCAATTTACCTTCATACCCCATTTTAACAAAAGAATGAATTTTTCCATCTTTTTTGTAACAAGAATTTTCCAATCTAATACCAAAATATTTAGAATTATACAACCCCGGTTCAATGGTGAAAGTCATACCATCTAAGATAGGAGTTTTTGCAATCTCATTTTGAGAAAGATTTGGAGGAGCTTCATGAACATTTATCCCAATACCATGCCCCAAACCATGTCCAAAGGTAAAGCCGTTAATTTTGTTATCAAGAATTGAATGAGCTAATGAATCAATTTCTAAACCATTTATTGAATTACAGCCATTACTATAATTAAAACTATTCAAAAAAGCCTTCAATACGGTTGTATAAACAGTCTTTTGTAATTCATTCGGCTCACCTTTTACGAATACTCTTGTTATATCAGTTGCTAAACCACTTTCATAATAAGCACCACAATCAATCAATACCAGTGAACCTTCTGTTAAAATTACATCTTTTGCATTTTTAGCATAATGCGCAAGCGCTGAATTCTGATTAATCGCAACTATTGAATTAAAGCTTAATGACTTAGCGCCATAGTTAATAAACTCTTCTCGTAAACGTGTTGCAATATCATATTCAGACAGATTCTCGTTATTTTCAATAAAATCACGAATAGCCATCATAGTCTTATCCGTACATTCAAAAGCTTTTTTATAAGCTTCTAATTCCTCCTCTGATTTTACGGATTTCATCGATTTTATTTTTGAAGGTTCATGAACAGGTTTCTTTATAAATCTGTAATCATAAGCATTTATACTTGATTTATCAACAATAAGTTCACCATCATATTCGCTAATCGTTTTTATGTATTCATTTGGGTCTGTAAACAATTGTTGAGTACCATCAGGAAACACCAACAATTTTGCCCAGATTTTGGAAGAACAATCTTTAGAGAAATCTCTTTTTCCTGTAAGATACGAAACTTCTTCAAGATTAGTTACGAAAGTTGTTTTGTCCGGTTTATAAGATACAGGAACTGTCGCTTGTACATAATTGTCGGGTTTATGCTCTTCTGTGAAATCATTAATCGGGTCAGAATCAAGTAAAACGACATTAAAATCATTAAAACTTTCAAGTCGTTTTTGAGAGACTTTTTTAGCTACAATACCAAGTATTTTATCCGGTTCAATTAGCTTTTTGATTTCATCATCCTGTTTTTGACCTAATTGTAATTTAACAACTGTGACATCAGAATTAACTTCATTATCAGCTTGCGTATGATATCTACCGTCAACAAATAAATAGATTTTATCTTTTGTAAGCAGCGCATCTCCTGTTGAACCTGAAAAACCTGTTAAAGTATAACGTGCATTTTCAACTAAAGCAGGATACTCAACCAAATACTCATTCGTACAACAAACAAGTAAGTAATCTAAATTAAGTTTATTTAAAATATTTTTATACATAAATTGAACCTCTAAAAAAGTTATACCAACAACAAGAAGCCTCAACACAAATTTCTAAGTTCTCTTGTTGATCCCCCCACCCTAACCCTCCCCTGGTGAGAGGGAATGCGCCAAACTTGTAGTTGCAACTACCGATTATTTTAAAACAACTTTCAATTTTCCACTTTCCACTTTCAACTTATGAAAGCCAACCCAATGTCTACGTGCAACTTGTAAGTTTATCATTGAGGTTGACGAGTAATATTTATACAAATTAGTAGCCTCCACAAATGTCAACCGACATTATAGCTACGTACATAGTACCGTAGCACTATTCGTCGATGTCAGTTAGTTTGATTAAGTGCCAGCCGAATTGAGTTTCTACAGGTTCTGAAATTTCACCTTTTTTAAGCGCAAAAGCTGCATCTTCAAACGGTTTAACCATCATCCCTTTACCAAACCATCTTAAATCACCACCATCACGTCCAGATGGACATTTAGAATACTGTTTAGCTAAATCTTCAAACGCCACTCCGTTTTTAATATCTAATAATAAATTTTCAGCTTGTTCTTTTGTTTCAACAAGAATATGACTTGCTCTAATTTTCATAAAAATATCTCCTTATAACAAAACTATTTTAACATAAATCAGTTATTTATAAAGTTTTAAATTATAAATAAATTTATAAATTAACTCCAATTGATTTTGTTCGCATGACTCTACCATATCAACAATATAATCAATCAATTCCTGACGACTGTTATAATGCCCAAAATCAAACAATTC
Source organism: uncultured Candidatus Melainabacteria bacterium (assembly GCA_934754425.1). Classification (GTDB taxonomy): domain Bacteria; phylum Cyanobacteriota; class Vampirovibrionia; order Gastranaerophilales; family Gastranaerophilaceae; genus CAG-196. The sequence continues at coordinate 3,919 of CAKVIN010000023.1, read as the reverse complement.
TACAATTTCACATCCTAATACACAAGCAATACGTTCTATTTTTTCAGGGGAAGGGAAATGCATTCCACATTCAATTTTAGACAAATTTGGTGGTTCAATACCAATCAATTCAGACAATTGTTCTTGAGTAAGATTTTTACATTTACGAATTTCTCTGATTCTTTTACCTAATTTTGTTTTTATAGAACTCATAAAGCCCTCCAACAATAGGATATACTTTAAGTTTCAATCTCTCCACTATGCAACCAATTAAATTTTTGAATATAATTAATTTATTGCATTAAATCTTAATTAAAAATATATTGAATTAGATTAAGTAATGTGATATAATTTAATACATTACATTAACAAAGTTATAAAAACTTAACAGTACGATTGACAAATATATAGACATGATATATACTAAGTATATCTGGTTTGTTTTATGCTAATTATTTAAAAAAGAAGAAAGGAATGAACATGAAAAAAATCAAAATGGGCTTTACTTTGGCTGAAGTATTAATTACTTTGAGCATCATCGGTATTGTAGCAGCAATCACATTACCATCAGTAATGTCAAGCTATCAATACAAAACAGTGGGTGTAAAATTATCAAAATTTATGTCAACAACAGAGGATTCTGCTAGAGCTTATGTTGTAGCAAATGATTCATTTATAGGAGTAACTACGAGAACTACCGGAACATCTACTGCTACAACAAAAGTTAAAGATAGTATAATACAAGATTTTATATCAGAAATTTTTATGATAAAAGAATTACAAAAAGAAGACGGTACGAAAAAAGATAGTAAAAATGAATCTACATACGAAATAGCTGACTACGCATTACTAAAAGATGGCACAAGAATTAAAGTAGAAGCTGATGACTTAACAGCTTGGAAAGGCGCCCATAAAGATGTGCTAGATGCTAGAAAAACAGGTTTACCGGCAATAAAAGTTGCATTTGAACCTAAAGTTACCGGTTTACCAAAAGATACTCAAAAGCAATATGATTTTGTTATAACAGAATTAGGTTACGTATTCCCAGCTGAGTACGATGAATGTTTATGGTTAATATATGATGATAATTGGGTTACAAACTCCAAAACATTTAAAAATAATAAGTCTTGTCAAGCTGAAAAACCATCTAGTACAAATAGTGGTACTAAGTAAAATAAATCAACTTTATAAAAATAAGCAAGTACATCATGTACTTGCTTATTTTTATACAAATTTAAACAATCTTATCATTTCTACCAAACAGCCGACCATTTGTCTACGTGCGTAGCACCAAGTTAGTAATCACACTTAGAGGCGAAGCTAGTAGATTATATACAATCTTATCATTTTTACCAAGAAGCCGACCAAATACCTACATGCGTAGCACCAAATTAGTAATCACACTTAGAGGCAAAGCTAGTAGATTATATACAATCTTATCATTTTCACCAAGCAGCCGACCATTTGTCTACGTGCGTAGCACAAGAATTAGCACCAAATTAGTAATCACACTTAGAGACGGAGTCGGTAGTGTTTAAACAATCTTATCATTTCTACCAAGTAGCCGACCATTTATCTACGTGCGTAGCACAAAAAAAAGGCTAACCGAATCGGTTAGCCACAAATATCAACCAACAATTTCTTTAACTTCTGCTTGAAGATTCTTTGAATCTATCTTAATGCTAGGTCCCATTGTTGTTGTCAAGTAAATTGACTTAACATAAGTACCTTTAGCAGCAGATGGTTTTGCTCTAAGAACTGCATCAACCAATGTTCCGTAGTTCTTAACTAAATCTTCGTGGTTAAATTGAACTTTACCGATAGGACAGTGAATCATACCTTGCTTATCAGCTCTGAATTCAACTTTACCAGCTTTTGCATCCTTAACTGCTTTTGCGATATCAAGAGTAACAGTACCAGTTTTAGGGTTTGGCATCAAGCCTTTAGGACCTAAAACTCTACCTAATTTACCCAACATACCCATACAGTCAGGAGTTGCAATTAATGTATCAAATTCAAACCAACCGCCAGCGATTTTGTCGATAATTTCTTCAGTACCGTAGAAATCAGCGCCTGCATCTTTTGCTTCGTTTACTTTTGGTCCTTTAGCGATAACGCAAACACGAACTTCTTTACCTAAACCTGCTGGTAAAACAACAGTTGATCTGATTTGTTGTTCAGCGTGTTTTACTTCAATACCTAATCTCATGTGGCATTCAACAGTTTCATTGAATTTAGCTACTTCTTTAGATACTTCTTGTAATTTAGTAAGAGCATCACGACCTGTAGCAGGTTGTTCAAAACCAGCTAACAATTCTTGAAGCTTCTTTTGTTTTTTAGTTATTTTTGACATTATTCTTATCCTTTCATGGTGTTAACGGATTTTTCAATCCTTCCATATTATCTCTTTGTCCTTCATAATAATATGAAGGTCGGGTGTGAAAACCTACGCTTCTTCTTTAACAGTAACACCCATAGCTCTGCAAGAGCCTTTAATCATATTTACAGCAGCATCCATAGAAGTTGCGTTCAAATCGTTCATTTTGATTTTAGCAATTTCTTCTAATTGAGCTCTTGTAATTTCACCAACTTTTGTTTTGTTAGGAACAGCAGAACCTTTTGGAATATTTAATGCCTTCTTAATCAAAACAGGAGCTGGAGGTGATTTGATTACAAATGTGAAGCTTCTGTCTTCGTATACATCAATAATAACAGGGATAATATAACCTGCTTGAGATTCAGTTCTAGCGTTGAACTGTTTGCAGAAATCCATGATATTAACACCGTGTTGACCTAAAGCCGGACCAACTGGAGGTGATGGATTTGCTTTACCTGCTTGAATTTGCAGTTTAATCTTTCCTACTACTTTTTTTGCCATTTTGTTCTCCTTTCGTGGTACTAACGGGGGGCATCCCCTTCCACGTTGTTTGTATAATTAAACCCCTTACGGGCTTGCCTTCACTCTAACCCTTCCCTATGGAAAGGGAACGTGCGAGGCTCGTTATTCTATAACTTTTGAATTTGTTTGTATTCCAACTCAACCGGAGTTTCACGACCAAATATAGAAACCATTGCTCTAAGTTTAGCCTTATCCGGATAAACTTCTGTAATATCACCAACAAACTCTGCAAACGGACCAGAAGTAATTCTAACTTTTTCACCAACTTTAACGTCCATTTCAATTTTTTGAGTTTGTGCTGTTGATCTATGAATAATCTTTTTGATTTCACTATCTTTTGCAGGTATAGGTTTTTTAGCAGAACCAACGAATTTTGTAACGCCAGCTGTATGTCTAACAACATACCAGCTATCTTCATCCATAATCATTTCTACTAATACATAGCCAGGGAAGATTTTTTCTTCTCTTTCTTGCTTTCTACCACCTTTAATTTGGGTAACAGTTTTTTGAGGAACTTCTACTCTAAAAATTTTATCACCCATATTCATATATTCGATACGTTTTTCTAAGTTACTTTTAACCTTGTTTTCGTAACCGGAATAAGTGTGAACAATATACCAACGCTTTTGGCTCTTTTTCTCAGAAGACTTTTGAGCTTCAAATTCTTGAGCATCTTCAGTATATTCTTCGTTTATAATGTTTTCATCTTTTTCAGTCATTATTCTTACCCTTCAAATTAAAACTTAGATAACAATGCATTGAATATTATATCTACAGCATAAATAAAAACAGTAAATATAAAAACAATCGCAACAACAAAGGATGTTTCTACAATAACTTGATTCTTTTCCGGCCAAGTTATTTTTCCAAACTCAGTTCTAACACCTTTAAAATATGTAATGATATTTTTCTTTGCCGTTTCAAAAGTATCGTTCATTTTTAATAACCTATATATTTTAATAATTCGCGCCCTGAAGGACTCGAACCCTCGACATCCGGTTTTGGAGACCGACGTTCTACCAACTGAACTAAGGACGCATG
>CAKVIN010000022.1 GCA_934754425.1 uncultured Candidatus Melainabacteria bacterium | reverse complement strand
CAAATGAATTCAGTGAATTTATTTCCGACAAAATATCTGAAGTTAGAGATAATATTTCAGAATCATTGAATAGTGCTGTAAAAACTAATAAAACAGAAACAGATGACATCAAAGATGCAATTAATTTTAATAATACAAATTTGGTCAACAAGATTGATGATTTATGCGTAAAATCAAATGAATTCAGTGAATTTATTTCCGACAAAATATCTGAAGTTAGAGATAATATTTCAGAATCATTGAATAGTGCTATTGAAACAAACAGAGTAGCTACAGAAATTATAAAAGATGCTGTGAATGATAATTGTAAGTTAATGCAAGATGAATTTACAACTGTTGTTACAAAATTAAACGAAAATAATACAGATATAAAATCTACTATATCATATAATAATGAAACCATTATTTCTAAATTGAATTCTATTATTAGTGAAGCCGTAAACTTACCGGATGAAATCAAATTATTAATATCCGAGTATTGTGAGGAAATATCGGCTAATGTTGAAATATTATCAAATAATTCTGATTCGAATTTTGAATCAATAAGAACCTTGGCTTCTGAAAATACGAATGTATTGTTATCAAAAATTAACACAATAAATGAATATTCTAACAATATATCAAATGATGTAAAAGCAGTCATTGAAAATAATAAAGAAGAATTAACAACATCATTAGATACAATTTTTAATGATATTGATAATAATTCTAAGGAAATTAAAGAATTTTTGGAGCAAAAAAATTCAATATTAGAAAATAAACTAGAAAGTTTCTTTTCTAATTTGTTAGAAGAACAATCTAAAAATTCTGAAACTATGCAAAACAGTATTGCAGATAGTAAAAAGGAAAATATTGAAAATATATCTAAAGAAATTTCAGATATATCTAATTTATTGGAAAATTTATCAGATACTCAAAATCAGAATATAAAAGATTCTGTACAAGTTGTTATAGATGAATTAAAAAATATCAATAAAGAAATTGATGATAAAAATATTTTAATTAAAAATATTATTGATGAAAATATTACAGAAGAATTAAGAGATTTGCAAGACAAAATGCACTCTTTATTTGAAGAAAATACTTTAAATACACTAACACAATTAACTAATAATAATTCTGAGGTTATTGAAAATTTAAATGCAAAATCAATTGAGCTTAAAACTTTATTTGAGTCATTGAATGAGCGCATGGATAAAGACGAAATATCCAGAATGAATGTTTTCCAAGCTCAATTAAAAGAATTAAGTAATTCATTTAATCATTTGATGGATGAAGCAAAAGCAGCTACAAAGACAGAAATTGCATCAATTTCAGAAACATTGGTAAAAAGTAGCAAAGAAGCAATGGAAGAAGTTGAACAATCTATAGAAGAAAAAGTAAATTCTGTATTAGCTTCAAGTGCAGATATCGCAGCTGGTGAACTTCAATCAATGGAAATGTTCACTAATAAAATTCTTGAACAAGTTAATGTTAACAAAAAAACTATAGTTGGTTGTCGTGATTTTGTTAATAACTTCGTTAAAGGCGAGCTTGATACAATTTCTAAAAATATAGAAAAAGAAGCTGACGGTATTATTAATGATTTATTAGAACAAACAACTTTAATTAAAGATTTTCAAAGAGATGAGCTTGTTAAGTTGACTTCTCAAATAGAAAATTGTGTTGAAGACAAAATCTTTAATCAAGTTAGCGATTTAAAACATTATTTAGATATAAAAACGGATAATACTGTTTTAAATGGCAAAATTGATAATATGATTCAGGACTTAAATAAAACTGCTGATGATATGTTAAAAGCTTCTTCAAAATTATTAGAAGCGAGTGTTTTTGATAGTTCAATCGCAGATTTACGAACTTCTAATGAAATATTAATTAGCACTATGGCGGAAAACCTTAATTCTAAGGTAATAACATTTATCAAAGAAAATGTATCAAATAAAATGGATAGTCAATTCAAATTATTTGATAAAAACTTTACAGATATAGTTGTTGATAAATATGAAGAAATAAAATTAATTTCATCAAAATATAATAATTCGTTTGAAAATATACAAAGTTCAATAAAAGAATTAATTAATGAATTTACAAATTCTAAAAATGAAATTAATTCGAATTTACAAAGTAATTTAGATAGAATTACTAATTCTATTGATGATTTGGCTTTAAGTTTTGATAATTTAAAAAGTCAAATAACTAATAAATCTTTAGATGAGGCTTTTCAAGCTTCTGTTAATCAGCAAATAGGCAGCATAGAAAATCTTGTAAAAGAACAATTTAGTTACTTAGAAGACATAAGTGAATTATGTTGTACTAATTTGCCTGAGTTAACAGAAATGAATACGCTTGTAAAATATAATATTATGCAAACAGTTTCTGACTTAGGTAATAAGCTGGATAGTACTGAAATTGGTATAAATAAAGAATTAGTTGATTTAAAAACTGATATTATTACTCAATTCTTAAATATATTTAATCAAATTTCATTTGTTGCAGAACAAGAAGAAATTTTAGATTTTATACAAAATAAACATGCAGAACTTATTACAATACTTAGTCATATTGTAACAACTTCTGATGATATTGAAGTTGTAAAAGACAATGTAACTGTAATAGATAATAAAATAGATAATCTTAAAGAAGATATTGACTTAATAAATGAAAAGATTACCGCTATTATGTCATCTAGCGGTGATATTGACTACGTTTACAGTTTACAAGATTTAGAATCAGATATTGCCGGTTTAAGACTTTCTTTAAAAGAAATAAATAGTACTCATAATTCTAGTGAATTTGAAGAACTTATAAAATCTACTAACAATGTTTATACTATTGTAGAATCATTAAAAAATGAATTTCCAAAATTCGATAGTGAAGAATTCAAAAAAGATTTTGAGTCTTTAAGTGAAGATATTGTAAGCATCAGTACTAGAACTAATAAACTTATTTTAGCTTCTGATGAATCATATAAAACATTACAAGAAAATCTTCAAGATTTTAAACTCGTAATTAATGATTTAGATGAAAGAACACGTAATTTCTCACACGAAGTAGGCATTGAAAGAATTGATAATAAACTTGGAGTTATTAACAATTTAATTCAAAGTGGAGCAAAAACAAACCAAGTATTTAACCAAGTTTTTGAATACCTTGCAGAATGGGTTGATAATGCAGGCACTCAAATTTCTGCTATTTCTGATAAAGTAGAAACTTTGGATGATATTGGTCAAATTAAAATAATGCTTGAAGATTTAAAGGCAGAAGCAAGCGATAATTCAGATAGTAATGAATTAATTGAAGCTTTAAGTAATGTTTTTGATAAACAAGCGAAAAAGATTTCTTCTTTAGAAGCAAAACTTGACAGAATGATTGTTGATTCTACAATTAACAGCCAAAATAATAAAATAGATATGACACCAATGGAAAATACTTTAAATAGATTCCTTGTGGCAATAGATGGTAAAATGTCAGAACAACAAAATAAAATAAATTCTTTAGAAGAAAAATTAAAAGATGTAATGTCACTTGTTGATTCAAAAGACACCACTCAATTAACGAAAAAAGTTGGTGGTATGGATAGACAAATAGCGAAATTAAACAAAAGTATTGAAAAAATAGCGTCACATGTTATTGAAAAATGATATAAATAATTTAAAAAAATTAGTAAACAATAAAGTTCTCACCGATAGTGTAGAGCTATATTGTTACGCAGAAGATTCTACTAATACTAAAGCAGAATTGCAACAACCGGATGTGGTAATATTTCCAGAGAGTATTGAAGATGTTCAAAAAATTCTCAAATATGCAAATGACCACAAAATTCCTGTTATTTCTCGTGGAGCAGGGACAAATATGGTTGGAGCATGTACTTGTCCAAAAGGTGGAATTGTACTTTGTTTTACGAAAATGAATAAAATTCTTGATTTTAATACAACAGATATGACAATGACAGTTCAACCTGGGGTGGTATTAGAAGATATAAAAAAAATGGCTAACTCAGAAGGATTGTTTTATCCTCCGGATCCATCGAATTTTAGAGTTTCAACAATTGGCGGTAGTATTGCTCAGTCTTCCGGTGGTGCAATGGGATTTAAATATGGCACAACAAAAGATTATATTTTAAGCTTAACTGTTGTTTTAGCAGACGGTTCTGTTATGAAATTTGGAGCAAAAACAATAAAAGATGCTGTCGGTTATCACCTTAATCAATTGATTATTGGTAGCGAAGGAACACTTGCGGTTGTTGTTGAAGCAGAGTTAAAATTGATACCAAAACCTGAAGCAGAAAGAACTATTCTAGCATACTTTTCTTCAATAGAAAATTCAGTTTCTGGAGTTAATAATATTTTAAAAGCTAAAATATTTCCATCCACTATTGATTTTATGGATAAAAATTCTATTAACACTGTTGAAAATTTCAAGAATTGTGGATTAAAAACAGATATGGATGCAATGTTATTAATAAATATTGATGGTTTTGAATGTTCTATGGATTATCAACAAGAAATTGTAATAAATGAATTAAAGAATTCCGGAGCAGATTTTATAGAAATTGCTCGTACAGAAGAACAAAAAAATGACATCTGGACTGCAAGACGTGCGAGTTTCGCAGCAACAGCACAACTCGCTCCGGATGTACTCTCAGACGATATAATAGTACCTCGTTCTAAAATTACAGAAATGATAAAAGGTTGTCGTGATATTTGTGATAAACATAAATTAAATGTTTGTATGGTTGGTCATTTAGGTGATGGCAATTTGCATCCACAAATTGCTTTAGATTTAAATGATGATGAACAATTTAAGAATTATAGACAAGCAAAGAGCGAAATATACAATTTGGTAATCAGTCTTGGTGGTACTATTTCAGCAGAACACGGAGTAGGACTGGAAAAACTTTCATATTTAGAAGGGTTAATAGAAGCATCCGCTATTGATAAAATGAAAGAAATCAAACAAGTATTTGACCCTAAGAATATTTTAAATCCAAATAAAATTTTTAATATATAAAAGGAGAGATGATGGATATTATAGTTATTAATTGTACAGTACCTGATAAAAAAATCGCAAAAGATATTACAAAAATATTACTAAAACATAAACTTGCTGCTTGCGTAAGCATGATTGATAAAGTTCAATCGGTATTTTCTTGGGATGGTGACATCTGTGAAGAAAAAGAAGTCTTAATGATGATAAAAACCAGACGTTCAAATTATGGAAAAATAAAATTAGTAATTGAAGATGCGCATCCTTATACCGTGCCGGAAATTATAGCATTGCCGATAGTTGATTGTAGCGAAGATTATTTAAAATGGATGATAAAAGAAACCGCATCATAGAATTAAAAAATTACATAGAATCTTTGGGAATCATTGTAAATATAGGCAAGAACAAAGCAAGGGGCAACAAAGGTTTCTTTATGAACAAGGGTGCAAATTCGTTAAGAATTGATGTTGCAAAAAATATAGATGATGATGCGACTTTATCAACGATTTTACATGAATTTGCACATTATATACATTATAAAAATGATGCTTCTCTAAAGTCTTTGTCTTTTATTTTTGATGACTTTTCTGAAGAAATGCAAGAAGAATTAATTAATGTCACGGTTGAAAATATACCAAAAAATTTTGCAAAAAATTTATTGGATTTAAAAGATAAGATAAAAAATGAGATAAATAATTTAACGGAAAAAATAAAACAAATATATCCAAATTTCAAAAAATCAGAAAATAATAAGCTGATAGAAAAAAATATAAAAATACCGGCAAAGTATTTAATCAAATATGATTGCATAAAATATCTGAATAATATTTATACTATTCAAAATATAGAAAAAGATTTTGAATATTTATCTTGTGAACAAATTTATTATATAAAATTAAAAGGATTACAAAGAAAATTAACAAAAATTAATTCAAGAATACGCAAACTAAATAATTACTATAATCAACCAACAGAATTATGGGCTCGCTTTTTTGAAGCATATTTTATAGATAAAGATATTAAAGCAAAAGCACCTATAACTACACAAATTTTGGATAACGCAATAAAAAATAATCAATATAAAGAAATAAATTATCTTTACAAAATTTTAAAATTGTAAAAAAACATCTTTATTTTTATTGAAAAACATTATACAATGATAATAGAGAAGAGAGCATAAATGAAAAGACAAATTAGTTACGTACAAAAAAATAGAAAAGATGCTACTAAAATTATAGTTGGTATAATTGTTGGTTTTCTTTTAGTGGCTTGGTTATGTAGTCCACCAGGAAATAAATTTCTTCAGGTATGTTTTTGGGGAAATAATACCAAATATTTTATTATGAAATTAATTAAACCAACAAGTGTAAATGAATATATACACCATCGTAACAATGCTGTGTATCTAGCTAAAATGTATCCAACTAAAGATAAAGCAATCAAAGAAATGAATAAAGCTATTGATGTTTTACCCAAATATGCTCCAGAAGATGAATTAAAAGCTTTATATAAAGATAGAGCTGAAATTAAATTATACCAAGGCGATCAAAAAGGGGCTTTAAGTGATTTTATGAAATCCGGACAAATATATTTTTCGGATTATTTAAAAATTGCAATGCTTTTTAAAACTATTGGTAAATATAGAGAAGCTATGTCTTATTGTAATGGTATTTTAAATCAAGATGCTAGTGCATATGCAGGTTTTGTTTGTATTTCAGATGTTTATAACTCTGTTGATAGACCAGACTTGGCGCTTAGAGCTTGGGATTTAGCAATTGATAGAAATAGCAGTAACCCAAGAGCTTATATTGATAGAGCAAAAGTTAAAAAAGCTTTGGGTGACTTAAATGGTTATAATGAAGATGTTAAAATAGCAAAATCTTTATCACCAAATATAGATATTGATAATTCTTTGATTGATGATACTCTAACACCAAAAATTCTTGCGCTAAATATTCGCTAATTAAATCTTAACATTAAATTTATACTCTCTTTAGCTTGTTTGTTTTAAAATAATAGATAGAATGTAAATAGCAATCGGAGCAAGACAAATGAAGTATTCAGAGTATTCTGCAGTAGTTATAGGTAGTGGAGCAGCCGGATTATATTCTGCTCTTAAGATTTCTCAACAAATAGAATTACCGGATGGAATTTTACTTTTAACAAAATCATACTTAGGTAATAGCAATTCCAAGTACGCTCAAGGTGGTATTGTTGGTGTGCTTCATCAAAACCCAGCCGACAATGTTGAGTGTCATGTGAAAGACACTTTAAATGCCGGCGCAGGATTAAATGATAAGGCAGCAGTTGAATATATTTCACAAGCTTCAGATGAAGTGGTAAATGATTTAATGAACTGTGGTGTTAATTTTGATAAAGATTCTAACGGAAACTTAACTTTCACATTGGAAGCTGCTCATAGTATAAGAAGAATACTACATTCCGGCGGTGATGCTACGGGAAAAGGCATAACAGAAGCTTTATGTAAATCAGTAAATGAAGATAATAATATTACAGTAATGCAAAATGCAACAGCTGTAGAAATCCTTGTAGATTCTGATCAAGAATGCAAAGGAGTTATTGTTTTTAACGAATTAACCGGTGAACATGAAATTGTTTATACATCAGCTCTTATTCTTGCAACCGGTGGATTAGGACAATTGTATAAATATACAACAAACCCTGATGGTGCGACAGGCGACGGTATTGATTTAGCGTATAATGCAGGGGCTATAATTCAGGATATCGAATTTGTTCAATTCCATCCGACAGCTTTAGCATTAAGCCCTGACAGTAAAGATAGATTTCTAATTTCTGAAGCTGTTAGAGGAGAAGGTGCAAAATTGATAAACAATCATGGTAGTGAATTTATGTCAAAATATCATGATAAACGTGAACTCGCTCCACGTGATATTGTAACAAGAGCTATTTTCAATGAAATGAGTCAGGAACACAAAAGCAATGTCTTTTTGAACGCTTCAATAATTGATTCTTCAAAATTGTTTAAAAGATTTCCAACCATTTCAAAAAGATGTGATGATTGCGGAATTGATATTTCTAAAAAACCAATTCCGGTAGCACCTGCATCACATTACAGTATGGGAGGTATAAAAGCAACTGTTGAAGGTAGAACATCTTTAAGAGGGCTTTACGCTATAGGAGAGTGTGCTTCAACAGGTTTGCATGGTGCTAATCGTCTAGCAAGTAACTCTCTACTAGAATGTGTTGTTTGTGCATATGAATTAGCAGATTATTTATCATTCACAAATCTTAGTACACCTAAAAAAATTGATGATAATATAAGAAAAACAATTGATGTATATTCTCAGCCTATTAGTGATTTAGATTTTGACATCCCTGCAATGAAATCAAGATTAAAAGATATTATGTGGAATGGTGCCGGTATTATACGTTCAGAGCAATCCTTATCAAAAGCGAAACAAGAACTTGAAGAATTAAAGAACAGCTTTAAACGTACAAGAAAATGTTTAAATTTGGATGAATATGAATTTAGAAATATGCTGACGGTTGCCGGATTAATCATTGACGCAGCATTAGACAGAAAAGAATCCAGAGGTGCTCATTGCCGTTCTGATTATAAAAATAAAGATGCTGTTGCGAAACATTCAAGCATAATAAAAACAGAAAAAAAGGAGTTAGAGTATGTTAAATAGATTTTTTATAGAAGAACACGTAAAAAATGCTTTACAAGAAGATATTGGGTTTGGTGATATTACGACAGATTATTTGACTACAGAAGAAGATATGATGAGTTGTGTTTTAAATTCTCGTGTTGATGGTATTTTTTGTGGTAAAGAAGTTTTTGAGACTGTATTTAAAATCCTTTCACCAAAAGTTAATGTTAAATTTTACGTTAATGATGGTGATGAAATAAAAAAAAGTGAAAAACTTGCTGATATAGAAGGTCCTGCAAGATATATTCTTATGGGTGAAAGAACAGCACTAAACTATATACAAAGAATGAGTGGTATTGCGACAGAAACTAATAAATATCAAAAGGCTATCGGTGAGTATCATGCTAAAATCGTAGATACAAGAAAAACAACTCCTGGATTTAGAGCTTTCGAAAAATATTCTGTTAAAACAGGTGGCGGTAGTTTACATAGATTTAATCTTGCTGATTGTGCCATGATTAAAGATAACCATATTAAATTTTCCGGCTCTTTAACAAATGCTGTAACAAAATTAAAGAAACATATTTCACATGCACATAAAATTGAAGTTGAATGTGATACTCTTGAGCAAGTAAAAGAAGCATTAGATTGTGGAGTTGATATTATTATGCTAGATAATATGAACCTTGATAAAATGAAGGAAGGGGTAAAATTAATCAATGGTAAAGCTATTGTAGAAGCAAGCGGTAATGTTAATTTGAATTCAATAAAAGACATTGCATCTACTGGAGTTGATATAATTTCTTCAAGTGCAATAGTTGCGAAAGCTCCGACTTTAGATTTGGGTTTGGATATGTAAATTATTACAACAAAATTTATACAAAAAAAATCCGGTTTTTAAACCGGATTTTTTTTATTAACCTCTAATTCCTAATTCTTTAATCAAGCTTCTGTATCCTTCAAGATTCTTTTCTTTTAAGAATGAAAGAAGTCTTTTTCTCTTACCTACCATCATCAAAAGACCACGTTTTGTAGCAAAGTCTTTTTTGTTTGATTTCATGTGTTCAGTAAGTTCAGAAATTTTCTTTGTTAACATAGCAATTTGTACTTCTGCAGAACCAGTGTCTTTTGCGTTAGCACCAAATTTTTCAATGATTTCTTGTTTGTTTTTTAAATTCATAATTTTTTCCTTTTCCTTTACTCCTTAGCAAGGTATTGATTGTTTTACTTAATAGAATTTCCATTAATAGTTTAATCCAATCGCTACCCTCACCGGGTACGTACGAGTATTACTCTACGATATCTATAGTATTATGCTAAATGCTAAAAAGCAAGCGTATATTTACAAAAATACACTTTTTATAATAAAAAGGCTTCTGCAATAGATTTGTTATAATCCGGTCTTAAGATTCCTTTTTCTGTAATAATTCCTGCAATTAATTCATGTGGAGTTACGTCAAATCCAGGGTTAATTACGTTTATACCTTCTGCACAAATTCTTTTGCCATTTATATGTGTAACTTCCTCATGTGAACGCTCTTCAATTGGGATTTCAGCGCCTGATTTAATAGAAGTATCAATTGTTGAAAGAGGAGCTGCTATATAGAATGGTATATTATGATATTTTGCAGCTATTGCTACTGTATAAGTCCCGATTTTATTAGCAGTATCGCCGTTTGCTGCAATTCTATCTGCACCAACAACGACCATATCAATCATGCCTTTGCTCATAAAATAAGAACACATACCATCCGTTATCAATGTTACAGGTATTCCGTCCATTGCAAGTTCAAATGTAGTGATTCTTGCACCTTGTTGACGTGGTCTAGTTTCATCGGCAAAAACCTGAATCGTGTTATCTTTAGCATACGCAGAACGTACCACGCCCAAAGCTGTTCCATATCCAACAGTTGCTAAAGCACCGGCATTACAGTGAGTAAGTATTGTAGCTCCTTTTGGAACAACTTCTGCGCCATAATCCCCAATTTTTTTATTAATTTCAATATCTTCATTTTCAAGCTTTATTGCATTTGTTTTTAATTCTTCAATTATGCCATTTATATCAGCTTTAGAAGCATTAATTACATCTATTTGTTTTTGAACTGCCCACATTAAATTGACCGCAGTTGGGCGTGAAGTCTTCATATATTCAGCTTTTTCAATTAATTTCTTAACAAAATCTTCTCTAGAAAGATTTTCTTTAGCAATTTCTTGCGCAAAAAGAATTACGCCGTGCGCACCTGCTATGCCAATTGCCGGTGCTCCTCTAACAATCATATTTCTTATTGCATCGAACATATCGTCGCCGGTTGTTATGTTCACAAACTTATACTCATAAGGTACAACTGTCTGATCTACCATTTTTGAATATGTGTCAACCCATTCTATTGTTTTAATCTTTGATTTGAATTCCATTTTTATCTCCTGAAGTTATTATTTTATCTCAAAATCTACACTTGAATTTTGATTATTTTCTTTTTTTATCCCAGTAATCATTTCATATACATACGCTGTTACAAGTCCGGCAAACCCATTAAATAATGCACTTATGCCTGCCATAAGTATCATTAATAATATCATTACAATAACAGAGCCAAAGCTTGTTAAAAAGAATCTTAAAAAACCTTGTGTATATGTTGGGAACAACCAACCCAATAACATACTAATCGGAGCGTAAACAACGGAAAATGTTATAAAAGATACAAATCCAATGATTGCTCCAAAAATGCAACCTTCTCTTACGCTAATAATTCCAATTAATTCATTTTGTTTAAGGTAAGCCAAAACAAAAGCAGAAAGACAAAGTATTAAAATCATAAAGCTTAGGAAACTGAGATAAGGCACAACCGTAATCAGTCCAAGCATTGCTCCTGCAAATGCACTAAGTATAGAAATTTGTTTTAATAACAATAAATTCATAGTTATCCTTCTTTAATCAAAATTAAATAACATTATTCAGCTGAAATATATCCTCTTAAAGCCGTATAGGCTGCAACATAAGGTGAAGCTAAATAAATAAATCCTTTAGTATTTCCCATTCGGCCTTGGAAATTTCTATTTTGTGTAGCTAAACAAACTTCACCATCACCTAAAATTCCGGCATGTACTCCGACACAAGGGCCACATCCGGGAGCTAGTATAGCAGCATTAACTTCTACAAATATATCAATCAATCCTTCTTTTAAAGCTTGCTTAAATACATCTTTAGAAGCCGGTGAAATTAACATTCTTACATCAGGATGCACAGTTTTGCCTTTAAGTATATCTGCAACAACTCTTAAATCCTCTATTCTACCGTTAGTACAAGTTCCTACAAAAACTTGATTAACTTTAACGTCTTTTAATTCTTCGACACATTTTGTGTTATCAACGGTATGAGGACAAGAAACTGTGTGAGGAACATCTTCTGCATTTATTTCAATAATTCTTTCATAAATAGCATCAGTGTCAGGCAATATTTGGCGGAATTTATCTTCTCTACCACGTTCTTTTAAGAAAGCTTTTGTCTTATCGTCAGCAATAAACAAACCACATTTTGCACCGGCTTCAACTGCCATATTTGCAAGAGTGAATCTTTCAGACATTGACATATTGTCAATTGTATCACCTGTAAACTCCAATGCTTTATAAGTCGCTCCATCTGCGCCTATCATACCAATAAGATAAAGCATTAAATCTTTAGAACAAATACCTTTTCTAAATTTTCCATTTACTACAATTTTAAAAGTTGCAGGAACTTTTAACCAAGTTTTACCAAGTGCCATTGCAACAGCAACGTCAGTTGAGCCCATGCCGGTTGCAAAAGCGCCTAAAGCACCGGATGTGCAAGTATGAGAATCAGCTCCAACAAGTACTTCTCCTGGGTTAACAAATGTTTCAATCAATCTTTGGTGGCAAACACCGGCTCCAACATCAGAAAGAACTGCTCCATATTCTTTATGAAAATCTCTAAGAACCATGTGAGTGTTAGATAGTTCTTTTCTTGGGCTTGGTGAAGCGTGGTCTATAAATAATACGGTTCTTTCCGGATTATTCAATTTTGTTTTACCCAACTTTTTGAATTCTTGAACTGTTAAAGGCCCCGTTCCATCTTGAACTGCTGATACATCTACTTTTGAAATCACAAGTTCTCCGGCATGAACAGTTTTACCTGCATGTTCGGAAATAATCTTTTCTACTAATGTTAATCCCATTTGAAGCCCCCATTTACGATAACAATCTTTCATTTTTATTTTAACACAATAAAACTTTTTTGATATAATTAATTTATTAAGGGGAAGGAGTATTGAAGTGCAACATTATTTAAGGCTTGTTTGCAATAAAAAAATCATATTTTGGATTGCTTTGGCATTATTTAGTATATTTTTAGCTTGCCTTTCTACAAATTATGATTATGACCTATTTGCAAGATTAATTGTTGGAGAGCGTTTTATAGAACAAGGAATACTACCTTTTAAAGATTTTCTTTCTTATACTCCGACTCATCCTTGGTATGATCATGAATGGGGCTCAGGGGTTGTATTTTATGTTATCCTAAAATATTTTAAAGCTGGTGGTTTATTATTTTTTCATGCTGCAATGCTATTTTTGACTTCAATTTTTATAGTAAAAATACAAAGATTAAAAAAGCATGCATATCCGTCTTTATTGTTGTTTATGGCAGTATTTCTAGCTTTTTACATGAGATTAAATCCGGTAATTACAAGATGTCAACTTTTTAGTTTTGTATTTTTCAGTATTTTCTTGTACATACTTGAAGCAACAAGAGTAAAAAAAGCTACAAAACTAATATGGTTATTACCCTTTATTACAATTATTTGGAATAATTTACATGGAGGAGTAGTTTCCGGATTAGGATTAATCGGTATGTATTTTGTAGGTGCTATTCTAGAAAAAAAACAATGGAAAAATTATTTAATCGTTTTACTCGTATCAACCGGCATGCTTGTTATAAATCCTTATGGAATTAAGTATTTAGAATTTTTATTTTCAGCTACTACAAAAACAAGAACATATATTACTGAATGGTCGCCATTCTATGCAGCAAGACACATATTATATTATGCTCCATCTGTTTTGTATGGATTATTTGGTATATTAGCTTCTATAAAGTCGGCTGTCGATAAGCGCAAGATAGATTTTACAAAATTTATAATCATAATAACAACTCTTTATTTAGGAGCTGCACATGTTAAATTGTTATCTTTGGCAATAATTTCAATTGCAGCGCTTTGTTACAATGATGTAATATATTTATTTAGAAAAATTAAGAAGATTTTTAGCAAAATTGAAAAATCTATGTATCTGTCAATTTTTATTTTAGCTTTGTCAATTCCGTTATTTTCACCTTTTGTTGCAAGATGTAGTTTTTCAATATTTCCACTATATGAAATTGAATTTTTGAAAATAAACAATATAAAAGGGAATATTGTTACACCATTTGAGCTAGGAAGTTATGCAACATATAAATTATATCCTGATAATCTGGTATATATGGATGGACGTTACGAAGAAGTTTATGATGATAGTATTTTGCAAACATTAAAAGATTTTGAAACCTTGGCTCCTAATTGGCAAGATATTTATACTAAATACCATACTGATATTATAATGCCATATAAAGGTAGTCCAATTTATAATGTTCTTAATAATGGAAATGATTGGACATTAATCTTTGATGGTAGACTCTGTGGAGTATTTGTAAAAAAAGACAATGTAAATGTTTCTTATTTTGAGCCAGAATATAAGATAAATTATTATAGAAAAACAATGTTTAGACATGGAGATTTCAAAAATGACTAATCCATTAAGATATACATGTTTATTTGGTGGCGGCGCCATTAGAGGAATGGCTTATATAGGTACTATTCGTGCTTTGGAAGAATTAGGAATTGAATATGATATTATCGGTGGTTCTTCTGTTGGTGCAATTATTGCAGCACTTATAGCTAGTGGTTATAAATCTTATGAACTTGAAAATTTGTTCATGAAAGTGAATTTTGATTTATTTAAAGACATACACCTTGGTATGGGGCGAGCTTTTGCAATTAGTAAAGGTGAAATATTTCTTAACTGGCTGAATGAACTTTTATCTAAGAAAAATGAAAATGTACGTGGAAAACACGTAACATTTAAAGATATGGATAAAAATTTAGTAATAATTACAACTAATTTATCAAAATTTACATCTCAAGAGTTTTCAAAAGCCGTTACACCAGATTTTGAAATAGCGCAAGCGATAAAAATTTCATCCAGCATGCCAGGACTCATGGCTCCTTATAAATATGAAGGCTCATTTCTTGTAGATGGTGATTTACAAAAAGCCTCTCCTATGTGGCGGCTTTCTGAAAATTTAAAAAATTCTACAAGCAGAATCTTAGAATTTCGTTTAGAAGGTGATTTTAATAAAGATGAAAAAAATCCAATTTCATTCATCAATACAATTTATAGTTGCGTAACAGATGTTGCAACGGATTTTGTAACAGAAATTTATGGACAAAATGATAGATTTGATTGCATAAGAATAAATACTGGGGATGTATTTTTTGCAGATTTTAATTTGGATAAAAATAACAGAAGGAAGTTAATTGATATCGGTTACAACCAAACTATGAGTTATTTCAGAAATGTTTTACCGCCTAAAAAACAAAAATTAACTACTGTTTATGAACAAATATTGATGTACTTAAAAAAAGCACAAAAAGGTTTAAAAGCTAATAATGTTGAAGAAGTTCAATGGTGGTTTGGCGATATATTTACAACTTTGTGTGAAAACAAAGAAATTGTTGACCCAATAATTTACAATAAAATTTGTGATGTAAAAAAATCTTTAGTGAAAAGCACTGCAACTATTCTATTTTTCCATACTTGTTTTAAAGGGACAAAACGTCTCGATGCAGAACTAAGAGATTTGATATCAACAATAAATATGAGAATTGCAGATTTAAAATTGTTTTTACAAAAATTTTCATAATGAAATATCGTTTTATAATTTTTAACATTTTAATACAATCAAACACCGGTAATGAAAGGATTTTATATGAATATTTGTGTAATTGGAACAGGTTATGTGGGCTTAGTAGCTGGTGCTTGTCTTGCAGATATGGGCAATAATGTAATATGTATAGATAATAACCAAGAAAAACTTAATCTTTTAAAACAAGGAATAATTCCTATATATGAACCAGGTTTAGAAGAACTTGTTATATCAAACTTCACAGATAAAAGACTGTCGTTTTCTTCAGATTTAGATTCAGCGGTTAAACAATCTGAAGTATGTATTATTGCAGTTGGAACACCTCAGCGTGAAGACGGCTCTGCTGATTTATCAAAAGTTTTTGAAGTAGCAGAATCAATTGCAAAATCAATGAACGGATATAAAGTTATTGTTGATAAATCTACTGTTCCGGTTGGTACAGCGCAAAAAGTTACTGAAATAATAAAGCAAAATACCAATCACGATTTTGATGTTGTATCGAATCCGGAATTCTTAAAACAAGGCAATGCTGTAGATGATTTCTTGGCTCCGGATAGAGTTATTATTGGTTCAAATTCACCAAAAGCGACTGCTATTATGCAAGAAATTTATTCTCCATACTTAAGAACAGGAAACAGAATTATCGTTATGGATGTTAAATCTGCAGAAATGACAAAGTATGCTGCAAATTCATTTTTGGCTACCAAAATTTCTTTTATGAATGAAATTGCAACACTTTGCGAAAAAGTCGGAGCAAATGCAGAAATGGTAAGAATCGGTATGTCTACAGATAATAGAATAGGCAACAGATTTCTATTTCCTGGAGTTGGATACGGTGGTAGTTGCTTCCCAAAAGATGTTAATGCCTTAATTTATACTGGTAAAGAACATGGGTGCGAAATGTCAATTGCTCAAGCTGTTAATCTTGTAAATAAACGACAAAAAGAATATTTCGTTTCAAAAATTCTAAAACATTTTAATAATGATATAAAATCATTAAAATTTGCTGTTTGGGGGCTTGCATTTAAACCTAAAACCAATGATATGCGTGAAGCTCCGGCGATTTATATAATAAAAGAACTCTTAAAACATGGAGTAACTATTCAAGTATTTGACCCCAAAGCCATTGATAATGCTAAAATAATATTTAAAGATACTGTCAAATATTGTTCTAATGCTTATGAAACATTAAATGATGTAGATGCAATGATATTGCTTACTGAATGGAATGAATTCAGACGTCCGGATTTTGATAAAATGGCAATTCTTATGAAAAACAAGGTTATATTTGATGGAAGAAATCAATACGATAAAAATAAATTAAAAATAAAAGGATTTACATACTACAATATCGGTGAATAATAAAAAAAAATCAGGTTTTTAAACCTGATTTTTTTGAAATTTTGCTTATACTTCAATTAAATATTAGCAAGTTGTTTATAATAATCATGAGCTTGTTCAAATTTGTAAGACAAGTTGAATAATTTTGCTTCTTTTAATTGTGGAGTCATAAGTTGTAATCCGATTGGCATACCATCTTTATCAAAACCGGCAGGAATTGAAATTGCAGGAATACCAGCCAAGTTAGCAGAAATTGTTGCAATATCTGTCAAATACATTGCTAATGGATCTTCTGTTTTTGCTCCCAAATCAAATGCTGTATTAGGACAAGTTGGAGCTAATAAAGCATCTACCTGTGCAAAAGCCTTTAAAAAGTCTTCTGTTACAACTCTTCTCATTTGAAGAGCTTTTTTGTAATAAGCATCATAATAACCTGATGATAATGCGTAAGTACCAAGCATTATACGACGTTTAACTTCCGGTCCGAATCCTTCTGCACGAGTTTTGCAATACATTTCTAACAGATTTTTAGCATCTGCAGTTCTATGACCATATCTTACACCATCAAAACGAGCTAAATTTGAGCTACATTCTGCAGTTGCTAAAATATAATAAATACCAATTGAGTGTTTTAAATTTGGTAAAGAAACTTCAACTATTTCTGCACCTAATGATTTATAAGTATCAATCGCAGATTGGATAGCTTTTTGAACATCTTCTGCTAAACCTTCTGAAACCAATTCTTTAACAACACCGATTTTCATTCCTTTAATATCGTTATTTAAACTATCTCTATAGTTTTCAACAGGAAGATTCAATGATGTAGAATCGTGTTTATCATAACCTGAAATTACTTCTAACAATGCAGCTGCGTCTTCTACTGTTCTTGCAAAAGGTCCAATTTGGTCTAAAGATGATGCAAACGCAATTAAACCATATCTTGAAACTTTACCATATGTAGGCTTCATACCAACGATACCGCAAAAACTTGCCGGTAATCTGATACTTCCGCCAGTATCTGAACCTAAAGCTAGAGTTGCTTCGCAAGAAGATACAGAAGCAGCTGAACCACCAGAAGAACCTCCTGGAACTTTATTTAGATTCCAAGGGTTGTGAACTTTTTTAAATGCGGAGTTTTCGTTAGAAGAACCCATTGCGAATTCATCTAAATTAGCTTTACCTACAATAGGAATTAAATTGTTTAATAATTTTTGAGTTACTGTAGCATTATATGGAGAAACGAAGTTTTCCAAAATTTTGCTTGAAGCAGTAGTCTTTGAACCAATTAAGTTCATATTATCTTTTAACGCCAAAGGAACACCTGCTAACAAAGGTAATTCTTCTCCTTTAGCAATTTTTTCATCAACTTTTTTTGCTGTATCCAAAGCAATTTCTTCTGTCAACGAATTAAACGCACCAAGCTTTTCATCAATAGATTTAATTCTGTCTAATGACGCTTGTGTAAGCTCAACTGCTGACACTTCCTTATTTTTAAGTGCTTTTGATTGTTCTATCGCACTCTTTTTTAATAAATCTAGCATATTTATATTCTCCCATTTGTATTTATTATATCAAAAAAATATTAGAATGGAATTTCTACTATAAAAGTAGAACCGTTATTAACTTCGCTTATCAATGAGACTTTTCCTTCATGCAACTCAACTAATTCTTTTGTAATTGTTAAACCTAAACCTGTTGAGCTTTCTTTTTTTGTATAAGCACTGTCTAGTTGCACAAATTTTGCAAAAATTTTGCCGTGATACTTTTTATCAATTCCAATACCGTTATCATGTATAGATATTCTATAAAACTCATCAAATGCTTCAATTTTGATTTCAACACTATCATTTTCTGGCGAATATTTTATTGCATTACTAACGAGATTATACAATATTTGTTGTATTTTTTGATAATCTGCAAAAACTTCAAAATCAGTAGCCATAGTAACTACAAGTTCTATGTTTTTTCTTAAAGCAAGTGGTTTTAATATATTGCATGCCTCATTTACAGCTCTTGAAATCCAAAATGCACTTTTTACAATTTTCATTGCATTTGCTTCAATCTTGGACATGTCCAAAACTTCGTTAATCATACCCAGTAAATGGGTAGCAGAGACTTTTATATCGTTAACATATTCTTCTTGTTTAGCATTCAAATTTCCATAAAGCTGTGTACTTAAAATATCAGAGAACCCTAATATTGAATTTAGGGGAGTTCTTAATTCATGTGAAATATTTGCTAAAAACTCGTTTTTAACTTTATCAGCCTCTAAAACTTTTTCATGCTGTTCTTTTATGGTTTTATAAGCATTATTTTTTTCAACAATACCATCTTTCAAAGCTCTTAATTGCATTCTAAAAACATTAGATAATTCTAAATCTTTTAATTGATACGATAAAACTGATGCAACAACATCTAAAGCTACCAAATCATCATATGTATAATAATTTTCTTCTCTTTTAGACAATAAAACAATTCCAATAATAGTAGATTTTATTGATATTTTTGAAACTAAATAAGATTTTTGTCTACTTCCATTCAATTTAACATCACGTATTAAATCTGAAGCATCATCCAAAATTTTACTTTCATTTGAAAAAACTTCTTTTTTTACAGTATTGTCAATCGCAAAACAAGTTTCTAAGTCATAATTGCTATGCTTTTTATAAGAATACTTCAATTGTAAACTTTCCGGATTCGCAAAATAAATAAAACATTCATCAAAAATCAAAATTTTTTCTAAAGTTCTGAATATGGTTTTCCCATCATCACTTAACTCTTTATTAAGCATTGATGGTATTAGTTTTAAAATTTTATCAGAAGTTAAAAGCGCCATATCCCCCTCTTTCAATTATGATATCACAAATTTACATTTCAGATTATTCAGCGTAATCATTTATCAAATCAATCACTTCACCCACAGAATAATTATCATTTACTACAAAAAGTGTTTTTCCTGTTTTTTCTTTTACATAATCCAAAGAATTACCATCCAAAAACAAAGTTGAATAAGGTTTCAACATTATTGACGGAACTACGATGTAATCAGCTTCAACATTTTTTATAGAATTAATCAAATCTTCAGAAGTAATTAATCCTGCAACGGTAATATTATTTCCCCAATAAGTAGATTTTACCGGATTTACAATAGTGGTCAAATTCTTAATTTGA
This sequence comes from uncultured Candidatus Melainabacteria bacterium, assembly GCA_934754425.1. Classification (GTDB taxonomy): domain Bacteria; phylum Cyanobacteriota; class Vampirovibrionia; order Gastranaerophilales; family Gastranaerophilaceae; genus CAG-196. The sequence goes on along the minus strand of CAKVIN010000022.1, from coordinate 15,965 downwards.
TTTAATCCTGTTGAAATATATTCAAATGCTGTTTTTGCCGCAACTGAACAAGCAAAACATATTGTTAGTTTTTCTGTTAATTTGGACGGTAATTCCATTCTATCGAAATCATCCATAATGGTTCTTAATGAACCAACACCATCGTCAAGCTGAGAAAAATTACCATAATAATCCGCTTCAGGAATATTTTCACCTGCTAAAAGAAAAAATTCATCCGAACAAGTCGCTTTCGGATATCTTGAAGCAATTTCAATAGTTGTTTTAGCAATCTCACTATCAACTATTTTTAACTCATCATTCCTAAATTGCGTAACACCAACCGGCACAATTGCAATTGATAAAACAGCATCTCCTAATGATGACAAATCTCTCAATGTTCTATCCAATTCCTGATCATCATTATATCCCGGACAAAGAACTATTTGAGCATGAAATGGAATCTCGTTTTCTTTAAACCATTTTAAATTATCCATAATCATGCCTGCTTTTGGATTTCTTAACATTCTTACTCTCAAATCAGGATTTGTAGTGTGAACAGATATATAAAACGGCCCCAAATGTAGTGTCGAAATACGCTCTTTATCCTTTTCCGTTAAATTTGTCGTTGTAATATAAGTACCTTGTAAATATGAAAGTCTGTAATCATCATCTTTTATATAAAGAGTTTTTCTTAATCCTTTTGGTTGTTGAGCTACAAAGCAAAAAATACAATTATTCAAACAAGGTTTAACCTTATCAAATACGGCACTTTCGAACACAATACCTAAATCTTCATCAAAATCTTTTTCCAGTTCGATTTCTTCTATTTCGCCATTCTTTTTTTGAATTTCAACAGTAATGATTTCATTTTTACAAAGATAATTATAATCAATCATATCTTGTAACTTTTCACCATCAATAGATAAAAGTATGTCACCTTCTTCGATTTCTAATTCTTCTGCAATGGAATCTGCTAATACGGAACTAACGACTGCCGGCATTGACAAAACCCTCCACCAAAGAAATAAAATTTCTATATTCACACGTCAAATTTTCAAAAACCATACTTGGAAAATATGAAAGCTCCTTTGTTTTTATAAGATTTTTTGCATCAATTAATATACTTTCAGCTTTTGTTTTCAATCGTTTAAACATAAGCAATTGTTCTTCATTGTTTAAAACGCCTGCACATGCTAGCTTAATTCTTGCCGAAGTCAAAAATTGAATAGGATTTTCTAAAGGTTGTGCAGTCAAAAGTCGTTTTAACTCCTCTAAACCATCGTTTGTTATTGAATAATAAATAGATGGACGTCCTCCACTTGACATTGTTTTTTGTGCCTTTATAAATCCGGAATCTTGAAGTCTTGATAATGCAGGTTTTATAGTTCCATAACTTGGAGTTGTTAAAACAGAAAACTTATCTCTTATTTCCTTTGATATACCATACATGGTTAAAACTTTTCGGCTTAGTTCAAATAATATTAATAACTCAATCACTTGCTAATTATACCTCTTACACATCATTTCGAATTAAAGAGATAAATTCGTGTACTAATTTATCACTCCATTTCTTATTACTTTCTTCTTTTATCAAATTAAGAGCTTCTTCTTTTGACATAGCCTCTCTGTAGGGTCTATTTTCCAATAATGCAAAGTAAGAATCTATTATCAAAATAATTTGTGATTCTATTGGAATATCTTCTTTAGAAATTTTTGCCGGATAACCAGAACCGTTCCAATTTTCGTGATGTTTTTCTATTATAGGAAGAACATCAATAACAGTGGAAATCGGGCTAAGAATTTCTCTTGCAGCAAATAACGGATGTTTTTTTATAGAATTTTTCTCTTCTTCTGTTAAAGGTTCTTTTTTTCTTAATATATCTCTTGGTAACATCGTATTACCGATATCATAAAGCAAGACAGCTATTTTTAATTTATCAACTTCTTCTTTTGTTAAATCAAAACGCTTCGCTAATAAAGCAGCTAACTCTACTTTTTGTTTTACGCTACCTTCTATATGTTCCGGATTATAAGTACTAACTAAACTATCCGCAACTTGGTACAATTTTGTGTTGTTAGCTGTAATATCTTGCAACTTGTTTGTCAAAAGTTTTGATGTTTTTTCATCAATCGGTATTCTATGTTTAGTTAAAATATCAACAAACGTATTAACAGCAATTTCTTGCCATGAAGCTTCATAATCAGGACGTGCAATCGTCACACGATTTCTTCCGTTACGTTTAGATTCATACATAGCTCTATCTGTAAGTTCTAATAAATCCTCAATATCTTCGGAATGCTCTAGATATGTTGCGACACCAAGGCTTGCAGTAATTCGTCCAATCTTTTCTAACTCCACTGATGCAATAGCTTTTCTTATACGTTCTGCTGCGATACATCCACCGGCAGAATCTACCCCAGGTAAAAGCAAATTAAATTCTTCGCCACCCATTCTTGCAGCTATATCAATAGAACGAGCATTATTTTTTAAAACCTCTGCAATAGCTTTTATTGCAATATCACCATAATTATGTCCGTACGTATCATTTATTTGTTTCAAATGATCTAAATCAAGTCCAATTACAGTAAATTTTTGATTTTGTCTATCAGAACGCTCAGCTTCTTTTTTTATAAATTCTTCAAAATAACGTCTATTATATAATCCAGTCATACCATCTGTAATAGCTTGCTCTTTAACAGCCTGAAATAAATCAGCTATAGTTATTGCCAATTCAATCTGTTTGGCAAAAAGATTTAAAAAGTTCAATTCACTATCACTAACACTTTCTCTTGATGAAAATACGATTAATGAACCAAAATGAGTATGTTTTGACATTAACGGCACTAATATATAAGACTTCATTTTAGCATCTTTTAAAAAGGATTTTACTTTATTTTCATCTAATAAAGGCATAAATCCGTTAGTCAATTCTATAATATTTGAAGATTGATATATAACATTGTTTTTTATAGAATCTTTTATTGCCACTATATTTGGAAACTGCATCCTGTACTCGGAAACTTCACAATGGAATCTTTGTTGAAATAAATTATTCAATTTTTCGCTTGAGGATGCTACTATTTGCAAATACTCGCCCTCATTATCAGCTTTTTGTTTAACTATAAAACTGCACAAATATCCGAGTTCACCTTGAAGACTGTTAACTATTGCATTCAAAACGCTAGATAATGGCTTTGAAGAGTTCATCATATCCCAAATATGCTGTAATGTTAGCATTTGACGATTAGCTCTATCAAGTTCACGAGTTCTGTCAGCAATTTCAGCCTCTAATTTTGCATTTATTTCATAAACTTCTAACAAAGACTGCTTGCCGGAATAAACCGTTGACTCAACTTGATCTAACTGATTTTTAAAATTTCTTATACTATCAAAGAAACCCACTTTTACATTCCTATACTTCAAAGTTTACCTCAAAAGTATAACATATTTAAAACTGAAATAAAACTATTAATAATCTATATATAGAAATAAAATCAAAAATTATTTAATTTTTTTAAATTTTCTTAATAATTTTTTATTTCATAGCAATTATTCTAAAATTTTGGACTTATATAATATATAGTGTATATTTGTAGGTGAAATTTATGGTAAATGGAATTAACTCAAACTTTTATGTTCAAAAAGTAGAACCTAAAAAACAAAAAGATATTCAAGTAAATCAACCACAAACTGTTACTAATCCTATTGATAGCTATACAATGGCTGGATTAGAATCTCTTGGAATTTATAATATGAGTTTTGTTAAAAATAAAAAAGATTTTGAACATAAACCGACAGAGTTAATTTTACCTTTGAACACTGAAATAAATCAAATTGAAGGTAAAAAAGTTTACAATCCTTATGGCGAACTTGAATATGTTATAGCTAATGATGGTAAATTTGAAACAAAATATTATCCATGCGAAAACAAATCCAATCTAGTAGGTGATATTGAAATTTACGATGCTTATAATGGAAAATTATTAAAGGAGCAAAGTGGCGACCCTGCTTATAATTGGGCAAATGTGCGTGAATATCCGAAAGATGAACCAAATATTACATACTCTACTTATTATAGAGATGGACAGGTCACAACTATAGATAAAGAAGAAACTCTTCCTGATGGTTCAAAAAAAAGATATAGCAAAGATTGTTATACAAAAAATCCTAATTTTACAGTAAGTTTAAGCAATAAGGAACGTAAAAATTTAATAGACGTACAATTGGATTCACAAAATACAGCAAAAAGAATTCTTGTCAGTAAACAAGTCGGAAATACCGGTATTAATAAAAACATTGAATTAAATAAAGGTGCAATAATTGGTATTGAAGAATCTAAACACACCACTGTTCCTAACTTCATGGAACGTGATGTTTTAAATGATACAGATGTGATGCCAACCGAAAAATTTGATAAAAACAAATTAGAAAATATCGCTAAAAATAGCCCAAGTGAAGTGTATTCATTTTATGGCAATGGCAGTTTGAAAGAATTAAATGATGGCAATATTAAAATAGAATTTCGTGAAGATGGAAGCCAAAAAATCATCGAGTATTTAGGTGATAACAAAATTAAAACAACAGACTATTTAAAAGATGGTGAAACTTATATAACTTATAAAGATGGTAAAATAACAAAATCTTTAAATATTTCATCAGAAAATAAACCGATTAATTACAATATTGCAGAAGGTGATAAATGTGTTCGTTCTGCGAATTTTACGGATGAAGGCTATTTGGAATGGTGCGAGTAAGATATTTTTGTATTATATAACTTTAATATCATTTGAAAAATTTAATACTTAATAATTGCTCTTTATTATTTGACCAATACTCAATTTTAAATTAATTAAATTAACTTGTTAAATCATTCGTTTTTTTATATAATATATCTGATAAATAGAGGTATTATGTCAGGGGAAAAAAAGGATAATATTTTATATATAACCCATAGTGGCGAACTTCTTATTTGGCTCGTTGTTATATTAATTGTTGTCGCTATTTCTACAATTACTTTTGTTGCAAATACACAAAAAGATAATGACTATAATATTTTTATGAATGATGTTGATGGATTGATAGTTGGATCGCCAGTTAGAATGATGGGGATAGAAGTTGGTCATGTTACAAAAATTAAACCAACAAATGGAGAAGTTTACATTAAATTTCTTATTTCAGACGATAATCTGATATTGCCGCAAGGAACTATTGCAACTGTTGAATTTAGTGGAATGGCAGGTTCTAAATCGCTAGAACTATATTTACCGGATTCTGATACTTATATAGATAACAGTGTTCCTATGATTACGGTAAATCCGCCAAAACGATTACATGATGCTGCCGGTTTATTAAACGATATGTTTGATAAAATAAATTCTATTCTTTCTAATTCAACATCATTTGGAGAGCAAGTTCAAAAAATGGATTTACCAAAAATGAATCCAAATGGACAAAATTTAGATGAGTTTTTAAAATATGCAGATGATATGGTAAATGATTCTAACCAAAAAGTCGAAAAATTTAGCAAAGATATTAATAAATATAGACAAAAATAGGAGTTATTATGAAATACGAAAATTTAAAAGTAATATCTAACCCGATTGTAAATCAGAGTCTATGCACAATGCGAAACAAAAATACCGACACAGAAGGTGTACGTTTAGCAGCTAGAAAACTTACCAGAATTTTGCTTTATGAAGCAACAAAAAATCTTCCACAAAAAGATATTGAAATAGAAACACCACTTGTGAAATTTAATACTCAAACAATTGATCCGAATATCAAAATTATCATATCTCCAATTTTAAGAGCCGGATTAATTTTTACTGACGAAGCTGTAGATATTTTACCGCAAGCTGCAATTAGGCACATCGGAATGTATCGAGATGAAAAAACATTGAAGCCTGTTTGGTATTATAACAAAGTTCCTATGCCGGTTGATAATCCTAATGATTATTATATTTATATTACTGATCCAATGCTTGCAACTGGTAATTCACTTACAGAAGCAATAAAATTATACGTTGATAAAGGTATTCCTGAAAAAAATATTTGTTGTATTTGTATGATTTCTGCTCCACAAGGCGTGGAAACAGTTTTATCTAAATATCCAAATATAACACTTATTGTAGCAGCTGTTGACTCTTGTCTTAACGAAAGAGGATATATTGTTCCCGGAATGGGTGATGCTGGTGATAGAATTTTTAATACGTAAATTTTTGTAAAGTTTTAGAATCGGAAAATATATTAATTCTATTTTTCAAATAAGTATTAAAATAATTATATGGACAAATATAAAAAATTAACAGAACGAGAAAAAGAAGTACTAGAGCTTATAGTACAAGGAAAAAGCAATCCACAAATTGCAAAAGAATTGGTATTATCAATACATACAGTAAAAGCGCATTTAGAGAGCATTTACAAGAAGCTTGGCGTACATAATAAAGTTCAAGCTGCGGTATACACTGTTGTAAATTTAAAAGAAACTTTAAATTAAATAATCTACAGCTTCTTTTGGAGTAGATGCTACGTAATAAAGCTCTTTTGAAGTTTTTGATGCAAAGTTTTCGCTAATTATAGTATTGAAAAATTCTATTAATTTGTTGTAAAAACCGTTTGTATTCAATAAGACAATTGGCTTTTTATTGTAACCTAATTGTTTTTGTACAATCATCTCAGAAATTTCTTCTAAGGTTCCAAAACCACCTGCTAACGCTATAACAGCGTCGGATAATTCATCCATCTTAGCTTTTCTCTCTCGCATTCCGTTGGTTTTATGAAACTCAACGCAATCAGAAGGATTTGCAACTCCCATGTCGCAAAATTTTTGTGGCATAACACCAATCAACTTGCCGCCATTCTCCTTAACTGATGATGCGCAAGCGTACATTGCTCCAAGTCTTCCGCCACCATATACGACATTAATACCTTTAGCACCAAGCATAGCACCTAATTCAGCAGCATCTTTGTAGTAAACAGGGTTTAATTTATTAGAAGATGAAGCAAATACACATACATTTTTAATCATTAATCAAAACTCCCGCCTTGCAAATAATATGAAGAACAGCAAAGTCCGGTTCCATTTTTTGAACAATCAGATTTTTGTTCACTTATTGATTTTTCTTTACAGAATGGTTCAAATCTATCTGCATAAATATTAAATCCGAAAACATCTTTTCCCCAAATATTTGGTTTATGACTTCCATTAATATCATATAAAAGAATGCCATATACGCCATCTTGCGGTTTATCAAAGAATTTATATGCAAGAGTTGAATTCGCTTGTGTTTGCATAAAATTAGAAAATCTATACGTCACATTTGGATAAGTACCATTTAAAAAATTGATTTTATACGCATCAACATCATTCTTCACTTGACTTGTGACTACGTCAGTAAAAACAGTATGCAAATCAAAATCTTTTGAATCATTCTGTGTATTTATAGAATAAAAAATATTTGAAAAATCTGATTGAACATTTTTCCAACGAGAATTAAAATTTGCTTGAACAGTGTCATCCATGGATAGTGGAGCAACAAGAAAGGCCACTATTAAAAATATTACAAACAGTATTGAAACTTCTATAAGCGTAAACCCTCTATTCTTCATAATAACCTTTCTTTTTTTTGTATTATCCACGTGCTAAATCTAAATGCTTCTTCTCGTTTAATAATGATTCATAAATCCATTCCGGCACAAAGTTTTTACCAAGAATAATTTGCCCGTTCATTATATTTGGAGCATGAAAATCAGAACCACCTGTTACAATTAGTCCCAAATTTTCAGCCATGGATGAAAAATATTCAACTATCGCAGGAGAATGTTTTCTATGATATGCTTCTATTCCTCTCAAGCCGCAATTCATAAGCTCTTTAATTAATTTTTCAGCAATATCAATGTCATAAGGATGTGCTATTACAGGAATTCCACCAGCGTCATAAATAACTTCTACTGCATCAAAAGGAGTTACAGTTTTTCTTTCCACATAAACCGGTGAAGCTCTATGAATATATTTGCTATAGGCTTCCATAACATTGCTTGTTCCACCGGCATTTGTAATAGCTTTTGCGATATGAGGACGTCCAATACTTCCACCCGGAGCGACCATATTTTTTACATCCTCAAAATTAATTTTTATTCCTTCTTTTTTTGCTAAAAGATGAAGAATTTCTTTTGTTTGTTTAATACGTGCGTGTTGTTGAACTTTTAACAAGTTTTTAAAATCGCTCTTATTAACATCAGGAAAATACCCTAAGATATGAACTTCATAATCTTTATATAACGTATTTACTTCAATACCTCTAATAATATTAAATTCCACATCTTTTGTCTTAAGATATTCCATTGCAACATCATAAGATAAAACATTATCATGATCCGTAAGTGCAATAACTTGCAAACCGGCATCTAAAGCTAAATCAACAATTTTTTCAGGAGTAAACACACCATCGGAATAATAAGTGTGAATATGATAATCACCTTTCATCGCAACCTCCTTGACTTAAGGGGTGAGATAAAAAGCTGAGCAGTTTCTAAAAAATTAGCCACCGTCGTGTTCACCACTAACCTCTCTTTCATTATTACTATTATCTACTATTAAACTAATTCTTTTTATTTGTGTTGCAAAATTTCCTTCAATTAGGATTTCAACACCATTTATACGAGCAATCGGCGTTTCTGCTATCTCATAACGCTCCGGCAAGCTGGTTGCCAATCGTTTAAACGAAGTTTCAAACTCCATACCGATGACACTTTCTTCTGCGCCACAAAAACCGGCATCAGTGATATATGCCATTCCTTCATATATCTTTTCATCAGCAGTCTGAACGTGCGTATGAGTTCCGCAAAAACCTTTAATTATAGCCATGCTACTATTATTATACTTCTTTGCTAAATATTTGGAAAAACAAATTTTTTCAGCAGTAGCTTCTGCATGAAAATCTATAAATACACTATCAACTCCCTGTTCAATCAAAGAATCAATTTTTTTAGTTACAACTTCCCACGGAGAATCAATCGGTGGCATAAACACTCTACCCAAAGCATTTATTACCGCTAACTTTCTGTCTTTAACCTCAAAAATCTGACAACCAACCCCTTTAGTACCCTCAGGATAATTTATCGGTCTTACTAAATTTTTAGCCTCATCAATATATTCATAAATATCTTTTTTATCCCAAATATGATTTCCGGAAGTAAAACAATTAACAACCGAAGATAAATCGTTATAATTTTTTTTTGTTAATCCAAAACCATGAGAAGCATTTTCTATATTTGCAATAATAAAATCAGGTTTATTTGAGCCAAGCGATGCAACATAAGATTTAACAGCCGTCCTCCCTTGTCTGCCAGTAATATCTCCAAAAAATAATATTCTTAAATTTTCTGTATTATTGCTCATTATTTATACCTGCGGAAAAAGGGGAAATAAATTTTCCCCTTTTTATAACTATTTTGCAATTTCTGTTGTTCTAAACTCTCTTACAACAGTAACTTTAATTTGTCCCGGATAATCAAGCTCATCTTCAATCTTCTTAGCTATATCTCTTGCTAATTTTTGAGAAGCTAAATCATCAAACATTTCTGATTGAACAATTACACGAACTTCTCTACCCGCTTGTACTGCAAAAGATTGTTTTATACCTTCGTAACTATTTACAATTTCTTCAATTTTTTGTAAACGCTTAATATAAATTTCTAAAGTATCACGTCTTGCTCCTGGACGACCTGCAGAAATTGCATCTGCGAGTTTTACAAGAACAGCTTCAATTGTATTTGCAGTAACATCATCGTGATGCGCTTCTATTGCATGAATAACGTCTGGTTTTTCACCATATCTTGATGCCAATTCTACACCAAGTTGAATGTGTGTACCTTCTTGAGTTTGGTCAACAGCTTTACCAATGTCATGTAAAAGTCCAGCACGCTTTGCTACATAAACATTAGCCCCCAATTCTGCCGCTAACATTCCTGCAATATGTCCAACTTCTAGAGAGTGTTTTAGAACATTTTGTCCATAGCTTGTTCTGTAATACAATCGCCCTAGGTTTTTTATAAGCTCTTTATTTAAGCCCATAATTCCCATATCAAGAGCAGCATTTTCACCCTCTTTCATAATTTTCTTTTCTACTTCTTCACGAGATTTTTCAACCATTTCTTCTATTCTAACCGGATGAATACGACCATCTTGAATAAGTTTTTCTAATGCAATTTTTGCAATTTCTCTTCTAACAGGGTCAAACGCTGAAAGTACAACTGCTTCAGGAGTATCATCAATAATCAAATCAACTCCTGTCAATGTTTCTAATGTTCTGATATTACGACCTTCACGACCAATAATACGACCTTTCATTTCATCATTAGGAAGAGAAACCACAGAAACAGTTGATTCAACAACTTGTTCCATCATACATCTTTGCATTGTAGTTGTTAAAATTTCCTTTGATTTTTCCAATGCATCTTCTCTAATCTTTGCTTCATTTTCTCTGATAAGTTGCATTTGTTCTTGGGCTAAATCACTTTTTAGTTGGTCAAGAAGCATTTTTTTTGCGTCTTCTGTGGACATTCCTGCTATTCTTTCCAACTCAACAGTTTGCTTTTGAACAATTTCTGCAAGAAAATCTTCTTTTTCTATAAGTTGATCTTTTAACTTATCAAGCTCAACTTCTTTATCAGTCACTTCTTGAATCTTATCTTCTAAAGTATCTTCACGTTTAGAAAGTTTATTTTCTATAGCAGCAAACTCTCTTCTACGTTCTCTTTCATCAGCATTCAGTTGTTCTCTTTCGTTATGTAAAGCTTCTTTAGCTTTAATCATAGCTTCTTTTTGTAAAATCAATTCTTTTTCAGCCAAGTCTTTTTTGGACTGCTCACTCTGTAATACTAAATTTTTGTACTTAACTCTTTGTACAACAATAACAGCAGCCAGTGTTACAAGTATTACTGCTGCAACTGCTAATAATGCAATCATTTAGCACCTTAACCTTTTCTATTTTTTATATATACACGACGTCAGGGCACATATAACCTACCCTGCTATTATTAAATAAATTTTAACAATCTTTTCTATCGCATATATTTCAAAAATTTTTATACTACTACTAATTTTATAATACCATATAAAGATAATTTTGTATATAATTTTACAAAAAATATATATAAAATTATAATTAAAATTACTGTTGTAGATGTTTAGTATTTATAATCTGTCATGCATATAGTCAAAACACTTGTTTACAAGCGTTTTGTTAACAAATAAAAACTTAAATAAGAAAACCAAATTTGCTATAGGAGTAAATGCGTTTTGATGAAAACTAATGAAGTTTTAATCTTGTAATTAAATTTCTTAACTTAATTTTGTAATTGTAAAAATTAAGTTAAGAATTAACCTCGTGTTTTAGTGTTTTCAAAAATACTTCTGCTTTGGCTTAAAGCAATCATCTTTAATGAGCATTCACCCTCAGCACGATTTATTACTCCAATGGAAGATAAACGTGCGGTTACAAATTCGTTTAATTCATCAGGTGAAACATAAAGTGGGCATTCATCATTGCAAACTCTATTCTCTGCAAACGGACAGGTCTTAATCATAATTATTCTCCTAATTCTGCTAATGCTTGATTTAATTGTTCATCACTAGGAGCTTTTCCATGCCAGCCGGCTTGATTTTCCATGAATGATACACCTTTACCTTTTGTTGTATGAGCAATAATTGCACATGGTCTGTCAGCTTTTTTAGCGGATTCTACAGCATTATAAATTTCATTGTAATCATGTCCGTTAATTTCAATAACTTCCCAATTGAAAGCTCTTAATTTATCTGCTAAATTATCAAGAGCCATGACTTTTTCAGTGCAACCATCTATTTGTAATCTATTTCTATCTATAATTGCAATTAAATTGTTTAAGTTTCTATGTGCTGCCTGCATAAAAGCTTCCCAACAAGAACCTTCTTGTAATTCGCCATCACCTGTATATACAACAACATTTGCTAAGTTTTGTTTTAATTTTAAGCCTTCTGCCATGCCGCAACCAATAGACAATCCTTGACCTAAAGAACCTGTTGAAGTTTCAATTCCAGATAAATAATGTTTTGCCGGATGACCTTGTAATTTAGAATGAAATTTTCTAAACGTCATTAATTCTTCTTTTGGTATAATGCCTTTCATTGCTAATATAGAATATAAAAGTGGAGAAGCATGCCCTTTTGATAAAATAAATCTATCACGATTTTCAAAATCTTCAGATTTATCCCAATTAGATGGAATGTTCAAAGACTTTTTATACAGTACAGTTAAAATATCTGCACCAGAAAGCGAACCTCCCGGATGTCCTGATTTTGAATTGTGAACCATTTTTACAATATTTCTTCTAACTTCTGTTGCTGCTTCTTTAAGCTCTTTTATTTCATTTTCTGTTAACATATACCCTCTTATATTTTTTCTTTATAATTCAAAACTCTTATTAAAAACAATGGCAAGGTTGGAAAAATTCTTTTAAACCTTGACGGTTGCATAATAGTTCTATACAACCATTCCAAACCTAATACTTGGTATATTTTAGGTGCACGTTTTACAAATCCTGACCAAACGTCTAAGCTGCCACCGATACCAATCATTAATGCAGGATTTAGCACTTTTTTTGCATTGTAAATAAATTTTTCTTGTCTTGGAGAGCCCATAGCCACCAATATTAATTTTGGAGAATGTCTTTTTAATTCAGAATAAATTTCATTATCATTATCAAAATAACCATTATGATAATATACAATATTCAACCCGTTAATTTCATTCTTCAAATTATCTATAGCTTTAGTAATAACTTCTTCTTTAGAACCGATAATTGCTACCGGTATATTACTCAAAGCAGTTTCTTTCAAAAGTCTTTTTGCAAAATCTACTCCCGGAATTCTAGCAGCATTTTTTCCTGTTAATTTTAGAGCAATTTTTATTCCGACTCCATCAGGTATAACCATTTCCGCTTCTCTAATAATATTTGCAAAATTAGAGTCATTATCTGCTGCCTGAAACATTTCAGGATTAATTGTTATCACTTGAGCAACTTTATCACTATCAATCAGTTCTTTCGCTTTTATAACAGCTTCCTCAAATGAATAATTGTCTATATTGTATCCTAATAATTCTACACTCATATGAATATTATACTTAAAAAAACAGTATTGGTAAACCCAGTAATAAAATGTAATATTAATATTGTTAAATTCGATATTCTATGTTTTAATATTTTAAGTTAAGAAAGGAGTTTTATTATGAAAAAGTTATTAGCAATATTTACTATTTTTGCAATCGCAGGCTCTTTATCTGCAAATGCAGCAGAATCAAAAATTCAAAATTATGTTGACAATTTGATTTCCCCTGTTACTAAAAAAGAAAAACAAATTAATTCTCAAGCAGAAGCTCAAAAGAAAGCGAATGCTCAAAAGAAAGCTGAATTAAAAAAGAAACAAGAAGCTCAAAAAGCAGCGGCAAAAAAACAAAGAGAACAAGCACAAGCAAGAAGAGATAATACTAAAAAAGCTGTAAATGAAGAAGTTTCTTTCTGGAAATCTTTGTTTTCAAAAAAATAATTAATAAGAATTAAATTGTTTTTAATTAAAATAAATAATATTAAAAGGTATTTTGTCTATTTGCAAAATACCTTTTTTATTTTATAAAGTTCAATATAAAATTCTGTTATTGAGCGTTTTTAACTTTTTTATTATTATTATGTTTAACCAATATTTTCAATTTCTCTTTTTTCTCTTTCTAATTTATGTTCTTCTTCAGAAAGTTTGTATTGTTCCTTATTAAGAAAATCTATTTGCTTTTTTATTTCATATTCTTCTTTATGTAATTGATTTTCCTCTTTTTTTAACTCTTCTTGAGTTTTATTTGTACCTTTAAATCCCATCTTTGTGATAGGAGAATAAAAAAATGGTTGAATTTTCATGCAGAACTCCTTATATTTATATTTGGATTAAAACATGTAAAAAAAATTTTTGCTATGTTAAAATTTTAATAATCACTCCTCATAGCTCAGTTGGATAGAGTGCAGGTCTCCGAAGCCTGAGGTCATGGGTTCAAATCCCATTGAGGAGGTTTTTAGATTTTTAAGTATTATTAATTATTATATAAAAAATACTGCGATAAAGAAATTTATCGCAGTATTCTGTCCCTAATCAACAAACTAGCTTGAAATATTCATTTTCACCATTACGCTCCTATCTTATATTAAGTTTAATGCGATACTTGGTGTTTGGTTAGCTGTTGCTAATAATGTAGCAGAAGCTTGTTGTAAAATTTGTGCTTGAATGTAGTTTGAAGATTCTTCCGCTACATCAGTATCTCTTAATGTAGATAAAGAAGATGTTAAGTTTTGAGATTGTACATCAATTGCACTAACAGCGGATTCTACTCTGTTTTGAGCAGCACCAATTGCGGTAACTCTATGTGAAATTTCATCAATAGCATTATCAATAAAACCTAGCATTACTGAAGCACCCCATTTATCTTCTGTATCAGATAATAAAGTGTATGAATCTTTTGTACTGTCATATTTTAAACCACTACAAGCAGCTGCAAATGCTTTTAAACCATTATCAGAATTCAATTTATCAACGGAACCACCGGCAGCTTTTAATGCATCATCAAGTTTAACTGCTGTTGTAGTAGCTTTACCATCTGGGGTAGTTTTTACAACGCTTTGAGCTGGAACTTTTGCGTTAAATAAACCACTGATTTTTGCGCTCATAAATAATGAAGAATCCAAATTAATTACACTGTTTTTGTCAGAATATAAACCAATTTGTAAATTAATTCCGTTTTTAGTCATACCGGTTCCAGGAGTTTTAGTGGTATCAACAAATGACATTAATTTAATTCCATTAAATTCAGAATTGGCTGCAATTCTATCAATTTCTTGTAATCTAGCATAAACTTCTGATTGAATTGCTTTTAATGATGCTGAACCATAAGTTCCGTTTGCAGCTTGCTCGGTCAAATCTCTAATTCTATTCAAATGATCAGTCAATAATGTATAGTTTTCTTCCGCTGTAGTTAATAAATCTGCACCGGTAGCGGCATTGTCAGCGGCAACATCCAAAGTACTTATTTGTGTTGTCCAATTTTTTGAAATTGAATACCCAGCAGCATTGTCTTTCGCATGATTGATTTTGTAACCGGTTGTCATTCTTTCAATTGACTTGTTTAAGCTATTAGTAGCATTATTCAAGTTTCTTTGAGTAATGATAGATGAAATGTTTGTGTTGATTGTGAGTGACATAGTTGGATCTCCTTTCTCTTTTTTTAGATACGTACTTAAACTAGCTGCACTATCCTTGTGCAACATCTTATGTTACTCATGCCCTGCTATAGGGACTTTTTTGCGTAGTTGTCCTATGACTGTTTTTTTAATTTAGAAAAACAGCCTAATTAAACCTGTGATTGAAACACAGTTTTTATTCTCTCCTTATTTTTAGATTTTTTGATATGCACTTTTAGAGCATGACTTATGCTCTTTTGTTGCTTTTCCAACAAGTTTTATTAACCTTTGACCTTCTAACGATTTTCCACACATTTTTCCTAAGCATTTTTGACATCCATTGTCAGCTTATTCAAAACATACATTCCTTGTATTTACTTGTTA
Organism: uncultured Candidatus Melainabacteria bacterium; assembly: GCA_934754425.1. Taxonomy (GTDB): domain Bacteria; phylum Cyanobacteriota; class Vampirovibrionia; order Gastranaerophilales; family Gastranaerophilaceae; genus CAG-196. The sequence goes on along the minus strand of CAKVIN010000022.1, from coordinate 343 downwards.
GATTTGTGATATATACTTCTTACAATAACATTATTGCCTCACTATATAAAAAAGTAAACTGTTTGTTATAATTTTTTTACAAATCTTTATAAAGATTAAATGATTTCAACAAAAGTAAATCGCTAAAACTGAATTGTAATAAGAGTTGTGCTTGTGTTAAAGATAGAAAAGTTTTGTAAAATTTTTCTATAAATTTTATTCTTTTTTAAGTTTATAACTTAATTTTTTATATTAATATTTATAAATGATTAAAATAAAATTTAGTTATTTATGTGTAAATAAATGTAACAAGTTTAAGCAGATATCTTGTGTTAGTTATAACTAAGTTATAGAATTGATATAT
>CAKVIN010000021.1 GCA_934754425.1 uncultured Candidatus Melainabacteria bacterium | reverse complement strand
GGTAACGTAGTTGAAAAAACTTTCAGAGCCGGTGAAAAAGTTGCTAAAGCTATGCTTGACCGTAGAGAAATGCAATACTTATACAAAGATGGCAAAGATTACGTTATGATGGATAACGAAACATATGAACAACTTCAATTAACAGAAGATCAAGTTGGTGATGGCAAGAAATATCTTAAAGAAAACATGATTGTTCAAGTTCTTAAACACGATACTAGAATCATTGGTGTTGATATTCCTGCTCACGTTGAATTGGAAGTTGTTGATACTCCACCTGCTGAAAAGGGAAACACTGCTCAAGGCGGTACAAAACCAGCTACTCTTGAAACAGGCGCAGTTGTTAACGTACCTTTCTTCGTATCAAATGGTGATGTAATCAGAGTTGATACAAGAAGCAATGAATATCTTGATAGAGTTTAGAAAACGTCATTAGGTCTTTAAGTCATTAAGACGTTAAGTTCGTTTTAGATAATAATGAACTTAAGGACATAACGACTTAGTGGCTTAACGACTTCTTTAAAGGAGATTTTTAATGAAATTTGAATCAGATTATATAGAAAAATTAGCAAAAATCATTGCTGACAATGATTTAACAGAAATATCATTGGAAGATGGTGATCAAGCAATAACTATCAGAAAAGATTTACCTGAAGTTAATATGGTAGCTTCTGCTCCTGCAGTTGCAGCTGCACCGGCTCCGGCTCAAGCTGCTCCACAAGCTTCTGCTCCAGTATCAGCTGCAAAAGAACCGGAAATAAAAGGTAAAGCTATTACTTCACCAATGGTAGGTACTTTCTACGCAGCATCTTCTCCGGAAGCTGCTCCATTCGTAGAAGTTGGTTCTACAGTTAATGTTGGTGATGTTGTTTGTATTATTGAAGCAATGAAATTAATGAACGAAATCAAAGCTGAACAAGCCGGTAAAGTTACACAAATCTGTGTTAAAAACGGCGACCCAATTGAATTTGGTCAAGTTTTGATGTATGTGGAATAGTAAGTCTTTAAGTTATTAAGTCGTTAAGCTATTAAGTTCAATAAATTCGCTTCGCTCATAAATAGATAAAAATAACAAATAGTAAAACAGAATTTAAAAAATGAACTTAACGACCTAACGACTTAACTACTTAGCGACGTCAAAGGAAGGGTTATGTTTAAACGAGTTTTAATCGCAAATAGAGGCGAAATCGCCGTTAGAGTTATAAGAGCGTGTAGAGAATTAGGGATTCCTACTGTTGCTGTGTATTCACAAGCAGATGCAAAGTCACTTCACGTAAGATTAGCAACTGATGCTTATTGTATCGGGCCTGCTCCAAGTTCACAAAGTTATTTGAATATTCCTGCAATTATTTCTACTGCTTTAATGACAGGCTGCGATGCTATTCACCCAGGATATGGTTTTATGTCAGAAAGAGCTGATTTTGTTGATATTTGTTCTGAACACGGTATTAAATTTATCGGACCATCTGCAGATTCTATGAGAAAAATGGGCGATAAGGCTACTGCTCGTAAAACAATGATTGAAAATAATGTTCCTGTAACCCCAGGGACAGGTATTTTAGAATCTTTGGAACAGGCTAGAGAATTTGCTCACAAAGCCGGTTATCCAATCATCTTAAAAGCGACTGCCGGTGGTGGCGGTAAAGGTATGAGAATCGTTAGAAGCGATGATGAGCTTGAAACAAACATGAACCTTTGCCAGATGGAAGCAGAAAAATTCTTCGGCAACCCAGGAATTTATGCAGAAAAATTCTTAGAAAACCCTAGACATATTGAAGTACAAATTTTGGGCGACTCTTTTGGTAATGTTATCCACTTAGGTGAAAGAGATTGTTCTATTCAGAGAAGACACCAAAAATTATTAGAAGAAGCTCCATCACCTGCCATTGATGAAGCAACAAGAAAAGAAATGGGCGCTGCAGCTGTTCGTGCGGCTAAGGCTATTGGTTATGAAGGTGCAGGTACTTGCGAATTCTTGCTTGACCATGACGGTAAATGGTACTTTATGGAAATGAACACTCGTGTTCAGGTTGAGCACTGTGTTACAGAAATGATTTCGCAGATTGATATCGTAAGAGAACAAATCCTTGTAGCTTCCGGTAAAAAATTGGGTTATACGCAAGATGACGTGCTTTTGAGAGGTCACGCAATTGAATGTCGTATTAACGCAGAAGACCCTGAACATGACTTTATGCCTTGCCCTGGGAAAATTGACGGATATTTTGCTCCGGGTGGATTTGGCATAAGAGTTGATTCTCATGTGTACCCTGGGTATTCAATCCCACCTTATTACGATTCAATGATTGGTAAATTGATATGTTGGGGCGAAAACAGAAACGAAGCAAGACGCAGAATGTATCAAGCTTTGAAAGAATATGTTGTAACAGGTATCAAGACAACAATTCCATTCCACCAACAAATTGTTGAGGATGAAGTATTTATGAGCGGTAAATTCAATACTGGATTTATAGAAGATTTCTATAAAAGACAGGGTAAAGAATTTAAAGCTGAGTAATAAAAATATCAAAACGGAGCAAAATATTTTACTCCGTTTTTTAAAATTTAATCGAAACTTAAATTAAATATCAATTATCATTCAAATAATTTTAATTTTTATTAAGTTTCATATACAATATTATATCTTTTGGTATAATATTATTAAGGCTTTGTGTGTCAGGAGGGATGTATGAAAGAACGTGAAAGTAACGTATTATCTTTATTAGAAGATAAAACAAACATATACGCAAGAAAAATAGCTCTTGGTATGAAAACTCAATTTGGCTGGAAAGAGCTTACTTATGATGGTTTGGGCTTGATGTCAAGAAGACTTGCTGCATATTTGATGAACGATTTAGGACTTCAAAAAGGTGAAAAACTTGCAATACTTTCTGAATCAAAACCGGAATATGGTGCTTGCGTTTTTGCATCAGTTATTTCCGGATTAATTACTGTGCCTTTAGATATAAAACTAACAAAATATGAATTGCAATCAATACTTTCCGATTGCTTACCTTCTGTAATGCTTGTATCACAATCTTATATTGACAAAGCTCTTGAATTACAAAAAGTTATTCCATCTCTAAAACACATTATTGTAATGGACGAACATCCTGTAAATGATAATTTACAAAGTATTTATACAATACCAAATAACTATACTTGCAAATGGCGTCATCGCTCAAGCAAATCTACCGTATTTATTATTTATACATCAGGTACAACAGGCAAACCAAAAGGAGTTGAAACAACTTTTGGCAATATGCTTGCGCAGTTAAATGGATTAAAAGTTACTTTTGATAAAATTTTGCCAAATGGTGATGTTAGAATTCTTTCTATCTTACCAATGAACCATTTATTTGAAATGACTGTAGGATTTACAACTTTCCTAAACCTTGGTTTTTCAGTTTATTATACACATAATTTAAAACCAAAAGATATTTTAAATATTATGCGTGATAGAAAAATCAATTTTATGATTGTTGTACCTGCATTTTTGAAACTTCTTAAAACCGGTTTGGAAGCTGAAATGAAAAATACTTCTAAATTTTCTCAAAAAATGTTTCCAATTTTATATCATTTTGCAAAATTTGTTCCATTTATTTGGATGAAAAAACTTATGTTTAGAAAAATCCATAATTGCTTTGGTGGAAGCTTTAAGGGTTGTATGTCAGGTGGTGCACCTTTAGATTTAAGCGTAGCAAAATTCTTCCAAAGAGTTGGGATACAGGTTTATGAAGTTTACGGATTAACAGAAACAAGCCCTATTGTTACAGTAAACGTAGAGCGTCATAGAGATTTACGTTCGGTTGGTACTCCGCTTCCAAGCTACGAAGCAAAAACAGACAGTGAAACAGGTGAATTATTACTTAGAGGCCCTTCTGTAATGAAAGGTTATCATAATCAACCTGAATTAACTCGTGAAGCTATTGACGAAGAAGGTTGGTTCCATACCGGCGACAAAGCAAGGATTGATGAAAAAGGACGTGTTTATATTACAGGTCGTTTAAAAAATATGATTGTACTTTCCGGTGGCAAAAAAGTTTTCCCTGAAGAAGTAGAATCAGTATTAGAAAAAAGCGATTTGTTTGCGGAAGTGTGTGTATTCGGAGTTTCTCGTGAAGGCGGCGCAAAAGACGGCACTGAAGATATAGCAGCAGTGGTTGTTCCAACAGAAGAACTTAAATCAAAATATGATGATACTACTTTGGATAAAATTATGAAAGACGAAGTCAAACGACTTTCACAACGCTTGACACCTTACAAACGTCCTATTAATATTACGGTTCTAAAACAAGCTTTACCTAGAACAAAAAAAGCAACTGTTCAAAGAAATAAAGTCAAAGAACTTATTCAAGCATAGATATTAAATTTAAGGTGCGTTATATATGCACCTTAAATTTATTTTAAAGTTTTTTATAAACGAATAATCGAAGTTATTGTCAGGCAATGCCTGACCTACTACATTCATAAACTAGAAAGCAAATCAAAAATGAAAATTTATCAAATATATAACTACAGAATAAACAAACAACCAACGAATACTTCATTTGGTTCACTAAAAAACTTGAAAGAACATTGGTATGGAAAAGATTATTTAGAAAACAATCCACATCCAAAATCATTATTTAAGAATAACGAAGAAGCTATTGATGATATTTTAAGTGATGAGACAAGTTTATCATCTAAAATCAAACATAAATGGAATAAATTTTTAGAAGAAAAAGCTATGAATGTTGACGGTACGTGTCTTATACTCTCAACCATTTTAGCTTGCGGATTTGCTTTAACAAAATCGTGTAATAAAAAATTGACTGATAGTTGCGTAAAAGATAGTATTAATTACGTTAAAGAACTACCTTCTTCTAAAATTTTGAAAAATCAATAAAAAATAAAAAAGGTGGGAACCGCTCACGCTTTTCCCACCCTACATTTTGCGTTTTTTAATTTTCCATTTGAAAAATATTATTCAACAAATCTGCCCATTTTGCGGAATTTGTTATATCTTTCTTCTTTCAAAACTTCCGGAGTTTTTTGAGAAAGCTCATCTAACGCATTCATAATTGCAGATTTCATATTATCAGCAACAACATTATAATCTGTATGAGCCCCTCCAATTGGTTCAGCAATTTCTTCATCAATAATATCAAATTCTAATAAATCCTTTGATGTTATCTTTAAAGCTTCCGCAGCATCAGCAAATCTAGCTGCATCACGCCAAAGAATTGAAGCACAACCTTCCGGAGAAATTACTGTGTAATAAGCGTGTTCTAACATCATTACTCTATCAGCAACCGCTAAACCTAAAGCACCACCGCTACAGCCTTCGCCGGTAATAATTGCTACAATCGGAACATTTAATTTCGACATTTCTCTTAAATTAGTAGCAATCGCAACACCTTGACCTGTTTCTTCTGCCTTAATCCCAGGATAAGCCCCCGGAGTATCAATCAAAGTCACAATTGGCAAATTAAACTTGTTCGCATGTTTAAACAATCTCAAAGCTTTTCTATAACCTTGTGGTTGAGGCATACCAAAATTATATTCTAAATTTTCCTTTGTAGTTTTACCTTTTTGAATGCCGATAATCATAACAGGTTTGCCATCTATTTTTGCAATACCACCAATGATTGCTCTATCATCCATTCCTTCTCTGTCACCGTGAAGTTCGATAAAATCTTCGCACATAAGTTCAACATAATCCAAAAATTTAGGTCTTTCCGGATGTCTTGCGATTTGTAATTTTTGTGAAGGTTTCAATTTAGAATACAACTCCTTTTTATAATCTTGAGCTTGTTTTTCAAATGTTTCAATCTGATTATCCAAATCCATGCCGGATTCTTCGCTCATTTTCTTTAATTCATCTATCTTTTTTTGTATTTCTACAATAGGTTTTTCAAAATCTAATACTACTGCCATTTTTATACCCCGTGCATCTCTAAAATACTAGCAAGAGTCTTTCTTAAATTCTTTCTCTTAGATACTATATCCACTTGACCAAACTTAAGCAAATATTCTGCAGTTTGGAAATCATCGGGAAGTTTTTGCCTAATTGTTTGCTCAATAACTCTTCTACCTGCAAAACCGATTCTTGCACCTTGTTCTGCAATGATAATATCGCCTAATGTGCCGAAGCTTGCAGTAATACCACCAAATGTAGGCTCTGTTAACAAATTGATGTATAACAAACCTGCTTCATCCAATTTACCAACAGCACAAGAAGTTTTTGCCATTTGCATAAGACTTAATGCACTTTCTTGCATTCTAGCTCCGCCTGACGATGTAATTGCTAACATAGGAAGCTTAAGCTCAAGTGCTTTTTCCATAATTCTGGTAACTTTTTCACCAACAACACTTCCCATAGAGCCACCCATAAAATCAAAGTCCATAATAGCAGCTGCAATTTTGTGTCCTTCAATTTCTCCAATACCGGTAATTACGGCTTCATCAAGTCCGGTTTTTTCGTGCGCTTTCTTTAATCTTTGTGCGTAAGATTCTGTATCGACAAAGTTTAAAGGGTCACACGGACGAACATTCTTAGAAATTTCATTAAAAGAACCTTCATCAAATAATTGTTTAATTCTTGCTGTCGCATTTATTCTAAAATGATAATCACAATGCGGACAAACCATCATATTTTCTTCTAATTCACTTTTCAAGATTTGGGTATCACAATGAACACATTTTGTCCAAAGCTCAGGTGCTTCTACCTCAATCCCCTTCATATCTCTGGCTCTTCTTTCGATTTGAGCTTCTTTACGTTTATCAAACCATTCTTGTATTGTCATATTCTATACACATCCAACCATTAATTAAATAACGATTGTCCTTCTCCTATTACAATCTACTTATACATTCTACATCAAACATATAGAATGTGGACAAGTTTTAATATTTCGTTACCATTTTACAAATTAAGTTAAGAATAGTTAAGCCAGTAACCACATAGCTTTAAGCCTATTTGTGTAACGAAATGTAAACATTTGAATAAAAACCCTAAAGTTTTTCAAAAATATGCCGTTAACATAACTGTAAGCAAAAACAAAAAACAAACAAAGGAAGTAAAAGCAAAACAAAACGTGTATAAAAGGAGCAAAAAATTATAACTAAATAATTTAACTCCCAGCTGTTGATTAAGAGGTATAGTGATGGACGAACATGAAGCATTAATTGAATACTCAGAAATGACATCTTTTGATTTCAACTCAGAAGAATTCCAAAAAGTCAGAAGGGATTTTATCGAATGCAGAGATGTTGTAACAAACATTTTCCAATTCGTAAGAAATGTAGTTGGATGCGTAAAAGCACCATCAAAATAGAATGTAAGATTCAAAAATGTACAATTAGACCCCACCCCACACACTTATCAAATAGTGTGACAAAATAGGAGTATTAACGTATGAACAGAAAGGAAGAATATAATAACAAATGTTTTTCGCCGGACTGGATTGAAGTAGATTTGGCGGCGATAAACCAAGAGAGGCAGACAGTTAAGGAGGAACGCCTAGAGAGTAAACGACGTAAAGACTTAAACACATTATTAAAAGAGCTTGATGAAATCAAGCAAGGAATTGAAAAAGCTGCTGAAAAACAGCACCGTTTGGCGAACTTAATGAGCTTTTACACCGGAGAATTTGCAAAGTAAGCACACGTACCCAACGGAATTGAATTTAGAAAAGAAAGCCTGTAGTTATGAGATGCAGGCTTTCTTTTTTACTTCTGGAAAGTTAGACGTAATATCTGGATTGCCACGAAAATTCTCGGAAACTTATATAAAACTACAAAATAAGAATCTCAATTTTCTCGCAATGACGTGGCACATTTGTATTAAAAAAAATACGCCATGCTTGTAATTACGATTACCAACCGTTTTAAAACAACTTTCCACTTTCAATTTTCCACTTTCCACTTAAAAAAGCCGACCAAATATCTACGTGCGTAGCACACGTACGTAGCACATGTACGTAGTACCCAAAATAAAGTTTACGTGGTATAATTTTGATATGGAAAAAGGTGCTGAATTAAAGAAACCTGAAAACACTGATAAAAAGCAAAAGAAGGGAATGACTGCTCAGACGAGATTAATACTTGCCGGTCTTGGAGTGAGTACGGCATTTATTTTTGCTGCCGCCGGTTTTGCGACTTATAGTATTTCTCAGAATATGAACAGCGCATATAAAAATTTTGCCCAAGTTTTGTCTAAGACATTGGCTATTGAAGGGGTTGAGGTTACAAAAGATGTTCCGGAGCTTGCAAAATACGATGCTTTGAGAGCAAATTCTGTTTCTGTATTAAATAGTAACGACGATATTGCGTTTATTATTTTTAAAGACAATAAATCAAAGGTTATTTATTCCAGCAAAGACGATTATCCTGAACAGGCAGATAGGGCGAGAATTACCGTAAGTTCGCCGATGGTTGTTAAGAACTTGAGTAATACAATAAATGTTGGTTCTGTAACAGTTGGTTTAAGTGGCACTATAATGGACAGAGTTTCTGCAACTTCCAGAACATCACTTGCGCTTGTTTTTGTTTTGGCTTGGCTTGTAATTGTCGGAATTATTTATATGAACTCTTCTATTATTACACGTGAACTTAGAAAACTTCATCAGGGTGTTAAAAAGATTTCTTCCGGCGAATTCGGTTATATGATTGACGATAAAGATGTTGATAGTGAAGTTAAAGAACTTTATGGCGCATTCAATGATATGTCAGAGAGATTAAGCCGTTACAATGAACAAACTATTGAAAGCTTGACTTTTGAGCGCAACAAATTGGAATCAGTTCTGATGAGTATTGTTAACGGTGTTGTTGTGTGTGATAACCATGACAAGGTTATTATGGTTAATAATTACGCAAAACGATTATTAGAAGTAGAAGAAAAAGATATTGTTAACACTCAAATTCAGCAGTTTTGTGATTCTAGCGGCGAATTCTGTTTTGCGGATAAGATTACACAGTTTAAAGATACTCCACTTGATGACGAAGGTTCACCAATTCCTTTCAATATTGAGATTGATAAAAGAATTCTGAAATGCTTAATATCTCCGATGTTTACACGTTCAAATTTATATGTCGGATATATTATTGTATTGATTGATGTTACAAAAGATGTTGAGATGGATCAATTGCGTTCTAACTTCATTTCTAATGTTTCTCACGAACTTAGAACTCCTGTTACGGTTTTAAGAAGTTATATTGATACGCTTTATAGCTATGGTAATGATTTTGATTTTAATACTCAAAGAGAATTTATTGGAGTTATGAACCAAGAAATTATCAGACTTAACCGCATGGTTAATGATATTTTGGATTTCTCTAGATATGAAGCTCAAAATGTTAAGATGGAAAAAACTAAGACTGATATTATTGAAATTATAGAAGATGCAGTAAACCAAGTTCAAGTTCTTGCCAAAGAACACGATTTAACAATTTCTATAATGAAAGAGCCTGATTTACCACAGATTTATGTAAATATTGATAGCATTTCACGTGCATTTATGAATATTTTATCGAATGCAATTAAGTATTCTCCTGATGGAAAACGTATCAAGGTTAGAGTTGAGCGTTCTCGTGATGGTGAATATGTTGAAGTTAGCGTGGAAGATCAAGGCCCTGGAATTTCTGAACAAGATCAGAAGAAAGTATTTGACAGATTCTATAGATGTGAAAATGCTACACACACCGTAAAAGGTACAGGACTTGGCTTACACCTTGTTAAAGTTACAGTTGAAAAACACCACCACGGTCAAGTATTTGTAAACTCTAAAGAAGGCGAAGGTTCTACTTTTGGCTTCCGCTTGCCTATCAACTTACCTCCGGAAGAAGAGGAAGAATATATCCCTAAAAACCAATTACCTGCCGAAAGCGAAGCGTAGGTATTTTCATCCTCTAAATTCCATACTTTTGATTAAAGAAAAACTTTAAATTTTAAAATCATTCGATTTTTAGCAGTTTATTTCATGACTTTTTTTATTGTGCCATTAAATAAATATCATACAGATGAATGATTTTTATACAAATCTATAAAGAACTGCTCGATATATCCGATATAATTAATGGAAGGACGGTTTATATTGTTTAACACAATGAATACAGTGCGCCCTCGCCCTTATCCACAAAGGGGTACAGGCAATTATAACGCAGGAAGTGACGGTACTGACAAGGACGGTCATAATAGTAATGCGCAAGACCAACAGCAACAACGTCAAAACCAACACCAAACCATAGCTCGTGGCAGAGTTGAAGATATTCAACAACAAGCTCCTAATCGTCAAGCAATTTATTCTCCAGCTACGAATGCTTATCCTTCCGCTTACCCGCAAAGACAAACATATAAAGTTAATACTCCGCCGCCAATCAGATATGATAATCATCAGATTAATCCTATGCAATATCAAGCAGGTATGCAAGGCGGATATCAACCTATAAATCAACCAGCGCAACAACCTGTACAACAAACTCCTCAACCTCAACAGAGAAGTAATAAGGTTAATATTGCTCAAATTTTAAAAGATTTTAGAAATACTATCAGAGCAATTGCTACACCTGACGAAATTGTAGAACAAGTTAATCATTATTTGGAAATTGTAGAACAACTTGTAAGAGAACCTCAACCACAGGTAAATTTAATTCAGAGCAATTTAAAAATTGCGGCTTCTATGCTTGACAAATATATTTCTGAAACTTTAAACAAAGATTCTAAAGTTGTTCAAAATTGGCTGGATGCTTTATTTTTACAAAGAATTAATTACAGCTACAATGAAGAAGAAGTTAATCCTAATTTCTTGGTGAAATTTCCGGAAAACAATGATAAAAAAGAACCGGAAAAACCACAAGAAAAACAGGAAACAGTTGAACAAATTCATGAAGAAATTCCGGAAACTGCTCCTGTTATAGAAAATGAACAAGAAATAATTGAAATCGAGCCGGAAGAATTATCTTTGGAAGAAGAATTCGTACAGGCGCAAAAAACAATTTCTAAAAAACCAAATATAACCATCGTTCCACAAGATACAAAGTTGAAATCATTGTTTGTAGAAGCTAGAAAACAAGCTTTTTCTAACAATCCTCAACGTGCAATGCAAATGTTCAAAGAAGCTTTTAACAGAGCAAGCGAACTTAATGACAACGAAACACAATCAAGAATTTGTTTAGAAATCGGCAAAATTTATGATGACAATGACCACTTTGTGCAAGCTCTAAATAGTTATAATAAATCTTTGCAATACACAACAGATGTTAACGTAAAATCACGTGCCCATTTTTCTATGGCACAGATTTATGATGATGTTAATGAAGTTGGACCGGCTTTAAATCACTATTTAACCTCAATTTCTTACGCAGGAAAATCAGATGATTTAATTGGACAATCAGATTCTTTAACAAAAATGGCTAATATTTTCACTGATAAATATGACGAAAGTGCTTTTGATTATTATGAAGTAGCCAGAAAACTTGTTGCTCAAACAACAGATAATTCAATGAAAGGTTATGTTTTGAGTAACACTGCAGATGCTTGTGTTCAATTTAAGAAAAAAGACAAAGCTTTAAAATATTATGCAGAAGCTGTTAAAAACTACGAACTTTCAAATTCTAAAGAAGAGATTGCACAAAATTATAAATCTGCTGCAGAATTAATGATTGAGTTTAATAGCCCAAATAAAGCAAAATCATTACTTAAAAAAGCACTTGTTAATGCTGTTAAAACAAAAAATGAAGATTTGATTTCTGAAATCAATACACTTTTAGCTTCTGTTGAATAATAATTTAAAAATTACGATTTTAATAAAGTAAAAGCGATAATTATGTAAATTATCGCTAAATTATGTGTGTGTATTATATTATAGATTTTTACAAAGTGTGTGTTGTTAAGGTAAATGCTTTATCTCTAAAAAATTTTATAATTCTATTAAGCAATTGCTACAAATTGTTTTGATTCGTTTTGAGCAACTTGGTCGTTTTCACGAATCATACTGAATGTTCTGTATAATTTGTAACCTAATGCCTTTAATGGATTTGCATTTACAGAATCGGCATTTTGAGCAAATTCTTGGTTTTGTTGAAACTTAACAGATGCTTGCGGATCTCTTAACATCAAGATTGCATTCTGTGAAGCCGTATCTCTTGAAACTGTGTTTGCTCTAAAATTATTGTTTATATTATTTATATTTGATATTTTATTAATTTGCATTTTTATCACCTCTGTGAACTTTCTGTTAGAATTAAGTGTTTTATTTACACTTCATTTAACAATTTCATTATGCTACATATTAAATAAAAAGTCAAGAGGGTAAAAAGGTTTTTGTAAATTTTTGTGAAATTCAATAGATATAAGCTTTTGAGGATAAAATGTCATTTTTACACTTAAAAAATAGTCCGACTGGGTATTATCCATTTGGAGGAATTTATTTTTTATTTTTTAAGCATGCCTTATTAAAAAAATAATTTTTCTTTTTATTTTTTTCCTAAAAAACAATAAAAAAAGTAATAATCCTTTCTCATAGTGTAAAAACTACACTAATTAACATGAGAAAAACTTTTGTTTTCTTTTTTTATAAAAACAATCTATCGTTTTTACATTTATTATAAAGTTTTTTATTTGCATAAGTTCACATTCTTTTAAAAACTATTTTATTATGCTATTATTTTTATATGGAGAGGGGTATGAGACAAGAGTCGAATAACGGAAATAAGAATAGAGCATTTGCTGATCGTTTGGTTTGGATACAAGGAATATTTCTAATCCTTATTTTGCTGTTTATTGTGTATCTTTTTTGCGTTCAGGTTTTGGATGTAAGGCATTTTAGAGTTAAGGCAAAAAATCAACGTCGTGCAAGTTCTTTTGTTATGCGTGGTAATATTTATGACAGAAATGGTATAAAGCTTGCAACAGACACTGTTTATTACGATATTTTTGCAAGAAAAGAAGATTTTGTTCACACTCCGGAAGAATTGGCAAAAATGCTTGCTCCTATTTTGAAAATATCTCAATTCGATTTAACAGAAAAATTGAAGCAAAATGTTTCTTTAATTTCTTTAAAAAAGAATGTTGACAGACATACTCGAGATGAAATAGCAAAATTAAATTTGCGTGAAATTCCTATGGATAAAAAAAGCATAAGGACATATCCACAAGGAACTTTGGCAGCTCATGTTCTCGGATATTATAACTTTGATGCGGATGTAGCCTCCGGCGTTGAATTAACAGCAAAAGATACTTTAGAAAGTGTTACTAAGACATCTAATTTGGAAATGACTCCTAAAGGTAAGGTTATTTACAATATTTCTACTGACCCTGTTGCTGCCACAAAACCGGTTAAAGGGAAAGATGTAACATTAACTATTGATGCAGCAGTGCAACACGTTTGTGAAAAAGAATTGATGAAATCAATCGAAAAATTTAAAGCTCACCGTGGTGCAGTTATTGTTATGAATCCTCGTAACGGTGAAATTCTTGCGTATGCAGTTTATCCATATTTTGATCCGAATAATTTTAAAAACGCTACCAGTTTTCAAACCAAAAACTGGACTTTAACCGATGTTTTTCCCCCAGGGTCAACTTTTAAAACTATAACAATAGCTTCCGCTATAGAATTAGGAAAAATTAACCGATACACAAAAATTAATGATACGGGTAAAATTAAAATCGGCTGGTGGACAATTAAGAACTACGATTATGGTAGAAGACCAAATCCGGGGATGATTGATTTAGTTTATTTGTTTGAACATTCAAGCAACGTAGCTTCTGTTCTTGTTGCACAAATGATGAGCAGATATGAATATTATGACATGCTTAAAAAATTCGGATTTGGTGAAAAAACAGGTATAGATCTTCCTGGGGAATCTGTTGGACTTTTAAAAAATCCGAACAAATGGGATGCAGCAGACCACGCTTCTATGGGTTACGGATATGGTTCTTCTGTTACTGCGATACAAATGATTTCGGCTGTTTCAGCTATAGCCAACGATGGTGTAAGAATTACCCCTCATGTAATCAAATATTCACCGGAAGAAGAAGCTATAAAAGTTAAAAAAGTTCAAGTAATGACTCCCGAGCACGCAAGAGTAGTAACAGAACTTTTGACAGAAAGTATTAACAGAGGGAAATCTCCAATAAAATCAGACAGTTATAATATTGCAGCCAAAACAGGAACTTCTATTAAACCAAAAGAAAATGGCAGCGGTTACACAAACAAATTATATACTTCAATCGTAGGATATATGCCTTCTACCAACCCGCAAGTTTTGATTTATGTAATCGTTGACTCAGCACAAGGTGGTGAAATTTGGGGTAACACTGTAGCAGCTCCGATTTTCAAAGAAATTTCTACTCAAATTGCTCATATACTAAATTTGCAACCTGATAAAGTTGGTAAAATTTAAGAAAAAAATTAAAATTAATAAAATTTAAAATGGTACATAGGAAAGGACAGAAATGAGATTAAGAACTTTAATTGACAACATTAATTATATAGAGCTTGTAAATATGGACAATATGTCTGACGAAATCATGGGATTATCCTATAATTCTAAGAAAACAGTTCCAAATGATTTATTTATTTGTCTTACCGGAGAACACGTTGATGGCCATGAATTTGCTGAAGAAGCTTTCAATAATGGTGCAATTGCATTTGTAGTAGAAAAAAGATTAAACCTTGATGTACCACAAATTGTTGTTAGTGATACCAGTGAAATCATTGCTCAAATTGCAGATTTATTCTATGGCTCACCTTCTCAAAAAATTAATCTCATTGGTGTAACAGGCACAAACGGAAAAACAACAGTTACTCACTTAATCCAAGAACTTTTTGAAGCTAATAAAAAACAATGTGCTTTAATTGGAACTTTAGGACATAAATTTTTTACAAACGATACTTATCACGATGCAAAACACACTACTCCACAAGCTCCGGAATTGCAAAATATTTTGAGCGAAGTTTGTGATAAGCAGATTAAAAATGTTGTTATGGAAGTTTCTTCTCACGCTCTTGCACAACATAGAGTTGATTTTTGCGACTTTAACGGAGCTGTTTTTACAAACCTTACTCAAGACCATTTGGATTTTCATATAACTATGCAAAATTATTTTAAAGCTAAAGCAATATTGTTTGAAGACCTTGTTGCCGGAGATTTTGCTGTTATTAATAATGATGATGAATATGCGGACAAATTTAAAGAAATAATTTCTCCTACTGTAAATCTTTATACATATGGTATTAAAAAAGATGCTGATGTCAAAGCTCGTGATATTGTATTTAACCACGATGGTGCATCTTTTATCTGTAGCATAAAAGGTCAAGATTATCCGATTAAATTAAAAATGAATGGAATGTTCTCTGTTTATAATGCACTTGCTGCGCTTACAGCAGCAATTGCCACCGGTTTAGATTTAGAAAAATCTATCAATAGATTACAAGAACTTGGTGGAGTTGCAGGAAGAT
The DNA here is from genome assembly GCA_934754425.1 of uncultured Candidatus Melainabacteria bacterium. Classification (GTDB taxonomy): domain Bacteria; phylum Cyanobacteriota; class Vampirovibrionia; order Gastranaerophilales; family Gastranaerophilaceae; genus CAG-196. The sequence continues at coordinate 24,882 of CAKVIN010000021.1, read as the reverse complement.
TTGAAATCGTTGTTAATCAACCGACTGTTATTGTTGATTATGCGCACACACCTGACGGCTTGGAAAATGTTTTAAAAGCAGCAAGAGATATTACACCAAGCGACGGAAAATTGATTTGTATATTTGGTTGCGGTGGAGATAGAGATGCTACAAAACGACCTAAAATGGGTAGAATTGCAGAAGAACTTGCAGACAAAGTTATTGTAACAAGTGATAACCCACGTTCAGAAAATCCACAACAAATTATTACAGATATTCTTGCAGGAATAAAAAGCGTTAATGATATCATTGTTGAACCGGATAGAGAACTCGCTATTAAAGAAGCATACAAAATTGCCAATAAAAATGATGTTGTACTCGTTGCCGGCAAAGGACACGAAAACTATCAAATTCTTGCTGATGAAACAATTCATTTTGATGATAGAGAAAAAGTACGAGAAATATTTGTATAATTCAATTTGATACACAATGCTTTGCTAATTTATATCAGACAAAGTAAAAACAAATTATAAAATTTTAGGATTAATAAAATTGAAAAGAAAAAGTTTATATGCATTTTTACTATATAAACTTTTTCTTTCTTTGTATTATTAATTTTCATTTAATAGTCTATTAACTTTTAATGATCTTTCAGGATTACTCCTAATACTCATTAATATAGATATTAATTCATTCATTTTATCATCATTATTTAAAATAGCATCCATATTGTTAACTTGTTCTAGAATTCTATAAATGCTAGTGTGATTATGTGGTCTCATATGATTTACTAAATCATCAAGTCTATTTATAAAAGTTGAATTTTGGAAAAGATTTTCTAATCTTGGAACAACAGATAAAAAGGCTAGTTGAGGTTCATAAAGTCTATCTAAATTTTCTTTTGAATAAATCTGTAATAATTTATTTCTGTCATTTTCATTAGAAATTTTTAAAATATTATAAGTATAGTCCGGATTTATTGTAGAATCTGTTGATTTAATTTTTATATGCGTTAAATAATTTGTACTTGTCATAAAAGGATAAAAACCATCTTTTATTAACTCACGAACTTTTTCATTTTCTAATAATTCCGGTTGTCTTGCAAAAAGATCTAAGATTTTTGAATAATCTTTTCTGTTAGTATTGCTGAACAATAGTAAATCAAGATGTTTTGATAAATTTTCATCATTTAGAATTTTTTCTAAATTTTCTTTTGTTCCTGCAGCTTTTTCATTTACTAAAGCAGAGAAAATATAATCACCGCTACGATGGAATTTAGGATGTCTTTGAATATGTTCTTTTAATTCATCATGGCTAATAATCGTATTATAGACATCAATCAAATCATCCACAGAAAGATTATCTCGTGCAACATTTATAAATAAACCGGCTACTTCATCTTCATCAAGACCTAATTCGTTGTCTACAGGTATTGCTTTAAGCATTTTCGTTACATCTTCATATGGATTTTCATTATTTGAATTTTTCAATTTTCTAAGCGCATAACTATAACGATAATCATTTTTCGATATATTTTTTCTATTGATTATATTATCAATAAGTTCTATATTCTCAGGAATAATTCTCAATGATTTAACATCCATTATATCGTACTTTAATTCAGAATTATCTGGAAAATCATTAATTTTATCTAAAATTTGCTTTTTCTTTTGTTCAAATCTTTCTTTTTCATTCTGAGGAGGAATTTCTATATCGTATTTTTTTATTATTCTTAATAACTCTGCATGATTAAAGCCAAAATCATTTTCTACCTCTTTTAACGATTTTGTTGCAATAGCTTTTTTAATATCTTCTACAGGATATTCTCTCAAATCCTTAGCATCTTCCAATTTATATCCAAGTTGTTTTCGTTGTTTAAGAATATATATTGGTGCTACATTCAAAATTTCTGCAATCTCATCATCTAAAAGACCTTGTTTTTTGTATTCAACCCAATCTTCATGAGTTATTTTACTCACTTTTGCTACTGTTAGAGGTTCTATACCAAAAATCTTTAACAAAGGAGTTAATGACCCCGCATGATTTAACCCCAACTTTTGAGCAACTTCTTTTTGGCTCAAACCTTCTTCTTTCCATCTCAATAAATCTTCTTTAGTTACAGATTGCAATATTTTTCCATCATGCGTAGTCAAACCATGTTTTGCTGCAAACTGACGTATTGAAGCAGTAGATTTTCCATATTTCTTTGCAATTTGACTCCAAGACATATTATTATCTAAGTCTTTTTGAAGTTCTTGAGGATTTATATTTCCTGTATTAGCTGAAGCTACAATTGTTGCACCAAGTGCACCTAATGCAGCCGTACCAACTTGAGGCAATTTATCTATAGATTTTTCTATTTTCTTGTTAGAAATTTTCTTTGCTTTAAATGTTGAATTTTGTTCATTAATTCCTTGTAATTTTGATATATACATATTTTAATCCCTTCTTTTATTTATAAAAAAACTGAAAATAAAAAAATTTGCTACTTGTATACTAAAATTCAATAGAAAGAAACTAGTTTGCATTTAGCTATAAAAACACTTGCGGTTTAATCCCTTTTAACAATTGATTTGAATATATCAAATGAGAAATCCGAACCAAGCAAAATACAATATGAGTTGCAAAAAACCTCTTGACAAAAGTTAGATATCTAACTATAATATAATTATATGAAAGAAATGTTATCTTTAGTATCAAAAATTCATGAAAAAGGAAACCGTTTTATTGTTGAAGAATTAAAAAATAATGGTGCAGAAGGGCTTGTGCCAAGTCACGGTGATATTCTTGTTTGCCTTTACAAAAACGGTAAAATGACAATGAAAGATATTGCAAATAGCATTCATAGAACAAAACCAACGGTTACGGTATTGGTTGATAAACTAGAAAAACTAGGATATATAAAAAGAGAAGCTTCTGAAGAAGATAATCGCTCTACGAATATAGTTTTGACTCAAAAAGGTGAAGATTTTAAAGTGATATTTGAAAAAATTTCGAATGAATTGAATAAAATGTTATACAAAAATTTATCTCCGGAAGAGTCTGAATTAATAGAAAAACTTTTAAGAAAAGTAATAAAATAAAATTTTTTACAGTAATAGTTAGACATCTAACAAAAGGAGAAACATTATGACAAACTTTAAAAAAGAAGAAATCGGAAAAATTAGTGAAATAGGTAAAAATTATGAAAACGGTAAAGCATTTTTGCATGATTTGTTGGAATTAACAAGCTGTGAAATTTCAGTTAGTGCAATGCCTGCCGGAGTGAAATTGCCATTCAATCACAAACACAAACAGAATGAAGAAGTTTATATTTTCTTGAAGGGTGAAGGTTCAATGACTTTAGATAATGAAGTTGTTGAGGTTAAAGAAGGAACTTGCGTAAAAGTTCTTCCAAATGCCACAAGAACAATGGAATCAAAAACTGATTTGGAATATATTTGTGTTCAAGCAAAATCTAATAGTTTGGAACAATTTGGACTTGGCGATGCTGAATTGTGCTAAAATTGGAAGGGGCAAGCCTTAATAATTGATTAAAAAACTGCCGACATGAGATGATTATATAATTTATTTTCAACTCCGACAAATCTACGACAAACTAATAAAATAAGAAAATGACTTAAAATGGTCAATGGCTGAAAAGCTTATGATTATTAATAAAAAAATATGCCAAGAACTCTGTTGAAACGATTGTATAATCTGACGGATAAATTTGAAAGAGGGAAAGTGGGTATAATTAAGAAAATGTTTGAATTTTAGCCACTTCCCTCGTTTCAAGAAAAATTATCCTTTTTATCCTTTTCTTATCCCTAAATTTATCCTTTTTTCCTGCTTGTTTTGGAAAATTTACCTCAAACTCCGACAAGGTTTGAGTTTTGCAAGGATAGAAAAAGGATAAAAACTTCCGAGAGGTGGGAATATTTTTGATAGATTAGTAAATGCACTTTACAAAATTATTTTCGGTGCAAAAATTTGCACCCTACTGACTGACCCTAGAAAACCAGCCAAAATAATAGAGTCAGGTAGAAATGAAATTATCGGACAGTTGGTATTGCCACCATTTGGAACAGGCTTTCAAATTTATTAATTATATACCGATAGTTCGTAGGTCGTGTTGGACTATTGTCATCCAACACGACTAATACATAAATTTTAATGTCGTGTTCAATGAAAATTGTTGAACACGACCTACAACTTTTTTCTTAATCCAAATAGCATTTATTTTCTATATTGTGCAATTTTAGTTGCAATAAAGCTATCTGTCAGATTGTTTTGTTCTTTCTCTTGAGTGTCTTTGTTAACTAACATTAATTCATCCAATTCCTTTGTTTTAGTTGCAATTTCATTTGTTAAATAATACTTTAAAGCATCTATAGCAGACGCACCTGTTTGTTGGGAGTATATATGTGTTTTTCCAAAATATTCATCAACTAATTTATTGGAATCTAATGACTCACCGCGTAAGTTCGCACATTTTTTCTGTAAAGTAAGCAAATCAATTCCTTGCATGTATAGCTCTTTATTTTCTAATCCATCAATAGAGTTCAATAAGTTTTTAACTGCATTTGCTTGTATATCCCAATTTTTGCTTAAACTTCCTAATGGATTTACATCTTCTAAATCTGCATAAAATTGTTGAGCAATATCATAATCAATATTTTCTGTAATATAATCAAGATTATTAAAAATTGAAACTAATCCCGGATTAGTTATGCCAAGGTCTGTAAGAATGTCTTGTGCTGCTTTTGCAACGATACTCTGTTTTTCTTCATATGTAACATACTTTGAGAGTTCTTTTTCATTACTACATCCTAAGCTGTTCATATAATCTTTGAATCCTTGTTCAAAATCAAAATTATTGACTTTATTGCAATACTCTTGCTTCCTTGCCTCATATTCTTCTAAGCTATAAGTTTTAGCAGCTTCAAGCGGACTAATTCCCCCCATAGATTCTGCAAGTATTACATTCTTCTGTCTTCCTACATATTCTGAGTATGAACGATAAATGCTATCATGATAAGTATGGTTTTCATTTCTAATATTTGCATAGTCATTACATATATACTTTGAAACTTCTTTTTGCCTAAGTTTACCTTCAGTATCACCGGAAGTATTTTGAGCATAATCTAGTTGATAGTAGTAATTATTTGAGCTTACAGCAGAAACCATTTTCTCCCTCCCATTGCATAATATGATTATAAAAGTGAGTTTGATATTTTTTATCCGCTATTTAATGTAAAAAAATGTTAAAAATAGCTACTTGGGTACTATACTCATGACCAGTATTGTATGTAATATAATAATGGTGTTATTATTATGAAAATCAGCTCTGTTGAAGATGTTAAAGCAAATGCAGACTTAATGAATTTAGTAAATTCCGCTTGGACTACTGCAGCATAAGAAATTAAAAAAGGGAAGCATTTGCTTCCCTTTTTTCTTAATCCAAATAGCATTTATTTTCTATATTGTGCAATTTTAGTTGCTATAAAACTATCATCAATGTTAGTTTGTTCATTAGATGTATTTTTTTCTGCTAAAAGTGACTCTAATTCACTCAATTCTTTAATTCTCAGCTCTAATTCAGCAGGTAGGTATTGTTTTAAAAAATGTTTCATATCTATCCCACCTTCAGAAAACATATAATCTTGGTACTTTTGAATAAAGTAACTTTCGTAATCAAATGATATCTCATTTCCCAGCTTTTTTTCACAATCCTCTTTTTTGCAATAGACTTCATATAAATCAAGTCCCATACACACCAAATCTTTATCTTCAGAAGCAATGCTTGAATCATTTATGAGTTGTTTTAAAACCTCTACTTCTTCTTCAAATCCTTTTGCATTATCATAACTCTGTAGAAAGTTCTGTATTTCTGCCACGCTTTTTCCATCAAACAACTTATCAAATTCGTATTCAGGTAATATACGCCCCATCCCATGTATTCTACCGTTTAGGCCAATTAGGTGGCTAGATGCACTCAAAGTTGCAATTTGTTTTAAGTCTTCTACACTTTCATAGCAATTTCCTAAAGCTTGTAATTCTGTTTCGTCTTGGCAACCACGACTTTTTAAATAGTCCTGAAAACCCTTATCAAAATTAAAATTATTCACCTTTTCATAATAAATAGCTTTCCGATTTTCATATTCCTCAATACTTAATTTTGAAGCATCATCTGCTGTAGGTGCAATAATTTCTTGTTTTAAGAGTTTCTTTTGCGTGCGGACATAATCATTATATGATAAGGCTTTGTAAATATTATTATTATCAAAACTCATATAATCATTAAATATATCAATAGCAGTTTCTTTAGCAGAATACCTACTATTATCATTCACACCTTCATTTCTATTTTGTGTAATTAAATATGATTGGTAATAGTTAGTATTAGTATTGATAGCTGATACCATTTTTTACCCTCCAAGTCAAAATCTCATTAAGATTATAAGAGTAAACTTTAAGTTTTCAATCCTCTATTTAATATAGAAAAATAAAAAATAACCTACCTACCTAGCTAGTATGTACATGACCAATATTATGTGCTAATATAATGCTGTGTTACTCTGATAGACAGGATAAGCTTGTAGGTCGTGTTGGACTATTGTCATCCAACACGACTAATACATAAATTGTAATGTCGTGTTCAATGAAAATTGTTGAACACGACCTACAACTGCAACATTTCTTATTTTAAGAATATCACTCCAAAATACAAATCGCTGAAATCCAGTAATATAAACAAAAAAATATGCCAAGAACTCTGTTGAAACGATTGATTATCGTTTCAATAGAGGAAGTCGAGTTCGCTTTTGTGACGAGACGTATATTAGATATAATTCCGAGTTGTGGTTATTGATGGTAGTTATATAAACAAAAAAATATGCCGCAACTCGGAATTGAACCAAGGACACAGGGATTTTCAGTCCCTTGCTCTACCAACTGAGCTATTGCGGCATATTTATTTAATTTTCACTGGGTTGGTAGAGCAAGCTCTACGTTTTCCATATATGTTTCACCTCTCGGCTCCACGGGGAGCTATTGCGGCATATTTATTTAATTTTTACTGGGTTGGTAGAGCAAGCTCTACATTTTCCCTATATGTTTCGCCTCTCGGCTCCATTGGGAGCTGTTGCGACATATTATTTAATTTTCACTGAATTAGTAAAAGTATCTAATTTTACTGAACCAACCAGTCCATTTTTACGACCTTTAAAAAAGCCATAATTTTATTCTACTTGCTAAATATAAATAATCAAGTCTTTTTTAAATAGATTTATAAAGAAGTTTACACTAAATATCAAGAAACATTAAGATAATTCAAAGATTACTGAATAAATACACATTTTATACCCAGACGAGAATAAACAACTTCAAAACAAAAATACCAAAAAAACATTTAAGTCAGTTATTCTTACAGATTATATTCCTCAAAATAAAGAAAATGTTTAAGAATAAATATTATAATATTTTCTTTCACCTTTCCAAAAGATATTATGAGAATCATACCTATTTTCTAACCATTCGTCATTAAAACGAGCAGTATTTCCATATTGCACAGCTTTTAAAAATATCTCTTTATGGTTATTCTTTTTTAATTCCTGTGTCCACCAAACTTGTGAGTTTACAGTATCATAATAACCAGCCTTATTGCCCCAACTTATTCTTTGCCATGAATCAGGAATTAAAGTTTTAGATTCTATTTTTATAAATTTTCCGTTTAGGTCTAAGCAACTATATTCTTCTCTTGTTGTTATGTGTCTTGGCTTATATTCAAGACCGTTATGTTGTTCATAATAAATATAATCTTTAAAATTAGCAAATAAATCATTATTAAATAAATTACTTAGAGCCCCATTCGGTAAACAAGTTAAAATCAAACTTGGATATTCAGAACTGTTTAATAAATGAAAATCTCCTTCACCATTATCAGAATAACCAATTTTTACAAGAAATGTTAATATTGGTTTCTGAGTCCTTGGGTCAATGCTTTTTAAATTTGATTGAACTTTAAAACCGGAAAAACTTCCAGATGCCAATACTGGTTTATTAACAAAAGAAGTTTGATTGTGTTCAAATTGTGTAGTCTTTAAATCTCCAGAATTTCCAATTTTGTCAATAGTTTTAACATCAATATTTAAAATAATATCGTTTAGTTCAAGCGCAATGTCGCAACTGATAGGAGATGGATAAAATTTTGTAGCATTTGGAAAGTTTGTATACATATGGTGGCGTAACAATCTTTCAGAGGCTTCTTTTATTTTATTTTTCTTTCCCCAAACTTCTTGCAAAATTTCATAATATTCTTGTGTTTCTTGCTCGATATTTTTTAAATCATTAGTAAAAACATCATTACAAATGATTCTTTCTAAAATATCCATATATTTTTTTTCAAGGTCTAAGATTGTATTTTGAAGCCTTGTTCTTTGAATATCAGTTTTTTGCTCAGACATAAATTGTCTCCATTCTTGATACATGAAGATATTACAAAAAATTTGATATACATGCAAGTAATAAATTTAATTATTATCTTTGTCAAGTTCATATTTAACACATTTAGCAACTTGCTCTGCTAATTTGACAGGAACAGCATTGCCAATTTGTTTGTGCATTATTCCGATGTTTTTCCCACAGAAAATATAATCTTCAGGGAATGTTTGAATGATAGCACACTCTCTGACACTTAATCTCCTTTGTTTGTTTACGTGTATTTCAGGACTTGTTGCTGTAATGGTGTCACTTGGTCTATCCCAATTTGTTATACGCAGTGCCTGTTCAAAAACTACAGGTTTTTCCACCATTGTCGTTACTGCTTTATCATATTTATCATCAAATCCTAAAATTTTCTTTAATTCCCACCAATCAGAAGGTTTAGGAATGCTTCCACTGTTGTTATCTTTTCTAAACCAGTGTCCTGCAGTATATGAATATCCAAAATGTTCATCAACTTTTTTTGTCGTCCAACCGGATTTATTTCTCCAATATTTTAAATAATCACATAATTCGTGTTGATTAACATCATATTTTCGACCCCAAAATACATCTGCTACGTTTTCATTAGCTTTATGCTGATATACTGTTTTATTATTTAATTTTATAGGATTATCTTGACAACGAACATTTGATAACCAACCAATAGCTTTCTCACAAGTAATAGCAGGCAACAGTCCGTCGCATTTTTTATGGCTAGACTCTTCAAAATAATGTGTTTTTTTAGGGAAAGTAACACTCTTATTTAATCTATTACCAATTATTACAACTCTTTCTCTTAATTGAGGAACGCCATATTCTGCAGCATTTAAAACTTTTGCTTCAACATAATAACCTAAATTTTCAAAATCATTTTTAATCATTTCAAAAACTTTACCTTTTTCAATAGATAAAATTCCTTTGACATTTTCTGCTACAAACATTTTAGGATTTTTGTCTCTAATGATCCTGAGCATTTCTTTATAAAGAAAATTACGCTTGTCTTCCATGCTTCGTTTAGTATTTGCAATTGAAAAACCTTGACATGGGAATCCCCCAATTATTACATCTGGATTATCAGGAATATCTTTACTTGAAATCATTGTTATATCCCCATAAACAATGTGTGGACCAATATTTTTTTTATATGTTTCGATAGCTTCAGGAATAATATCATTTGCCCATATTATTTCAAAACCAGCATTGATAAATCCTAAATCCATTCCACCTGCACCAGAGAATAAAGAAATAACTTTATATTTCCCATTAGTATGTTTCACTTCAAATTCTTCATTTTCATCTTTGATTAATTTTAAAATATCTCCAATATCACAATTTAGAACAGAGCAAATTTTTGATAAAACTTCCGTACTCACCATTTCTTCTTTACCCAATTTTGCTAATGTACTGCTACTAATTTTTGCTAAATGTCGTAAATCAGTCTTAGATAATTTTTTGTCAATTAACAATTTCCAAAGTTTATCATAATTCGCTTTCATAAAATCCCCTTCTCTTGCAAAATTTATTTTAACACAAAGTATGCAACGAATAAAATATTTACAATTACAAATATAATATTTGATGCATATAGTAGCCAAAATAAATTCAAATTCCTAATCGTGATGGAAGTTATTAAGATGCTAATAATATTATTAAGAGAAGATTTAAACCAGCTTTAAATCGTGCAAGTATAAATCATTTAAGATTGAGACATTCTTCATATTGGTCAATCTCAGCTTCAATACCTTCAGCACAAAGTTTATTGAGCTCAATTTCACAATATTGCTCAAGACTTTTTCCTACCATTTTTATTGAAAATTTAGTTTTGAAGTCTTTGTAACATTCTATTTCTTCATCTTTAAATCTCAACAGAGCCTCACATTTTTCTTTGAGAGATTGCCATTAGAACTTGTGTTCTTTTTCTGTAAGTTCATTTTCATTAGTAAGTTTTAAAATAAAATTTTCTTAACTTGCTAATTTATTACTCATATCAGTCATAAGGTTAGCAATTTCAAGATCTTTATCCTTATTAAAGGTTGTTGACTTATTTTTGAGTTCACTAAATTCTTTATCTTTTTGTACAACCCATTCTTTAAGTTTTGATACAAAGATTACTTGTTCTGATTCTATTTTGAATTTTAATTCAGATATTTTTAAATCTTTGTTAATTAGTTCTTTATTGAACTTTTTTCAAGTTCCAGTTTTATTAATTGTAATAGGTTCTTTTCCTTCCTTTCAAATTTTTTATTGTTGCTAACTTTTTAAGTACCTACTACGGTTAACATTTCTTAGAAAAAATTTTCAATTTTAAGAATCATAGGTATTTTGCCAATCCTTCGGATTTGACTTTCAAAATCCGTAATATCAACCTTTATTCCGTCAAACGTATTATAATGCATTGGAATAATTGCACCAGCGCCAAGCCATTCCGATGCTTTAACTGCGTGTTCAATATCCATCGTATATTTCCCACCAATCGGCAACATAGCAATATCAGGCTGATAAAGTTCACCTATAGTTTTCATTTCTGAACTTAAAGCTGTATCTCCGGCATGATAAATTGTTTTACCTTCTATTTCAAAAACATACCCGCAAGGACATCCGCCATAAATTCCATCTGAAGTTGAGCTTGAATGAAATGCCGGAACTGTTATTGCTCTTCCCCAGCTATATTCATTCCAACTACCTAAGCCAACATCATTTGTTCGTGCACCTTTTTTTGCGCAATAATTAGCTAATTCGAATATAGCAGTAATTGGAGCGCCTGTTTCATGCGAAATTTCTATTGCGCTACCAAGATGATCAGCATGAGCATGAGTAACAAAAATATCATATATATTTTCAGGTTTATAATTTGGCACACAAACAAGAAAAGGATCTATTAGAATTTTTTTACCTGCTGTTTCTATTTCAAACGCACTATGACCTAAATATTTAATATCCATTTTGCCCCCTTCATTTTTAAAACACTAATCACCATATTTTTCCATTAATTTTCTTAATCTTTTATATTCTTTACCCCATTTTTGCATAGATTCTATTACCGGTCGTAAAGTATAACCTATGTCGGTTAAATAATATTCAACTCTTAGCGGAAGTCCTTCATATTCTTCCCGTATTATTAATCCATCTTCCTCCAGTTCCTTCAAACAATTTGTAAGAACCTTCGCAGTACAACCCAAATTCTTTTTAAGCTCAACAAATCTCATTTCTTTTTTAAGCAATTCTTTTATAACAAGAATTTTCCACTTTGCCCCAATCAATTGCAAAACAACACTAACCGGATTCGTTGCTAAATCTTTATATTGCATCTAATATTTATACCTTATTTTCATCATTTTTAGATGAATTGTTCCAAAGTTCTCTAAGCTTGTCCTTAATCCCCATTCGCCCGTGCCATTTAATAACAAGTCTTTCTTCATATCCCAAGCCACCATTTATCTTAACGCAATCAGAAATAGAAAATACGGCTTCAGAAATAGATATTCTTACGATGAAATGTGGGGTTTGATACCTTCCGGCATCCATCCAAACTTTTATGTTGTTATATTTTTCAACACTTACGTTTCTAATGTTGTGAGCGTCGGCTTGTTCATCCAACATAAACTTCTTCAAACTATCTTCCAAATCCTTAAATGTAGCCATTATTACCTCATTAATTGTTTAAACTATGAATAGGAGCAGGTATTCTGCCACCACGTTTTACAAAATTTTCTGATGAAAGTGTATTTACTTTCATAATTGGAGCTTCACCTAGAAGTCCTCCAAACACGACCTTGTCACCAACTTTTTTGTTTGGTGCAGGAATAATTCTTACCGCTGTTGTTTTTTTATTAATCATGCCAATCGCCATCTCATCAGCAATCATTCCCGCAATTATAGAACTAGGTGTATCACCGGCAATTGCAATCATATCAAGCCCAACAGAACAAACACAAGTCATTGCTTCCAATTTATCAAATGTTAAATACCCTTTGCTTGCAGCTTCAATCATGCCGGCATCTTCCGAAACAGGAATAAATGCGCCGGATAATCCGCCAACATAAGAGCTTGCCATAATGCCACCTTTTTTAACTGCATCATTAAGCATTGCTAAAGCTGCAGTTGTTCCATGCGCTCCAGCATGTTCTAGCCCCATTGCCTGAAAAATTTGCGCAACACTATCACCTATTGCCGGAGTTGGTGCAAGTGATAAATCAATTACTCCAAATGGTATCCCCAATTTATTTGCAAGTCTTTTTCCGACAAGTTCACCTGTTGTTGTTATTTTATATGCGGTTTGTTTAATTTTATTTGACAAAGCGCCAAAATCAGCGTTTTTGTCTAAATCATTAATAGCAGCTCTTACAACCCCAGGCCCTGAAACCCCTATGTTAAGTGCACATTCAGGTTCACCATAACCACAATATGCTCCTGCCATAAACGGATTATCGCTAACAGAATTACAAAATACAACAAGCTTTGCAGCTCCTAAACCGTCTTTGTCCGACGTAAGTTCCGCAGCTTGTTTAATTATATTTGACATTTTTAACACTGCATCCATATTTATACCGGCTTTTGAAGTCGCTACATTTACAGAAGAACAAAGTTTGTTAGTGGATGCTAAAGCTTCCGGAATAGAGTCTATTAAAGCTAGGTCACCTTTTGTAAATCCTTTTTCTACTAAAGCTGAATATCCGCCAATAAAATCTATGCCAAGATTTGTTGCACATTCATCCAGCATTTTGGCAATCTTTACATAATCTTTTTGTTTACAAGCTTCTCCCACAAGAGAAATTGGAGTTACTGCAATTCTTTTATTAACGATTGGAATCGAGTAATCGTTTTCTATTTCGTTTGCATAGTTTACAAGATTTTTTGCGTATTTATCAAGTTTAAATTTTATATTATCGCAAACTGTATTTACACTTTCCGCCAAACAATCTCTTAAACTAATAGTAAGCGTTACAGTTCTAATATCAAAATTGTAAAGCTTAATCATATTTATTGTTTCAAGTATTAAATTTTCATCAAATATTGTCATAATATAAATTATACCATATATTATAAATAATTTGAACATTAAAATTCTGTTTTATATATAATATTATTAGTTATTTACTCGTCGGAGGTGTGAAATGCTTGTAGTAATGAATAGTCACGCAACAGAAAAAGACATAAAGCGTGTTGAATTGTTTATTGAATCCAAAGGTTTTGAAGCAAGAGTTTCTCATGGAGAAGCCAGAACGGTTGTTCATGCCATCGGTGTTAAAGAAGTTGACCAAAGAGATTTTGAATTACTACATGGTGTAGATGAAGTAATCAAACTTTCGACTAATTACAAACTTGCTGCTCGAGCTTGTCAAGGTAAAGATACTGTTATTGAAGTTAATGGAGTAAAATTTGGTGATAAATACACAGGGCTTATTGCAGGGCCTTGCACAGTAGAATCTTATGACCAAATGGATGCGACAGCGCAAGAACTTTCTGAATCTAATGTAAAAATCATTAGAGGCGGTGCGTTTAAACCAAGAACAAGCCCTTACGCTTTTCAGGGACTTGGTGAAGAAGGTTTAAAAATCATAAGAAGCGTTGCTGATAATCACGGAATGGCTGTAACTTCCGAGATTATGGAAGTTTCCCAACTTGAAATGTTTGAAAAATATGTAGATATTTTGCAAGTTGGCGCAAGAAACATGCAAAATTTCAATCTTCTAAAAGAATTAGGACACGCTCATAAGCCGGTAATTCTGAAACGTGGTTTATCTTCCACTTATGAAGAATGGTTAATGTCAGCAGAATACATTATGGCAGGTGGGAATAATCAAGTTATTCTTTGTGAAAGAGGTATTAGAACTTTTGAAAAATACACTAGAAACACACTTGATTTAACGGCAATTCCGGTAATCAAGAGATTAAGCCATTTGCCAATTATTGTTGACCCTTCTCACGCTACAGGTTTGAGAGATAAGGTTGAGCCTATGTCAAGAGCAGCAGTTGCAGCAGGTTGTGACGGTTTGATAATCGAAGTTCATCACAATCCTGATAGTGCAGTTTGTGACGGTGCGCAATCACTTTACCCTTGGCAATATGATTTATTGTATAAACAAATTAAACAAATTGCTCCTATTGTTGGAAAAGAAATTATTTAGAAATTTTGACAATAACTTAATTTTTTTAACAAAATTGTCAAGATTTAAAAATTTTGCATTAATCAATTAACTTGTTTTTATTTCCTCTTTTTGTAGTAAAATAATGTTGTAAATTATGGGAAAATTGAGGAGTGTATTTCCTTTATCTACCGTGGTTTTAGAAAGGAAAACTATCATGTGGGAATATTCTGAAAAAGTTTTGGAACATTACAGAAATCCAAAAAACGTCGGTAAAATTGATGATGCTGATTTAATCGGCGAAGCCGGTTCTTTGGCTTGTGGTGATTCTTTAAAATTATATATAAAGTTAGATGGCAACGTAATTAAAGACGCAAAATTTCAAACATTTGGATGTGGTTCTGCTGTTGCTTCTTCAAGTGTTTTGACTGAAATGATTATAGGAAAAACAATAGAAGAAGCGGCAAAAATTACTAACAAAGATATTGCAGACGAGCTTGACGGACTTCCGCAAGAAAAAATGCACTGTTCAGTTATGGGACACGAAGCATTGGAAGACGCTCTTAAAAAATATTATGGTAAAGATATTATTGAAGAAGAAAGCGGACTTTCTCACGAAGGTGATAAGATTGTTTGTACTTGTTTTAATGTTACAGAAAACCAAATTTGGGAAGCAATAAAAGTTAACGGTCTTAAGACAGTTGAAGAGGTTACAAATTATACAAAAGCAGGCGGCGCTTGCGGTCGTTGTCGTGGTGTTATTAAAGATATGATTGAAACATATTTGAGAAAACAAGGCAAAACGGTTGAGCTTTCTCTCACTCAAAAGATTTTGAAAATCGGGAAAGTAATTGAACAACAAATATCTCCACAACTTCAAAAAGATGGCGGAGATATTGAACTTGTTGATGTTGAAGGTAATAAGGTTAAGGTGAAATTAATTGGAGTTTGCAGTTCTTGTAAGAATGCTTCAATGACTATAAAAGGATTTGTTGAATCTGTTTTGAGAGATAAGGTTGATTCAGCTTTAGAAGTAGAACAAGTGTAATTTTGTTTTGTTATATGAAAGGCAAAAGATGAAAATACAAGCAATCAGTTCTCCTATAACATGTGAAGCCAAAAAATTTCGACTAAAAATGAACAGCATAGAACATATTGACCCAAATTCAGGACATAGTTTTTCAAATCATATGTTTTGGGCAAGAGAATATAGCAACCCAAACGCAGAAGTGTTGTATAAACAAGCGAATTCAACAAAAGATATAAAAGAAAAAGCTAAACTTTATAGTGAAATGGGGCATTATCAAATGTTTTTATATGGCTCGGGGATAGTTGGTTTCTTAAGAAGCTTATTCAATCTTCCTAAAAAATTATATAGCGATAACAAAACTTTGGCTTTAATATCTGACCTTGCGGGATTAAATAGAAAGGCAAAAGTGTAACGACGTAAAAAACAAAACGAACTTAACGACCTAACGACTTAAAGACGTAAAGACGTAAACATAACACAACGTAGGGTGGGTAAAGCGACTTAAGAAAATGGTATCATAACAACAAATGAGGAATGCGTACCCACCGAAACAAAACAAAAACGAACTTAACAACTTAATGACCTAACGACCTAACGACGTAAAAACGACTTAAAAAAAAGGAACACACAATGATATATTTAGACAACAACGCTACAACAAAAGTTGATGAAAAAGTTTTAGAAGAAATGCTTCCATATTTGCAAAATGATTACGCAAATCCTTCTAGCATGTACGATTTTGCAAAAAAACCGGCTGCTGCAATAAGAGAAGCAAGAGTTAAGGTTAGAGATTTTCTTGGTGCTAATAATGAAAAAGAAATCTTTTTTACATCTTGTGGTTCTGAATCAGCTAATATGGCAATAAAAGGTGTTGTAAATTGTAACAGAGAAAAAAGACATCTTATTACGACAAAAGTCGAACATCCTTGCGTTTTGAACACTTATAAAGAATTGGAAAAACAAGGTTATGAAGTTGATTATATTGGAGTAAACGCTCAAGGCGAACTTAATTTTGAAGAACTTAAAAATAAATTAAGAAAAGATACTGCGCTTGTGTCTGTAATGTATGCAAACAATGAAACTGGTGTTATTTTTCCTGTAGAAGAAATTGCGGAATACATTAAATCAAAATCTCCGGAAACAAGATTTTATGTTGATGCAGTTCAAGCGGGTGGAAAAATTCCGATAAATGTTAAAGAAACAAAGATTGATATGTTAGGTGTTTCCGGCCACAAATTCCACGCACCAAAAGGTATTGGCGCACTTTATGTTAAACCTGATGTTAGAATTACTCCGTTGATTAATGGCGGACATCAAGAACGAGGGTTGAGAGCCGGTACGGAAAATGTTCCTTACATCGTAGGTTTGGGTAAGGCTGCCGAGTTGGCTCAAAATGCTTTGGATTATGAACTCAAAGAAGTTAAAAGATTGAGAGATAAACTAGAAGCAGGAATTCTGAAAAACGTATTTAATGCAAGATTAAATACTTCTATTAATGGTCGAGTACCAAACACTACAAATATTGGGTTTGAGTATGTAGAAGGCGAATTAATTCTTTTACACTTAAGCGATATTGGTATTTGCGCAAGCTCCGGCAGTGCTTGTACTTCCGGATCTTTAGAGCCAAGTCACGTTTTAAGAGCAATGGGAATTCCATTTACTGCTCTTCATGGTTCTATCAGATTTAGTTTATCAAGATTCACAAAAGAAGAAGATATTGATTATGTAATTGAACATATGCCTGCAATTATGGATAAATTAACATCAATTTCACCTTTCCAAGATGAACTTGAAGAACTTAGAAAAAGAAAAGGATAAAATAAATAATGATTGATATGTTTTTTGAGCCGATTTTAAAATTTTTAAATATGCATGCCAGATTTATTATTGGTGTTGTTATTAATATAATTTTGATTTGGGGAATTTCTTCTATAATTGATGTTTTTAGTAAAAATATAGATAAAAAACTTCGACAAAAGAATTCTGATTCACCACTTCTCAATCTATTACCAATTTTATCCAAAATATTAAAAGCAATAATAATATTTTTATTACTTGCTGGATTTTTACAAAGTTTTGGTTATAACGTAACTTCTCTTATCGCAGGTTTCGGAATTACCGGTTTAGCAGTTGGTTTTGCAGCAAAAGAAGCTATAGGAAATGTTTTTGGTTCAGTCGGATTATTAGCCGATAGAGTTTATAAAATTGGTGATTATATAAAATTCAACGGATATGAAGGCTTTGTTGAAAACATAAATTTACGTTCTACTACAATAAGAACAGTAGAAGGTTTTGTTATCAATGTTCCAAATAACCAACTGGCTAATGAAGAAATTACAAATGTTTCAATGGCGAATTTAAGAAGAATTGATATCACAGTCGACGTTGAATATGGAACTTCTAACGAAAAATTGGATACTGCTTGTAGAATTTTGAAAGAAATTGCAGAAGAAAATTCTGCTATATTAGATAATACAGAAGTATTTTTTGAAAATTTAGCTGCCAGTTCAATCCAAATAAGAATTGTAGCTCACACTAAAGAAGTAAGCTGGGCAAAATTTGTTCATATAAAAAGTGATGTAATTAAACAAATTATTCACAGATATAGAGCAGAAGGTATTGAATTTGCATTCCCTTCAACAAGTGTTTATATGGCAAAATAAGAGATATTCAAAAACAATTACACTAACGTCAATTGTTTTGCAAAATGCTTTCTTAGAAAAGACGGTCTGTGATATTTACACAATCCGAATTTATCAATCGCATCAAGATGTTCTTTTGTTAAATATCCTGCGTTTTTAGCCCAATTATACATCGGAAACTCATCATGAAGTTTTTCCATATACCTGTCACGAGTAACTTTTGCCAAAACACTCGCAGCCGCAATAGAAGCCGACTTCGAATCACCTTTTATTACATATTGTTGCTCGCAAGCAAAATCCTTGATTAATTTATTTCCATCAACAAGAACAAGTGTTTTAGGCTTTGATATTACTGAAGAACAAGCCAAATTCATAGCTTTTAAGGATGAATTTAGTATATTGATTTTTTCAATTTCTTCTACTTCAATACAAATAATTTTGTTGTTTGTATTATTTTTTATAATGTCATAAATTGACTCACGCTTTTTAGATGTCAACTTTTTTGAGTCATTAAGAATTGCTAAATCCTTGATTAACCCTTCTGTAACTTCTTCAAACTCAACGGCTGCTGCAAAAACTCCACCCGCCGCAGGGCCTCTTCCGGCTTCATCCGTACCGACAATCGGTCGTTGAAAATCATTATCAAATTTAAAAAGTAATTCTGATGTCATAAAGTTATTTTAGTATAAAAATGACTAATTTGAACTTTTATTTATATGCTATAATACAACTATGCTAGAAAATAAAAACATATTGATTGGGATAACAGGCGGAATTGCAGCGTACAAAATATGTACACTTATCAGGCTTTATAAAAAAGCCGGTGCAAATGTAAGAGTTGTTGTAACTCCAAATGCTTTAAATTTTGTTACTAAATTAACTTTACAAACTCTTTCCGGTAACGAAGTTTACGTTGATAATTTTGAAATTGACGAATACAAACCGGAACATATAGCTCTAACAGAATCTGACATTTTTGTTATTGCACCGGCGAGCGCAAACACAATTAGTAAAATCGCAAACGGAATTTGTGATAATCTTTTGTTATCAACCGCTTGCGCATTTTCAAAACCTATTCTTCTTGCTCCGGCGATGAATAATAACATGTGGAATAATCCTTTTGTTCAAGAAAATTTGCAGAAGCTTAAATCCCACGGCTACCATATTTTAGAGCCGGAAACCGGATATTTGGCTTGTGGTGTAAATGCTATCGGAAGAATGAAAGAGCCGGAAGATATTTTTGAAGCTACATCAACTATTTTTGCTGAAAAACAAATTTTAAAAAATAAAAAAATCTTGATTACAGCAGGTGGAACAAAAGAAAAAATTGATCCTGTAAGATTTATTTCTAATGCTTCTTCCGGAAAAATGGGAAAGGCACTTGCTGACATTGCTCATGATATGGGAGCTAAAGTCACGTTGATTTCAACATTTGCCGTGAATAAACCATATAAAAACATTGTAGTAGAAACTGCTCTTGAAATGGAAAATGAAGTAAAGAAAAATTTCTCAGAACAAGATTGTGTAATTATGGCAGCAGCTGTTTCTGATTATAGAGTTGAAAATGTTTCTGAACAAAAAATTAAAAAAGATTCAAACGAAAATTCAGAAGTTACATTAAAACTTATTAAAAATCCTGATATTTTGCAAGGAATATGTTCTATAAATAATGGCAAAACAAAAATTGTGGGATTTTGTGCAGAAAGTGAAAATTTGCTAGAAAACGCTAAAGCAAAAATTCAAAAAAAAGGATGCGATTTATTGGTTGCAAACGATATTTCAAGAAAAGATATCGGATTTAATGCAGATGAAAATGAAGTTTATATCATTGATAAAGCATTAAATATTAAACATATTGCAAAGAATACAAAAAATAATATTGCTAAACGTATTCTGGAGGAAATTTTTGAATAAATACGAAATTGTAAGCAAAATTGAAAAATTTGCACCACTTGAAACACAAGAGAAATGGGATTGTTCCGGCTGGATTGTAGATAAAGTTGATAATATTGAAGTGAAAAAAATATTATTTGCATTAACGGTGACAGAAAATGTTGTAAAACAAGCTCAAGAAAAAAAATGCGATATGATAATTTCTCATCATCCAATGTTTTTCGTACCTTTAGAGTATAAAAATATCAATATTTATTGCGCACACACAAACCTTGATAGAGCAGAAGGCGGAACAACAGATACTTTAATCAAAGAATTAGGATTTAAAAAAACAGCTACTGATGATTTCGTTAGGATTGTAGAATTAAAAGAATCAATTTCTATAGACGAATTAAAAGAAAAATTATTAAAAATTTCTCCAAATCTCAGATATGTTAATAACTTGAACGCAAAAAAAATAAAAACAATAGGGTTTTGTGCCGGTTCAGGTTCAGAATTCATAGGTGAAACCGATGCATTTGTAACAGGAGATTTAAAATTTCATACGGCATTGGATTCTAAAAAAGTTGTATTTGATATAGGACATTTTGAAAGCGAAATTTTTGCACCCCAAATTTTAAAAACAATTACACAAGTTGGAGATAAAGGAATTATTGCGGATGAAAAAAGTCCTTTTATTTAGTTTATTATTTTTTATTTCAACACTTGTTGTTGCAGCCTACGAAACAATTATTATCAAATTTCCGGATAAAGAATTGTGGGTCAAAACTTATTACAAAAAAATAGGCAATGAAGCAATTTTGCAATACGCTCCTAAAGGTCAAAATAGTAACTATTGGAACAAAACAATTGTTATCCATTCTTATAAACATTCTACATTTCCAGTAAATGTTTTTTTATATAATAGCACAGCACGTTTAATGAAAGTTAATCCTACTGCAGACTATAAAACACTTAGACTTACACCGGAAGATGCAATTGTTGGCAGATGTACAAAAAATTATAATAAAATTGAAGCTCAATGCGAATTTTTTAGAGTTGCAAGAGGATACGAAGGTATTGTTACAATACATTATATAAATAAAGATAAAGATGATTTCATTGCGAATTACAACCAATGGTATAATATAGTAAAAAAAGCAAAATTATATAATAGCTATTATCGTGACGAAAGAACTTTGAACAAAGCCGAATATTTTGAATTGTAATCAAATCATCTTATCTGCTTATTTTATTTTTTCATAAAAAGTTTTAAAATATTCTTATGGAAAATATTTTAGAAATAAAAAATCTGAGTTTGTTTATTGATAAATATCAAGTTTTATACAATGTAAATTTAAGCCTAAAAAAAGGTTTAATGCACGCACTTGTCGGAGAATCAGGTTGCGGAAAAAGTATGACTGCAATGTCAATAATCAGACTTTTGCCAAAGATGGCTAAAATTAAAACCGGAGAAATTTATTTTAATAATGAAAATATTTTAGAATACAAAAACTCTAAGATGAGAGAGCTAAGAGGGAATAAAATAGCGCTAATTCCACAAGACCCGATGACTTCACTTAATCCGCTTTACACAATCGGCAATCAACTTGTCGAATCAATCAAAGCGCATACAAAAGTAACTGAACGACAAGCTCTTAGAAAAGCTCGTGAAGTTATGGATATGGTTTGTATTCCGGAAATTGATAAGAAACTTGATTTTTATCCGCACGAATTTTCAGGCGGAATGAAACAAAGAATAATTATTGCTATGGCACTTGCTTGTAATGCAGAATTGATTATTGCTGACGAACCAACCACAGCGCTTGATGTCACTATACAAAAACAAATTATGGATTTACTTAGCGATATTAAAAAAGAATTTGGAACAACAATCCTTCTAATTTCTCACGATTTAGCGTTAATCAGTAATTATGCTGATAGTATTTCTGTTATGTACTCCGGACACATTGTAGAAGAAGGAAAAAATATTTTATCCAACCCAATTCATCCTTATACAATAGCATTGTTAAATTCACTTCCGACAAGAAACCCAAATTTAAAACTTAAAACAATTGAAGGTGCACCGCCAAATATTACGGAAGAGATTTTTGGATGCAAATTCCACCCAAGATGTGATTATTTCAAATCCGGTGTTTGTGATACAAAAGTACCTGAACTTACTGAAAGACATGCTGAACATTTTTGCGCTTGCTTTGTAAAATAATCATTCTTTAGCAGGATAAAATCAACTTAAAATATGTTAAAATAGGTACAGTGAGGGTTTTATGAAAAAAATCTGTGTTCTTATTTTATGTTTTTCCATAACATCTTTGTTATTATCAGCTTGTAGTTCAAAACAACCTACAACAATGATTAAAACAAAACGACGTTTCCAACAATATGTGGAACCTCCTAAAAATGAGCAAAAAGGAATTATAGATTTATCAGAAGGGCCTAAACTTAAATACAACGCAGATTTTGGACCAAAAAATCCAAATTTTGACTTTAAAATAAAAAATCCTTATTAACATATTATGGAAAATATACAAAACAGAAAATTCGTAGCAAGACTTATATACGCAGTTTTAACCGAAAGAAAAAATGTCAGAGAAGCAATAGCATTATTTCCGGATGGAGATGATAAGAGTATTGAATGCGCTTACCACGCTCTTGTTCATTATGCAGCGGATGAGGATTTCAGATATAAAGATTTTGAATACAGAGAAGAACAGGATGATTATTTGGAATTTATTGCTCAAACTCTGGCTCAAGGCAAAAGTTTGCCACGTAATATAATTGCTGATTATGAACCTTACTATAAAGGAGTTGCACACAAATGGCATACCGGTAAACAAGGCTTCTGGAAAGAATTTTTGAGGTTTATTAATTTATAAAAATTACATAGCAAATTTTTTCCAATTCTATTAATATTTTACATATTAAAAAATAAAATTTCTTGTTGCAATAAAAAATTTTTATGCAAAAATTAATTATGGACATAAAGTGTAATATTAACCCTAATTTTTATCAAAATTTTCCTGAGAACCGACATCGAGTTGGGAATGATGCAGGAGTGACATTTCAAGGAGTTTATCGTGTACCTGAAAATGTGTTTAAAGAAAGTGTAGATACGTTTGTGAAAAGACCGGCAGATGCAGAGTGCGTTGCCGGTCTTTTGAGCATTAAACCGATACAAACATTAAAAAAGCAATCTTTGTTACAAAAAACAATTTCTAAAATAAAACAATATGCAAAAAATTATGTAAAAAATATAAAACACACATACGATCACAAAATTGTTTTTGCTCTGATTGAAAAAGAACTTTATGGCAAAAATTCTATTGATGCAATTACACACGATGCGGATAAAATGATTATGTATCTTTTAGGTTTTCCAAAATCATTTGTATCAAATTTTCATAGAAAACATTCTATGCACCATCCTGAAAGCGGAAAAGAAATGAACCTAAAAAGTATGCTTTGTGATAACATAGCTTCTTCGCCGGAATTTAAGCCGGAGAAAAAAATGTCATTAAGAAATCATTACAAAACAAGCAAGCTTTTACAAAATGTTGAAGGCTTTGGTGATATTTTAGAAAAATATAATTTTGGCGAAAACTTAGATTTTCAAAATATTAATTCTAAACGTGAACAAAAATATACAGGTGTAAAAGGTTTGGCTTTAGCAACTTGCAAACTTTTATTATTCGGCTTGCTTTAATTGAGCCCAAATCGTTGGATTAGAAGTTTCTGCATCCATTATATCAATTATTCTGTAAGAAGGGATTCCTGATGTAGAAATATGACTTACATTATTCACAGTTTTTTCATTATTAACCCCGAAATGTCCGGAAATAATTGCTTTTACATTATTATGTTTTGCAAGAACTTTCATATATTCTTCCGGCTTAAAAGTATAATAAGATTCTTTTTCTGCCGGCGGAATTATTGGAAAATGTTGTAAAATTATAACATTTTTATCATTGTATTTTGTTAACTCATCATCAAGCCAAGTTAAAACATCTGCCTTAAAATATCCATTTGTACCGGGAATAACATCTTTTGCACCATCGACTACAACAAACACTACATTATCTTTAACAAATGTATAACTAGGAGTTTCCGGCTTGTATTTGCGAATATGTTTGTTTAAATATTTTGCGTACTCTATCTTGCTAAGATGTTTCAATTTATTAACATCTTTATCACCAATTACAACATAATATGGACAATTTAATTTTTTTGCTTCTTTAATAAATCCGTCTAAGTCATCAACAGAAGGTCTATTTAGATTATCGCCAGTAAAAACAACAAATTCAACATTTTTTTGCTTATTAACATCTTTTATAACATTTGCAAAAATCTGGTTATCAGCTCCAGCAGAATATCTTACGTCAGTAATTTGTACAAAACGTAAATCTTTTGCTTCACATATTCCGTATATACCGGATAAAATTATAGATGTAAAAAACAAGCTCAAAATTTTTTTCATTTTCACCTCAACAGTACGATTTTAGCACAAAATATGGAAAATATGTTATAATATACATGCAATGTATAATAAAAAGGCAGATATTATGTCTTTTGATTTCAATAGTAATATCAACCCAATCAACAAAACTCAAGCTACATACAAAGACGGTGGTGGCATGGGCGGAGGCGGAATGTATTTTCGCCAAAACAAAAAACGTAAAGAAGATGAAGAAGAAGATATGTTTGAGCGTTCGGAAGATAAAAAACAAAATGAAATTGAATTTGATTCTGATATCAAAGAAGAAGATATTCCGCAAAATAATCTTTTTAA
>CAKVIN010000020.1 GCA_934754425.1 uncultured Candidatus Melainabacteria bacterium | reverse complement strand
ATTTCAAAGCAATTAGGCCATTCAACAAATAAAGTTACTCTTGATACATACATTCACTTAATGCCGGAATCAGCTCAACTTGGTGATTCTTTGCTTGAAAATCTTTATGAAGAAAAGGGCGCCGGACTAGAAGAATCAAATGTTAGGAGATTTGGTACATAAAAGATTTATTGTAACGTTTTTTCGCCTGTCAAGAAATTGACAGGTATTTTTTTTAAACATAGTGCCGCAAAAATCAAAACTCGTCGTTTTGATTTTGAGGTACACATATTAGGCGACGTGCAACGAAGTTGCTCAGGAGCAAAATTCTTTCCACATCATTTTTATAGAGTATAAATTATGTAGTCTAAAATGAAGTAGCTACGGTGTCCCCTGTCGCATTTTCTTAACATGTCGAGTATAAATACATACAAAAATAATTTTACAAGCCTTAAAACTTGCCACACACAAAGTCAAAATAAAAAATATAAATCTAAAAAAATCTGCAACTTTTTTGCAACTTTTTGAATTTTTGGCACAAAAAATACGCCCGGCGCGATTCGAACGCGCGACCCTCTGCTTAGAAGGCAGATGCTCTATCCAGCTGAGCTACGGACGCATAAATCAAATATTCAGTTTATATTATTAATTTATCACATCAATCTTTTTTTGCAAGTAGAAATATTTTGTGTGAATAATTTTTAATTTAATGTATGATAAAATATTTTAAATTAACTGCTCTTTTACTATTTCTAGTCGCAATAAATAACTTGGCATTATTTAATTAATAAGAATGTTGTGTCTTATAATGACTATAGTAGTCTCCAGTTGGGTGATATTTTCCCTAGATGAATATATAGTATAAATGTAGAATATATTTGATACTAAAAGGAATATACTTATTATACGATAGATTTGGAAAGTTTTATAAAACATATAGTAATATGAAATTTGTAAAATAGCTGTGCAAAACTTGTTTTTAAGTCAGAGGAGTATATGAATATAATGAGAGAAGGAGAAAAGTTTTGGTAAAAGTTTCAATAATTATTCCTGTTTATAATACTGAAAACTTTTTGGACAAATGCTTGTCTTCTTTGGTAAATCAGACTTTAAAAGATATAGAGATTATTTGTGTGGATGACGGTTCTATTGATAATTCGCTTGAAATTCTTAGAAAATATGAGAATTTAGATGCTCGTGTTAAAGTAATTACTCAAGAAAATCAGAAACAAGGTGCAGCGAGAAATAATGGAATGCGTTGTGCAACCGGTGAGTTTATTGGTTTTGTAGATTCTGATGATTGGGTTGATGAAAATTATTATGAAAAACTTTATGAAGCTGCGAAAAATAATGATGCAGATATTGCTTTGGCAACGAATGTTAGAATTGGTGGTAACAAAAAAACAAAGAAACGCTTAAATTTGTTAAAAGAAGAGTTTGTTACTGAAATGCAAGAAAAATTTGATATTTGTAAGTTGGCAAAAAATCCTTGTCCTACTAATAAAATTTATAAGAAAACTTTTTTGGATAAGTATCAAATATATTTTCCTGAAAAAATGTATTGTGAAGATAAATTGTTTGTAACTCAAGCGGTTTATTATGCGAATGGTGTGGCAACAGCACCGGATGTTAATTATTATTATTTTAGAAATCCGTCTTCTACTGTAAATACAAGAAGTAAAGATCATTATGAAGCCATTTCAGCTGATAAAGAAAAAGCTAAAAAAGATGTGTTAAAATTTTTAAAGGAACAAAATGCGCAGATAAGAGATAGAGAATTTTGGGCGCAAAAAAGTTTAGTAAAATTTGCAGGTATTGTTTTATATAAGGTTATGGAAAGTTTGCATACAGAGAAACATTTACTGCTCGGATTAATTCCAATAAAGGAGAAAACTGTATAATGAATCAGATTTTATATAGAAAAGAAATTGAAGATATTAAGGATAGTGGCTATTTAAGCAAAGACATAAATATTACTGACGCATTGATTGAAAATTTTTATAATGAGATTTTAAAAGATGATGAAAAAATGATTTTAAAATTGGCTTTTTCAGAACATCCTGTTCAGGAAGATTTAGATAAACTTTTAAAAATTTGGGATATAGAAGTAAAAGGTTCTGCAAAATCGTTGATGTTGGCTTATATAATGAAAATGTATCCTGAAATGAAGTTCACTACTTATGAAGAGCCACGTTTGAAAGGTTTGTTGAATTTTTTCAAATTTGATAATCTTGGTAAAATTGCGCACTACAAGAAGATTGGTAAAGTTTTAAATAATGCCGGTATTGTTCCTATGATTTTAAAAGGTGGAGCAATGAAGTTTTTAAGACCGGAACTTCCAAGAATTATGGGCGATATTGATATTCTTGTGCCGGAAAAAGATTTTATTAAATCAGCAGACTTAGCTTGCACAATTGGATATACTTATTCTAAAGTAGATGTCCACGCAATAGATTTGCATAAACCTGATTCAGAAGAAGGTATTTTAGATATTCATAAATTTATTTATATGGAAACAGGTCATGAGAAAAAATTGCTTAAAAATTTATATAAAAGAGCAGAAGAAAAAGATGTGTTCGGTGTTAAGAGTTTAGTGCCTTCTAATGAAGATATGTTATTTATTTCTTTAGTTAATTTGGCGAGAAATTTGAGAAACAAAACAAGTCAAGCAGGGCTTATTTTTACAGTTTTTGATTGTAAATTTTTGCAAAATAGTAAACCGGATTTTGATTGGAATATAGTTATTGAAAATGCAAAACTTACACATACAGAAGTTCAATTGAATTTTGCACTTAAGTTTATAAAACAAATAGCGGAAAATATTTTGCCGGAAAATATTAGCAACGGTAAACTTTTTGAAAAAGAGACACAAGAATACTCAAATATGGTTATGTATAACAGATTTTATTTAGAAGATTTGAGAACAAAATGTAGAGCATTAAAGTTTGGACAACTTTTCAAGGAACCAAAATTGATTGGTGAATATATAAAAATAAAGCCAAAATATTTTGCTTTAAAGTTAATAAGAAAACATCCGGTATTGATTGAAAAGTTGATTAAGGATTTAAAAAACAGAAATTATAGTTTTGAAAACTAAGAAGATAAAAGGAAAGGAAACCTAATGTCGTTAAAAGATTTTACAAAAGAAGAAATAAGAGATTGTTTCTTCAATATTGATAAATATATTCAAGAAAATTTTGAACAAAAATTTGTCAAATATGTTGATTTGGGTTGCAAAATTGTACGTTTAATTGGATATAGCGAAGAATTTTTGCCTCATATTGAAAAACAACTAACATTTGGTTTGAGAGAATCTTCTCCAAGTTATGATGCAACATTGGTTTTGTGGAAGGAATCAGATTTTGATAGTTTACCGCTTAAGGTATCATCAAAATTGGATATAAAAAAGAACATGCGCTTGAGATTAGAATACATAATGAATCGCAAGAAAGGGTTTGATAATATTAGTATCATTGATAATGATTTTTCGAAAATAAAACCGATTATTGATATACAAGTGCAAAGAGGATTTTTTATCGGTAATGATTATGAACAAAATACTTATTATTACGGTGTAAAAAATCTTGCACCGGAAGAATTTATTAAAGAAGGACATTTGTTTGTTCAGTTCTTAAATAATATCCTAAAAACAGAGTCTTCAAATCTAGTTCACGGTGCTGTAATAGGGTATAAAGGAAATGGAATTTGTTTCTGCGCAAGAGGCCAAAGAGGAAAATCTACTCTTTCTGTTCTTTCAATGATGAGAGGTTTTGAATATGTTTCTGATGATTATTTGATTTTGCATGAAAATGAGAAAAAAGAACTTTTATCAAGTCCGATTTATAGCATAATCACACTTTCTCCTGAAATGTATAACAGATTGTATGATTTGATGGATGGTTGCAGATTTGTTTCTAATAATGCAAGAAAAGATAAATATGTATTCAATATTGCAAATTTCCATGATAGATTTAAAATGAATTATCCAATCAAGCTTTGTATTTTCCCTGAAATCGTTTCAGATAAAGAACCGAGTATAAAGCCTTGTTCTGAAGAAGAAAAGGGAAGAGCTGTTGTTCAAATTATTCAATCAACATTGATGCAAACTCAGGATTTGAGCGAGAATTGGACAGTTAAGAAAATTATGAATATGGTTAAAGATTATCCATTCTATAAACTTAATCTTTGTCATGATATAGATAAAAACACAGAATTTTTACGTGAATTTATGAATGATTTTGACAAAAAGTCTCATGAAATTATTGATTTGAATAAAATTTGCGTAGATATAACATTTGATTATGCAAATATTTTGAATAGCGAAACCGGAATTATTTATTCAATGAATAAATTCGCAACAAATATTTATGAAAATTTATTGGCTGGTGTTAGCCAAGATGATATTTTATCTGAAATAAAACAGATTTCAGAAATGCCGGAAACAATTGAAAAAGAATTTGGATTGTTCATAAATGCATTAAAAGAAAAAGAAATTATGACAGAATTCAAAAATTCAGGAGAAAAAGTGCAAATCAATCCGGAATTTGCAGCAGAAGATAATTATAAATTATCTTTTGTAGAACACGCAGAAGAAGAGTATAAACAATTAATAAAGGAGAATAAAGAAAATGAATTATGCATTAAATGAAGAAAAAATGTTTGCTGACGTTACTGACGGTATTGCAATTATTATTAACTCAGAAACAGGTATTTATTATGGTATGAACGGTTTAGGAACAGCTGTTTATGAAAACTTGGTAAACGGTGCAAGTGTTGAAAAAATTGCTGCAGCATTAAAATCTATAGATGGTGCACCTGCTGATGTAGAATCAAAATTAAATGATTATATCAAATCAATGCTTGATAATGAATTGATAGTAGAAGCTTCTGAATCTGATGCAGAAGTCTCTGTTGATTCTGCAGTTGCAAAAGAAGATAACTTCGAAATGGAAGTAAAAGAATATAATGATGCTCAAGAATTATTGTTGGCTGACCCTATTCACGAAGTTAAAGAAGAAACAGGATGGACTCCGGAAAAAGACTCTATTGGTTATTCTAAAGAAGAAACAAGAGAACGTGAAAAGAAAATAGAAGAATAACAAATTTAGATTTGTCAACTTTGCCCCCTCGCCCCTTGTGGGAGAACGGATTTTCGGTAGGGCGCAAGCCCGTAAGAGCAAATAACATGTAAATAACTATAAAAATTTGTTAAAATTTGTTGTTATTGGAATGTTATGCTCGCCCGAATAATTCAAGACGGGTTGGGGTGAGGGGAAAGATAGGAAAATAAAATGCCTAAGGTTTCTGTAATCATACCGGTATATAACACAGAAAAATATTTAAGAAAATGTCTCGATAGCGTTTGTAATCAAACGCTATCAGATATTGAAATTATTTGTGTGAACGATTGCTCAACAGATAATTCTTTTGAAATCTTAAAAGAATATGCTTCAAAAGATGACCGCATAAAGTTAATTGATTTTAAGGAAAACAAAGGCGCAGCCGTTGCTCGTAATACCGGTATAGACGAAGCCAAAGGTGAATATATTGGTTTTGTGGATTCTGATGACTTTATAGACTTGGATTTTTATGAAAAATTGTATAAAGAAGCTATTAATAAAAATGCAGATATAGTAAAAGGTGCGTATAAATATCCTAATGGTTCTATTGTTGAAACTTTTTTTAATGAAAAAATAAAAGAAGATAAAAATAATTTCTCTTATGGTTATTGTGGTGCAATTTATAATACGATATTAATTAAAAGTAATAATATAACATTCCCTATATTAAAAGATATGGAAGATCCAATTTTTGCATTTAAATCAGCATTGAAAGCTAATAAAGTGATTGTTTTAGAAAATACTTATATCAATATAACAGTAAGAGAAAATTCTCAAACCGCAGGAATTCCATCTTTTGACAAAATTAGGGATAAATTTATTGGATTGCATAAAATAATTGAATTTGCAAATAATTCTGCGATATCAGAAAAAAGTTATGTATATACAGTGGTTTTGTGGCTTAATATGATAATTGAACATTCTTTTTTAAATAAAGATATCAATATTCGCAAATTTCTAGCTGAGTCAATAATAAATACTTTTGAAAAAATAAAGTATAAAGATGAATTTATTGTTCAATTAGGAATGAAAAATGAATTTTTAGCACAGGCTATAGTCAATAATAAAAAGGAACAACTAATAAATTATGGAAGCGCTTTGATTCTATATAATCTGAGGAAAAAAATAAAGCATGGAAAGTAAAGTATCAGTAATAATACCAATATATAATGTAGAACAATATTTGGCGCAATGTTTGGATAGTGTTATTAATCAAACATACAAAAATCTTGAAATTATATGTGTGAATGATTGCTCACCAGATAATTCTGCAAAAATTTTGCAAGAATATGCTTTAAAGGATAATCGAATTAAAATCGTAAATAGAGAAAAAAATGGTGGACTTTCAGCTGCAAGAAATTCCGGACTGGATGTTGCGACAGGAGAATATGTATATTTTATTGATTCAGATGATTGGATAGATGATAATTATTTAGAACAAATGGTCAAAAAAATCGAAGACAATAACGTCGATATGATTTTGAATACAAATATCGTTAAAGAAAGCGAAACCCAATCTGAACATTTTGTTTGGCAAAAATATAACAAAAAGAACGCCGAGGGTGAATTTTTAGATAAAGTTATCGCAATAAATGATTCGCAATGTATGATTTGGTGTCACCTGTATAGAAGAGATTTTTTGATAAAAAATAATCTTCGTTTTCCAGAGGGTTATATTCATGAAGATGAATATTTTCAGCACATAACTAAAAATCTATTAGATAATTTATTTGCGTTTTATGGTGCATCTTATCATTATAGGCAAAGGCAAGATTCCATAATGTCTGCTAGAAAAAATGTAATTAAATCATATGTGAAAATATTTAATCTTATTTATGATTTTTATAAAAATAACAATCTTTTAAATTTAGATAATAGAATTAAGCTGTTCCGTTTAGATTGTATTGCAGCAATTGAAAATGAATATGATTTTAATCTTATAAATAAGTATGTTGATAAGATTTCAAAAGATTTTGAACAGGATAGAATGGCATCTAGCGATTATGAAAAATATTTATATAACAAAATAAAAAAATCAAATTCTTATGAAGAATACAAGAAAAATATAGGAAAATTAGAGAAGTTGTCATATTTGACAAGAGAAAAATTAAAAAGAAGTAAGTGTAAAAAAGTCTCTGTAATTATTCCAGTTTATAATGTAGAAAAATATTTAAGAAAATGTCTTGATAGCGTTTGTGCTCAAACGCTGGAAGATATTGAAATTATTTGTGTGAATGATTGTTCACCAGATGATTCTATAGAAATATTAAAGGAATATGCTTCAAAAGATAATCGCATAAAAATTATTGATTTTAAAGAAAATAGAGGAGTTGCAGTTGCTCGCAATGAAGCAATTAAGATAGCAACCGGTGAATATATCGGTTTTGTAGATTCTGATGACTGGATAGATTTAGATTTTTATGAAAAGCTTTATAAAAAAGCTAAAAATGATAATGCGGATTTGGTTATTGGTAATTTATTGAAAAATAATCAAGGAAAAAATTCATTTTTGCATAATATGGCAAATAGAGTAAAACAAAACAGAATATACTTTAGCGGATTGTTCTGGTTGGGTATTTATTCTACAAAATTGATAAGAGAAAATAATTTATCATTTACAGAAGGGCTCAAATATGGTGAAGATAGATTATTTCCAATATTAGCAGCTTATTATGCAAATAAAATTTCAGTAGTTGATAATGCGTATTATTACTATTTTACTAGAGATGACTCAGCAACAGTAGAATTTTATGAAAACGAAGATAAAGTTAATGATTTTATTGAATCATCAAAATTAATTCTTAAATATTTCAATCAATTAAACTACAATGAAGATGATTATAATATATTTATAAAAGAATATTTGTTTTCAATCATAATTATCTTTTTGAAAGCTCCGAAAAGTAATCAAGTTAAGTTAAAAGAATTATATTTCTTCTATATTACAAACTTGAAATATCAGGATTTAATAAATACCGGCTTTGAGAAAAATGTATTAGAAGCAATGACTAATAATGATATGGTGACACTTTCAAAATTGGTTCAAATGGAGCAAAAACGTCAAATTATGATTGATTTAAAACAGTATTTAAAATTTAAAAACCGAGGTGTAAATGTCTAGTATACCAATATTTTTATCGAGTGATAATAATTATGCACCATTTGTCGCAACTACAATTGCGAGTATTTGTGATAATACAAACTCGTTTTGTGAGTTTTATATTTTGGATGGCGGAATAACAGAAGAAAATAAAGAAAAAATCTGCGAATTGAAAAAAATATTTAACAATTTTTCGATTGAGTTTATTAATGTGGATGTTGAAAAAGAGTTTAAAGGTTTTCGTTATAATACTTATATTACAAAATCCATGTATTCACGATTTTTAATTCCTATATTAAAACCAGAAATTAAAAAAGCTTTATATTCAGATGTTGATGTTATAGTTCTGGGTGATATAAAAGAAATGTTTGACGAACCATTAGATGGATATGTTTTAGGTGCAGTTCATGACTATAAATCTCGTGATATAACATTTAAAAAGCATAGAAATGAAGTAAAATTAGACAAAAAACATCCATATTTTGATTCAGGAAATCTTTTAATTGATTGTGAGGGTTGGAAAAAAGAAAAGATATTTGATAAACTTATGGTATTAGCAAGAACTAGAAGTTTTGAATTTTCACTTCCAGATCAAGATATATTAAATGTGTGTTTTGAAAATAATTATAAAATATTAGATGATAAATATTGTTATTGCGTAGCAAATGGAGTTAATAATCCGAATGGAGAGGTTGTAATTCGACACTTTAATTCTCAAATTAAACCTTGGCATATAAATCCAAATACTAAGACTGATATGATGCCTCATTTAAAAGAGTTTTGGGATTATGCACGAAAAACTGCATTTTATGATGAATTATATCAAAAAACATTAGATGAAAAAGAGCAACAAAATGTCTTAAGAGCTTTAAGAGTTGTAATAATAACAAATAGAATGAGAGACAAAAAGGAAAAATAAATGAATAAGTATACAACACTTGTAAATGGAATAAAAATGCCTGTTTTAAATTTTGGAACTGGTGCGCTTCGAAATGTTAAAATGTCGGTTGTTAATGCGATAAAATGTGGCTTAAGAGCTATAGATACAGCTCAGTCTTACAATAATGAAGAAGAAGTAGGAAAAGCCATCAAATATTGTATTGATAATAATATAGTAAAAAGAGAAGATCTCTTTATTGTTGTTAAATTAAATGCACACAAACCTGTGAGTTTTGAGATTGCTAAAAATTCTTTCTTTGATTCATTGAAAAAACTAAACATTGATTATGCAGACCAATATTTAATTCATGCACCTAATTTTACTCCAAAAGATAAATGGAAAAAGATAAATGCTGATGTATGGAAAGCATTTGAAGAATTATATAATGATAATTTTGTTAAATCTATTGGTGTTTCAAATTTTAATATTTTACATATTGAAGAGCTTTTAAAAACAGCTAAAATTACTCCAATGATTAATCAAATAGACCTTAATCCTCGTTGGCAACAAAGAGAACTCGTTGCATATTGTCAAAAGAAAAATATTACAATTAGTGCTGCGTATAGTTTAATTTATGGACAAGAAATGAATAATCTTATATTAAAAGATATAGCCGAAAAATATAATAAAACTGTACCAAACATTTTATTAAAATGGTCTTGTCAAAAAGGTTACCTGCCTATATTTCGTTCATCAAATATTGAACATTTAAAAGAAAATATTAATATTTGTGATTTTGAAATTTCAAATGATGATATGATGAAAATTGATACCCTTAATTCACATCCTACCGGTTGTGGTGGAACAACTCCGGAGTCTTGGTATCAGTATTATACTGTCTTAGAACAGTTATATACAGTGAATGATAAATTGGTTTATAAATTATTTGGAGTTGTCAAATTTTTCAAATATCAAAGAGTAAATGATAACACATATAAGCTTTATTTTTGTGGAATTCCTATTTTAACCAAAAAAATCAAAATTAATGGATATTCGTTAAAATTATTTTCGTTTATAAAAATATTTGATGTTATCGTTAGAAGAAAACAAGCAAAACAATTTTTACCAAAATACGAGGATAAAAAATGAATAACTTATTTGACTTAATTGATACAGTAGACATAGTTTCTTTTGATTTGTTTGACACATTAGTTTTAAGGCCATTTATTAAGCCGCAAGATGTTTTTTTATATCTTGAGCATTCTAGTAATATTAAAAATTTTGCACAAAATAGAATATCTGCTGAAAAAAAAGCACGAATTTTAAATATGGCCAAATTTAAAAAAGAAGATTGTACGATTGATGATATATATAATTTAATGGAAGATAATTTTCAATTTTTAAAAAATATAGAACTAAATTTTGAAAAACAAATATTAGTCTTAAATAAGAAAATGTTTGAGGTCTTTAATTATGTCTTAACTAAAAATAAAAAGGTTGTAATTTCAACAGATACGTATTTGCCTAAAAAATTTATAGAAGAAATTTTATCAAAACATTCTATTAAAAATTATGATTCAATTTTTGTTTCTTCGGAATTGGGTATTTCAAAAGCAAGTGGTAACCTTTTTGATAGTATTCTTAAAAAGTATGATGTGATGCCAGAAAAAGTATTGCATATTGGTGACAATGAAGTCTCTGATATTAAAAATGCAAAGAAAAAAAATATTAAAACCTTTTATAATAAACCCAAAATTTTAAGCTTTTTTGAAGATGAAAATAATAAAAGGTTAATTTCTTTTGTAAAAGAAAATGAAAAAAATCCGATAGTCTCATCTCTTATTGGACAAAGAATCGTTAATTTTGAAACAGAAAAAGATTATTGGGTAAATTTAGGATTTAATTACGGTGGAATTCTCGCTATAGGTTTAAGTCTAAATGCACTTGAAGTAGCCAAGCAGAAAGATTTAACCGATTTGTTTTTTATTGCAAGAGATGCATTTTTCCCAGAAGAAATTTTTTCTAAATTAAATACTGAAACTGGTATAAAAAGTCATTATATAGTTTTAAATAGGGTTTTGAAAAATAAATATGATAAAATGCCAAAAGATGAGAATAATGAGCTCTTTAAGTACTTATCAAAAATAAAAACAAATGGCAATAGGATTGGTATAGTTGATACAAGTGCTGGTACATTCTCTGCACAAAGTATTCTTCAATATTATTTGCCTAATAAAAAATTTGTAGGTATATATTTACATACAAGAAAAAACAATGTTTATGCCTATAAAAATTTATCAGGGCTTATATTGGAAGATGTTGGAAAAATGTTTAATTTAAATTTTATAGAAATTTTGTTAACATCGCTTGAACCAAAAATTGAAGATATAAATGATTGTAAACCTATATACGAAACAGATGAAAATAAATACGAGATAGAAAAAAGAAACTTGTATAAAAAGATTTTAAATGGTGAACGAAAATTTGTAGAACAATATATTGAATTATTCAATGGCTACTACGTAGTACCTGAAATTGCTATTTTATATACTTATATAAGCAATTTTTGGAAAAATTTAATAGATGAAGATAAAAAAAATCTTTCTAATATTAAAAATTCTGTAGATACTCAACAAACGATGTATGTTTCACTT
This sequence comes from uncultured Candidatus Melainabacteria bacterium, assembly GCA_934754425.1. Classification (GTDB taxonomy): domain Bacteria; phylum Cyanobacteriota; class Vampirovibrionia; order Gastranaerophilales; family Gastranaerophilaceae; genus CAG-196. The sequence continues at coordinate 30,128 of CAKVIN010000020.1, read as the reverse complement.
GTAAATGATAAACAAGATATTGCAATACAATTAAGACAAAGATTATTGGCTAAAAAATATTAATTTACGATTATTTAAAAGGTGGAAAGGAAAAAATGGAACTTCAAATTGAAAAATATAATATATCAAAAGCATTTTTTAACAGATATTTTGAGTTAAATGCGATTAATAGATTAGGAAATGAACTTTTTAGATTTATGAATTTTAAAGAAGGTAAATTTATAAATCCAATGAAAAAGCAACAATACATTGAAGAATATGTTAAAGAAGAAATTGACAATTTTTTTAATAAAAATGAGTTAAATATCCCTCAAATAGAATTTTGTTTAACAACTCAATGTTCATTAAAATGTAAGGATTGTTGTGCTTTAATGCCTGCTTTTAATCAAAAGGGACATATTAAAATGTCTGTAGAAGAGTTCAAAAAAACTTTAGAACAACTTCTTGAAAATGTAAATTCTATTAGAAAATTGATTATTTTGGGCGGAGAACCGCTATTAAGAAGTGAATTACCTGAGTTGTTGGAATATGCCGCAGAAAAAGACAAAGTGATTCATATAGCAATCGTTTCTAACGGAACAATGTTGCCAAGTGAAAAGTTAATAAAAGTATTAAAAAAATATAATAAAATTAATTTCTATATGAGTAATTATAACGGTAATCCTGATATTGAACCAATTTTAAAGTATGAACAAATAAAAGCATTGTTAAAACAAAATGGATTAAAATATCAAATGATGGAAAGTTGGGAATGGTTTAAGGAACTCGGGTTTGCATCTGATAAACTTTGTGAATCAGCTAAAAGGCGCAATTATGAAACTTGTCATAGAACTAAATGTTTACAAACTTTAGATAGAAAAATTGATATTTGTTCAAAGGCTTTTAGTGGTAGAAATTTAGGGTTAATAAATACGAAAGATTTTATTGATCTAGATAAAACTGCAAATCTTAGACAAGAATTAATTGATTTTTATCAAAAAGATATGGTTGATGCTTGTGAATATTGTTTAATATCTACAGAAAAAGTTGCACCAGCTCTTCAGATAAAGGATGTGTAAATTATGTCAAATTTAGTATCTGTAATAATTCCAACATACAATGGTGAAAAGTATTTAGCGAAGACGATTAAGAGTATTCAAGCTCAGGAAGTGCCGGTTGAGATTATTGTTATTGACGACATTTCAACTGATAGAACTGTTGAAATTGCTCATGAGATGGGGTGTCGTGTTATTATCAATTCTGAGCACAAAGGTCAGGTTGCAGCTAAAAATACAGGAATAAGGGAAGCTAAAGGAAATTTTTGGTTGACAATAGATCAAGATGATATGTTAACTCCAGGGGCATTAAAAAGATTGTTGCAAGAATTTGAAAATGATTCAAAAGTTAACATTGTAATGGCGCAGCTTAAAGATTTTTGCTCGTCTGATACTCCTGAACAGGCTAATTTTTGTAAACCAAAACCATTTTATGGAATTCTTACCGGTTCAACATTGTTTAGAAAAGATGTTTTTAATACAATCGGATTTTGGAAAGAAGGTGTGATAACGGGTGATGTTATTGATTTAACAACACGACTTCTTAAGCATAATATTTCTATAAAAAAAATTGAATTTATATCTTGCGATAGAAGAATTCATAGCGCAAATTATGGAAGAACAAACCAAAAAGACGAATACAAAGATTATGCTAGAGCTTTAAGAGAAAGATTGAAACAAAATTCTTGAGGTGTTAGTTTGAAAAGAATTTTTACATTTTGGGAACCGAAGAAAAATATTCCGGCATATTTGCAGTTGTGTCTAAAGACGTGGCAAAAGTTTTTACCGGAATATGAAATAGTAATTCTTGATTATGAAAATCTAAAGGATTGGCTTGGAGAAGATTATTATCCGAAATTTTTGTACGACCATTTTGCATTGCCGATTCAAGCCGATGCAATTAGATGTGCTGTATTGAAAAAATATGGCGGTATTTGGATGGATGTTGATACAATTATTACCAATGAAAGTTTTAGGCAAAAAATTGAGGAGCTTAATACAGAATTTTCGTTAATAGTTCCGCACATATGTTTTATATATGGTGAAAAAAATACTGAGATTTTAGTTCGTTGGGAAAAAAGGATTAAAAAACGAATAGAGTTTTGTGAAAATGTTTATAGATATGGTCTGCTTTCAGAATTATATTTGAAAATTTTTAGAAATAAATTATATAAGCATCTTAAAAATTGGAGTTTTCTAGGTAATGATATTTTAAATAATATTTTATCTAAAATGAATAATGAAGCTAAATATTTTCCAATTAATCGTGATGAATTACACTCTATGCCGGAATTAGAATATGAAAAAGCTTCTAAAAAACCGGTTAAAACATATAAGAGATTTTATTTTCAACAAGAACTTTCTGATTATGCATTGCAAGATAATGGTGGAATAATTTTATTGCACAATTCTTGGACACCAAAAGAGTTTATGAATATGTCAGAAAAAGAATTTTTGGCGCAGAATAATACTTTAGCAAAGATTTTTCAAAAAATTCTTACATAGATAAACAGGTTAAAACTCTGCGGATAATATCTTCAGAGTTATTTTTATCATCAACAGTTGGAAGGATTTTTGAGATAGCATCCTCTATTTCTTTTTCTTCATATCCGAGAGAAAGAAGTATAGACATTGTGTCATCCATCGCCGGTGATTGTGGTAATTTAGTGGAAGTCTTAGGAAGTTCTGTCTTCATAAGCTTATCTTTAAGCTCTAAAATTATTTTTTGCGCTAATTTTGGGCCGACTCCTTTTGCTTTTGTTAATTCTTTAAAATCACCATTTATAACTAAAGAAATCAGATTACAAGCATCAAATTCGTTAAGGAGAGCAAGTGCCATTTTTGCTCCTACACCAGACACTGAAAGCAGGATTTGAAAAATGTCACGAGTTTCTTTGTTCGAAAATCCATATAAGGACATTGCATCTTCTCTATGAGTCATGAAAATGTAAATTTTTTGTAAATGATCTTCGTTTATTTGTAAAGACATAAAATCTTGTTCAATAACTTCTAATAAGTATCCTACATTGGCAGTTTCTATTGTTATAAATAAACCTTTAGAAGTTTTTCTTTTATCTGTAATAAAGCCTTTAAAATAATCGTACATTTTATACCCTCCAAATAATATTATATAATAACCAGATGGGAATTATATAAAATATGTAGTGTTTAGTTTTGAAATTTTGTTTTATTCTTGTTGTAAAAGTTCATATATTTTTAGAAAAAATGAATTTACCCCCTTTACAATAATTTTTTTTTTGTGTATGATAAACAAGTAACCAATTGAATATCTTTGGAGGAGTGCCAGAGCGGTTGATTGGAGCGGTCTTGAAAACCGTCGTACGTGCGAGCGTACCGTGGGTTCGAATCCCACCTCCTCCTCCATTTAAAAAGCCCGAACCATTTACGTTTAGGGCTTTTCTTATTGTAATTTATTGAGTGCTTTGATTATTACAGATGGTGCGATTATTTAGGGTTTTTGGCTTAAATAGGGCGTTTGAGGGGTAGGAATAATACTACCATTCGTAATTCAAACTACTCCAAAATACTCATTTTGCGGACTAACGGATGGTGTGATTATTTCGGACAAATAGTTTCAAATCCGTGTGATTACTAATTTTAGGGCATATTTAAGGCTCGTTACGAATGGTTTGATTATTTCGGGCAGTCCATTTTGAAATTTTGCTCCGAAAAAGTACCGAAAAATTAGGAAAAAATTTTTTTCAAAATTCCTGTGACATGAAAAATTTTAATTGATTCAAAACAGACACAAAGGTCGGAATTGGTGTTCTCATTTGCATCTGAAAGTGCAAGATTAACTTCACTTAAAACTTTTGATTGTCAAGTTCTATAATATTTCATTATAAGTTTTTTTATTTCAAGTCTTTGGTTTCTTGAGATTTGACAGATCCTAACTTAGCAATATCTTTATCTGTTCTATTGCCCCAAATTTTTATTTTTTCTAATTCTTTTTCAATTTTTATAAACTCTTCTTCTGTTAATTGAATATTTGAAGCACCTAGATTTTCAATAACTCTTTCATCTTTTCTCATTCCTGGGATAGGTACAACATGTGGGTATTTGTGTAACATCCATGCGAGAGAAATTTGAGCAGGTGTTGCATTTTTTTGAGTTGAAACTTCTTTCAATAAGTCCAATAGCGGTTGATTTTTCTCAACATTTTCAGGAGCAAATCTTGTAATAACTCGTCTTACATCATCTCCTTTGTATTGGGTATTTTTACTGTACTTTCCGCTTAAAAACCCGCTTGCCATTGGAGAAAACGCAACAAAACCTATATTTAATTCTTTGCATAAAGGAATAACGTCTTTTTCAAACATTCTTTCCATCATAGAATATTCTGATTGTATTGCTGCTAATGGAGTAACTGCGTGAGCTTTTTTTATCTGTTCAACTGTCGATTGTGATTGTCCCCAAGCTCTTATTTTACCTTCTTTTATAAATTCACCCATCCAACTTGCGACTTCTTCTACATCGCTATCTAGGGGAACCCTATGTTCGTAGTATATATCAATATAATCTGTTTGAAGTCTTTTTAAAGAATCGTTTAATGCATTAGTAACACCTTTTTTAGAAAGTTTTCCTTCCGGAATTTCTTGCCCTGTTTGGAATATTGGAACAAATTTTGTTGTTAAAATAATTTTATCTCTGAAAGGTTTAACAGCTTTTCCAACAAGTTCTTCATTAACAAAAGGTCCATAGGCTTCTGCCGTATCAAATAAAGTACAGCCTAAATCATAGGCTTTTCTTATTAGTTGTATAGAGTTTTCTTCTGATGGAATTTCGCCATATCCATGACTAAATCCCATGCAACCCATACCGATTTCAGATACTTCTATATTTCTTAGTTTTCTGTATTTCATAAATTTTTCTCCTTAATTAAATATTGTATTCCATAGCACGTTCAAGAAAATCTTTCACAATTTCTCCTGTATTTCTTGGGATAAAACAAGTTCTACCGGTGTCCAATTTTTTGATTTCATTCATTTCGTATTGTGAAATTTCAAAGTCAAAAATGTCCAAATTTTCTTTCATTCTTACTGGATTTGAAGATTTTACAATAGGTACAATTCCTCTTTGAACTAGCCATCGAAGAACTATTTGTGCAACTGTTTTGTTATGATTATGTGCAATTTGCAATAAGGTTTCATTCTCAAAAAGTCTTGATTGTCCTGCTGCAAGTGGTGACCAAGCTTGCATTAAAATATTTTCGCTATCCAAATATTTCTTTTCATCTTCTCGTTGGAAAAATGCGTTGCATTCAACTAAATTTACCATTGGTTTTATTTTATTAAAGAAAATAAAATCAGCAGTTCTATCTTGCGTAAAATTATCAATCCCTATTGCTCTGACTTTTCCATCTTCGTAAAGTTCTTCTAATGCTCTCCAAGCTCCGTAATAATCATTGTATGGTTGATGGATTAAATATAAATCCAAATAATCTAACCCCAATTTAGATAAGGATCTTTCAAAACCTCTTTTGCTCCTTCGTAACTCGTATCAGTTATCCATAATTTAGTTGTAATAAATAATTCATCACGAGGAATTCCACAGTTCTTGATAGCACGACCGACAGCTTCTTCGTTCTTATAAACCGTAGCTGTATCAATCAACCTGTACCCAGCTTTAATTGCTTCTATCGTTGCTTTTTCGCATTCTTCTAAATTCTCCATACGAAACATCCCAAATCCTATTGGAGGAATTTCTACTCCGTTATTTAATCTGATTGTAGAGTTTAAGTTTTTAATTATGCTAGAGCCTCCTTGGTTTTTAACCATTTATGCTTCATTGTATATGTTTTATTATCTTATTTGTATTATAAAATGTTTTTACAACAATAACCAATATAAATAATCTATCATTTATTATAACTTGAAGGAATAGTTTGTTTTGTTATAATTATAATGAAAGAAGTTAGGTGTATTATGGATATTCGCTTATTAAAATATTTTTTAGCAGTAGCAAGAGAAGAAAATATCACACGTGCGGCTGAAAAATTATATATTTCTCAACCATCACTATCAAAACAAGTGATAGAACTTGAAAAGGAATTAGGTAAAAAACTTTTAATTAGAGGGAAAAGAAAAATAACTCTAACAGAAGAGGGTGTTATTTTGCGAAAAAGAGCCGAAGAAATTGTTTCTTTGCTTGAAAAAACGGAAAAAGAAATCGGTTCAGATTTAAGCAATATCGAAGGAGAAATTTCTATTGGCGGAAATCCTGTAAAAACAATATTAAAGACAGCATCCAATTTAGTAAAAAAATATAATGGTGTTAAGTTTAATTTTTATAGTGGTGATGCCGAAGATGTATGTGAAAGACTAGAACATGGAAGTTTAGATTTTGCGATTTTACTAGAACCTGTTGATAGTGTGAAATACGACTATATATCTTTACCGGAGGGTTCAGAGTGGGGAATATTAATGTCCTCTGATTGTAAATTAGCAAAACAACAGTTTATAACAAAAGAAGATTTAAAATCTTTACCATTAATTTTGCATAGAAGAATTGGATTACAACGTGCTATTGCAAAATGGGCAGATATAAATTTGGAAGATTTGAATATTGTAGCATCTTATAATGTTGTACAAGGTAGTCCAATTTCGTTTGTAGAAAGCGGTTTGGGGTATTTTCTGACAACGAAGGATTTGATTGAAAAAAGTCTGAATGATAATGTATGTTTCATTCCACTAAAACCCAAACTTGCCACAAAATATGCTTTGGTTTGGAAACGCTATCCAATATTTACAAAACCTGCAAATGCGTTTTTAGAAGAAATAAAAAGTATTTTGAAATAATGTTTATTTAGACCTTGATAAACTTTAATATTATTGGCAGTTTAAATATTGAAATAGTTATTCTTCTTGATACCATGACTAAAGATAAAGAAAACAATGCTAGTATATTTAGAAAAAATGCGTTTACTCGTAATAGTCAAACCATTCGTTCTAAATAATCAAACCAAGTGTTTTTTACACTTGTTATATAATAAATTCATGCTTTGTCTATTTGTTTGATATTAATAATACTTTATTGAGTGTTTTGATAAAAATAGATTTCTTTTAATGATTTATCTAAAAAATTGTTATCAAAATAATGAGAATTTATTTTGTTGGGGTAAAACCCCAACATACCTCCCTTCTAGCAATGTGCTTACCTGTTTGGAAGTGTTGTATAAAAACTAGTTAAAAGAACCCCACCTCGAAATCAAAGATTTCGATCCTCCCTCAAGGGGTGGGTAAGTATTCAATAAAACATCTAAGCACATCAGTTTTTAGATACTCTATTCTCCAATATGTTCCAATGCCATTTCGAGCACAGTTCTTACGTGATTATCACTTAAAGAATAAAAAACATTCTTTCCGCGCTTTTCTGCTTTAACAAGTTTTGCACTTCTCAAAATCTTTAGCTGATGCGAAACCGCCGATTTAGTCATATTCAATAAACAAGCCAAATCACCAACGCACATTTCATTCTCTTCCAATGCCCACAATAATTGAATTCTGGTACTATCGCCCATAAGTTTAAAAAAATCAGACAAATCATAAAGAAGCGTCATGTCAGGCATGTTAGGTTTAACTTTTTCAGTAATATCTGTATTAATAACTTCCATTTGTTCATTATAGTTGAATACTTGTTCAAATGTCAAATTGTATTAAGAAATGCAACAAACTAATTTTTGTCATGTTGACAGTTGAATAGTTGTTCAACTATAATAAAAGAAAAGGAACAAATTATGTGCAAACACGAAGAAGATGCTAAAACTTATGTTATTCCAAGGCTTGTAATTGCGCTTATCCTATTTAGTTTAGGATACATGTTTAAACCTTTATTTTTAATAGCGTATTTTGTTATAGGATATGACATTTTTATTAAAGCGCTGAAAAATATTATAAAAGGACGAGTTTTTGATGAGAATTTTTTAATGGCGCTTGCAACAGTTGGCGCGATTTGTATAAAAGAGTTCCCCGAAGCCGTTATGGTAATGATTTTGTATCAAATCGGCGAATATATGCAGGACAAAGCCGTTGATAAATCTCGCGACGCAATAATCACTCTGATGAATATCCGCCCTGATTATGCAAATTTAAACGGGCAGAAAATTGCTCCGGAAGAAGTAAAAATTGGCGATATAATAACAGTAAAAACAGGCGAAAAAATTCCATTAGACGGAATTGTAACAAAGGGCAGAGCTTCAATTGATACATCCGCATTAACAGGCGAATCTTTACCACGAAGCGTAAAATCAGGAGATGATATCGTTAGCGGAAGTATTAACCTTGATGGTTTATTAGAAATACGAGTTACAAAACCGTTTGGGGAATCAACTGTTTCTAAGATTTTAGAATTAGTCGAAAACGCTTCTTCAAAAAAAGCTAAAGCCGAAAACTTTATAACGAAATTTGCACGCTATTATACTCCGGCAGTTGTGATTATTGCTTGTATAATCGCACTTATTCCGCCATTTTATATAGAAAGAGCGTTGACATTTTTGGTAATTTCTTGCCCTTGTGCACTCGTAATCTCAATTCCGTTAACATTTTTTGCAGGAATTGGCGGTGCTTCTGCTAACGGCATTCTCGTAAAAGGTAGCAGCTACTTGGAAGCGCTATCAAAAGTAAAAACGACTGTTTTTGATAAAACAGGAACTTTGACAAAAGGCAATTTCAAAGTTGTTGAAATCAATTCTAAAAATCAAGATTTGCTAAAATACGCGGCTTCTGCGGAATCAGCTTCTTTTCATCCTATTGCGAACGCTATTAGAACAGCTTATCAAGGTGAATTGCTTACACCAAGTGATATCCAAGAAATCGCAGGGCATGGAATTAAAGCAATTATTGGTGATAAAGAAGTTTTGATTGGCAATACAAAACTTGTTGATGTTGAGCCGATAAAAACTTACGGAACAGTCGTTTATGTCGCAATTAACGGTAAATTTGAAGGCTATATTGTAATTGCAGATGAAATAAAAGAAGATTCTAAATCTGCAATTGAAGCCTTAAAACGCTTAAAAATTCAAACCGAAATGCTTACGGGTGATTCTTATAGAACCGCGGAAGTTGTAAATGCAGAACTCGGTCTGGATAAATTTTACGCAGAACTTTTGCCTGCCAACAAAGTCGAAAAATTGGAAGACGCAATTACATACACTAAAGGCGCTGTAGCGTTTATAGGCGACGGAATCAATGACGCACCTGTTTTAACCAGAGCTGATGTAGGAATTGCAATGGGCGGTTTAGGTTCAGACGCTGCGATTGAAGCTGCCGATGTGGTAATTATGGATGATAAACCATCAAAAGTAGCATCTGCTATTAAGATAGCGAAAAAGACTATGACAATTGTAAAAGAAAATATTGTTTTTGCAATTGGCATAAAACTTGTATTCTTAATCTTGGGCGGTTTAGGTTTTGTTTCAATGTGGGGCGCAGTCTTTGCAGATGTCGGAGTTTCAATCATTGCGATTTTGAATTCACTAAGAGCTGCGTTTTGGAAGCAAAAATAAATATGCCAAAGCTGCCTTCGCAATAGCGAAGGCAGTTTTACTTTTATATCAACTTTTCTTTTTTATCTTTCAATTTTTCATGTTCTTTAATCATTTTTTTTAATTCGTCCGGCGTGACTGTGTTATTTGCAACAAGTTCTGTTTGAAGACCTTTTTGAAGAATTTTAGTTTCTTTATTATAACTAGACACTTAGTTTAATAATGTCTAACATTTAAAATAATAAATTTTAAAATTACTCACTTTCAAGGGAAGAATTTATCAAACTAAATGTCTAGGATTTATTATTTTATATATCCAATTATTAAATTAAATGTCCGAGATTAGACATTTAATTTAATAAATTTATTTTCTGTGAATATTATTTTGAATATTTTTTTATAAGCAAGACATATCGTTCATAACATAAACAACAGCTCCAATAATATTTACGCTATTTGTTTTTAAATCAACTTCATATGGTTGATAAATAGGATTGTCGCTTTTTACCAACAATTTTCCCGGCATATATTGAAGTCTTTTTACAAATAATGCGTTTTCAATTTTTATTGCATAAATGCCGTCATTAATATATTCATTTATACTTGTATCAACAACAATTTGAGAAAACTAAACGATATTAGAGGATACAGGAGAAAAATTTAGAATGCTAAAAGCAAAAATACCTGTTCGAATCCTACCACCTTCTTCATTTAAAAAGCCCGAACCATTTAGGTTTAGGGCTTTTCTTGTTATATAATAAATTCATGCTTTGTCTATTTGTTTGATATTAATAATACTTTATTGAGTGTTTTGATAAAAATATATATTAATATCATTTTTTAAGCATTATAATCAACATTAGGTCTTTCGATTGAAGCTAAAATTTTATCTTGAACAGAACCAGGTTTTTTGGCGCCTTGACTTAATTCTTCACATATAGCGGCAAATCTTTGAATACCAAAACCTTTTTTGTTATGATATTCCTTTGTTTTGCCAACAATCTTTCCTTTATGCATAATATCACCAACGATGTCTGTAAAAATACCTCTTCCATACAAATCTTTTTCCCCTGTGACTTTTAAAAGAATTGTAGTTCCATCTTGCATACGGATTCTGACTTTACTTGTAATACCAAAATTTGGATTTGTGTTATTAATTGATGTGATATTCATTTATAAACTCCTTTTCTTTTTATGTATAAAACAACTAAAAATTTTTTTTGCTAGTGTATGAACTCAGTATAACTACTCAAACCCCTTCCGAAACGAATTTCAGAAGGGGTAGTTTTTACTTCCATAGGGGTATTAAGTATTATGGAATGTAATTCTAGCTGATTTTTCTGACCATCAGAGTGTGTGATAAAGGGATGCCGCCTTGCACAGCCGGCTTGTTAACGACTTTTCCTTGTATGTACATGACGGTTGAACCTCCGCCATCGAGATTCATTGCATTTACGCAACCAAGCTCTTTCATCAGATTAGCGAGTTCATTGAGAGTAAGTCCGATTGACGCACCCTCTCTTCCGTCTGCCGTTAACATTATTAAATTATTATCTTTTGTGTATCCGATTGCTGTTCTTGGATTCCGTCCGCCAACAGAACCGAGTTTTTGTGCGGTCATATCTACGTAAATATCTCCATTTTTTACCAAATATGGCCCACCGCTTATTATGTGATTAACATCTTGCCACTCAGGATTTATCTTAATATCTAACTTAAATCTTTTTGCATTCATTATGGTATCAATATTCTTTTGAGAACCAACAACTACAAATCCATCCTTAGGTATCTGATTACTTCCATATGATGTTTTAACCAATTTGCCGTTAGAAATTACTATTTGCTTACCATACTTAGGACAAGGCGGAGAATATTCTCCCCAATCCGGCGTATAGACGATTGTATGAGTCGACAACATTCTAGGCTGATTGATATTATCAATTTTTAACCCTCCTTTGTTTGTTACTACAGAAGCTCTTAATTGAACTCTAGCCATTTCAAAACGGTTATCAAAAATACCCATTGCTACTCTGTCATATATTGGACCTGTATAAACCTTTTTGTTTATCATCAATGTACCTAAAGGAACTCCAGTTTGCGGTTTAAAATACCCTCCGTTAATTGCAACTATTGCATTATTTTTATTAGCGATATTACTTATTTTTGACCTGTGCGCTAAAGTTTCTGATGCAATTGACGGCTCTATAACCAGATTATCATTTACGCCCTGTGACAGTTCTACTATATTAATTCTAACAGGCTTATTTTGATAAAAACGAATCATTCTGACATATTTAACACCTTTCTCAATTTCAACTACATTTGATTTGTTATACTTAGTTATAATTTCTTGTTCGAAAATTTGTTCTTTTTGTTCTTGTTGTTCCTTTATATAATTTATTCTTGGAGAAATGCCTGTCAAACCATCTTTTGCCGATAATATTGGATTTTGAATCAATAACAAACATAAGGCAATACTTATACCTGTCGCACTCGTAACTGCTTTCTCAAACTGGGGTCTTTGTAATAACATTGTATCCATTGCTTTCACCATTATGTTCTTAAGTAACAGATACCTTTTTTATTAAAGAGTGGTGTGGGGCTATAACACTCCAAAGGGGGTAAACTTTTTGGAATAAGTATTTGGCTGCAATCAAATTTCCACGATCGATTTACCATGCCTTTCTCCGTCGACCTTGACGGTTTTGAAAGATTTATCCTCTTTCTATTCTTATTATAACATACACTTAATATTTCTTCAAGTGGTTTAAATGTAATAATATCAAGAAATTATGAATAATTATTAATGGTATCAAATACACTTATTCTTTTTCTAGGAATAATAAAAGAGTTATACAAATGTACAACTCTTTTAAATAATTTATTTTTAGAATAATCAAAAATCTAAGCTGTTGCTTCTTGTTTTTTGAACTGCATTTCATATAAAGCACGGTATTGACCGTTTTCGATATTCATTAATTGTTCGTGATTACCCAATTCTACGAGTTCACCTTCATTAATAACAGCTATTCTATCAGCGTTTTTGATGGTAGATAATCTGTGAGCAATAACAAATACTGTTTTATTTTTGATTAAGTTATCTAATGCTTTTTGAACAACTGCTTCTGATTTGTTATCAAGTGCAGAAGTTGCTTCATCCAGAATGACAATCGGAGTATTTTTTATCATTGCTCTAGCGATTGCGACACGTTGTCTTTGTCCTCCTGATAAAGTCATACCACGTTCACCTAAAATTGTATCTAAGCCTTCCGGTAACTCATCAATCATTTCTTGCAGATGCGCAGATTCTATTGCTTGCATAAGCTCGTCTTCAGTTGCATTTGGATTTCCCATCAAAATATTTTCTCTGATAGAGCCGGAAAATAAGAAGTTATCTTGAAATACGATTGCTATATTGCTTCTTAATGAATGTAAGCTTAAATCTCTTATATCAATACCATCTATTGTTATAGAACCTGATTTTATATCATAGAATCTTGGTATTAAATTAACTAAAGTGGATTTTCCTCCTCCTGAATTACCAACGATTGCCAATGTTTCATTTTTATTAACATTTAATGACAAATCTTTCAATACAGGATGATTTTCTGTGTATTCAAAATAGACATTTTTAAATTCAATTTTGTTATCTAAACCTTTCAATGTAATTGCATCTTTTTTATCAAATATATTGGATTTTAAATCAAATAGTTCAAAAACCCTACCCATTGCAACAAAAATGTTTTGAATATTAGTAAGAGTATTGCCTAAAGTTTTTACCGGTTTGTATAGTAATAACAAAGAAGTTACAAAAGATGCGAATGCACCGGCTGTCATTTGTCCGGATGTTATTAAATGTGTTCCGTAAGCTAGAACTCCGGCAATACCGCAAGATGCAATTACATACATAAGAGGGCTCATCCAAGCAGAACGCTTTGTTAATGACATGTTAACATTAAATGATTCCCAAATTTGATTTCTAAAATATTTTTCTTGTCTTTCTTGAAGCTCATATGCAGCCATAACTTTGTTGCCATTATAAGTTTCGTTGATATTTGTAGTTATGTTACCGCCGATTACCATATTTTTATTAGAAGCGGATTTAATACGTTTTCTAATCAAAGCAACCGGAACAAACGCTACGCATAGAACAAGAACGCCGATTACAGCAAGTTTCCAAGAGCTGTAAAGCATTACTGCAACTAAACCTAATGCACCAAACAAGCTGGTTGTAATTGTTTTAATTTGATCGACAATGCCAGATGATGCAGTTTGCGGGTCGTTCATGTATCTGGAAATAACAATACCTGATGGATTTTCATCAAAAAATTGTGTATCCATGTATATTAATCTATGAAACAAATCCATTTTTACATCGTTTGTAATTCTTTGACTTGTCCAAGCAGAGATATAATCATTCAAATATCTTAAAACACCTTGAAAAGCCGCAAAAAGAATTACTCCGAACGGAATAATGAATGCAAAAAGCTGCCAAGTTAACGTAAATTCATGTCCTAAAACATGGAAGACCCAATCTTGTTTCCCTACTACATAATCAAGATAAGGTTTTAATGCAAACGCTGTAACTCCATCTAATAAACCTAATGGAATTGCAACTAAAAAACCACAAATAATTCTGAATAAATATGGCTTAATATATGGAAAAATACGTGACAATAACCAACCATATTTAAAGGAATTTTGTGCTGATGTGCTACTTAATTTCATTATAAATAATCCCTCTCATACTCCATTACTTAGACCATTGTACCATCTAAATACACAAGTGCAAAAACTTTGTTACAAAAATAAGCGCTTTTATCCTTTTTAATTACTTTTCAACAAATTCTATAATACTGGCTACAATTCCATTTGCAACATTTTGCGAATAAGAAGATGTATTGTATAAAACTGAATCGGAAGGATTTATCATATAAGAAGTTTCTACCAATACTCCAATATAATCTACCGGCCTGATAACTGCAAAACTTGCGGTTTTAACTCCATCCTTGTGAGTACCGGCAAACTTTGTTATATTTTTTTCTACAACTTCTGCAAATCGTTTTGAATTAGGATTAAAATAATAAACGCTTGTCCCTTTATGTTTAAAAGAATTAAATTTTACATCACCAATGGAATTATGATGAATGCTAATAAAAATATCGGTATTATTTTCTTTTGCTAACTTTACTCTATCATTCAAAGATATATTACCATCACACTCACGAGTCAAAATAACATTTATATTATGATTTTGCAATTGTTGTTGTAACTCTAAAGCAATTTTTAGATTAATATCTTTTTCCTTGTCACCTAAACATCCGATAGCACCTTTTTCAGAACCGCCGTGTCCGGCATCAATAACAACAGTAAGGTCTTCTAAGTTTTTTGTTAACTCACAAACTTTAAATATATATTGACCATCCTCTAGCGATACATGATAAAAATATTTTTCAGGTTTTGGAATATTTAAAGTGTACACGGAAGAAGTTGAAAATTCCGGATTATAAATTTTGAACAAAATCTCTTTATCTTTAACTTCTACTGTATAAGGTAAATTTTTTGTGAAAGAAATTGTTTGCACTGTAGCATTCTTAAACTTTTGACTGTCCATATTAATAAAAGTACCAACCGAATTTTCATCACATGAATCTTTCAAATCCTTTTTTGCTATCCAAGCAATTTTATCTTTAGCCAAAAATACACGATAAAATTCACCTTTTTCGCCATTAATTAAAACAGTCGTATCTTTAAATAAATGTGCAATTCTGTTCAAGCCGGCATCAATAGGAGTGCTTCTTAATGGTGTATTATCTTGCTTTACCAACATTGGTTTAACTTCAAATTCTTTTAATTCAGCCGCTTTTATATTTGTTGGAGTTTTTTTATTAAATCTGTAAATTTGCGTACTATAGTTAGAACGGATTAAAACTCTGTTTTCTCCTTCTTTTAATTTTACAGAATGCGTAAATGCCCCGTTAGAAACAGGAAACACTCTTTCACCATTTATCATAATTGATTCGGAGTTTTGCGCTTTACCTACAAAATGAGCGTAATTAGAATTTGTAACACTGTTTTTTTGTTTTGGTAAAATCAACTCATAGCTATATGCTTGGAGTGTAGAAAATAATATTAACGATAGACAAATTCTTTTTAACAAAATTCTCTCCTTAAAAACATTCTCAATTTATTATACACAAAAACAGGATGTGATTATATAACCACATCCTGTTTTTTAGATTTATTTTTTCACAAACTATACTGTTAATGTTTTGATAGCTGCTTTTGCTCTTTTTAAAGAATTTTCTTTACCAATAATAGCAAGAGTTGCAACCATATCTGCACCGCATAATCTACCTGTAACAGCAGCTCTTATTGCCCACATAGTAAATTTAGGTTTGTAACCTTTTTCTTCTTTAAACTTAGTTCTAAAATCAGCCAATTTGTCATGAAGATTTTCTTCTGTCCATTCCCAATTTTCAGCTTCATTTACAAAAGTCTTAAGAACATCTTGAGAAAGTTCTGAATCTAATTCAGCTTGAGCTTTTTCATCAATCTCTACTTTATCTCCACCAAAGAAATAAGCAACAGCATCTGTAATATCTGATAACAATGTTAATGGTTCATATGTAATATCAATCATTCTGTTGAATTGTTCTTCAGTAAGTTCGCTCAAATCATATTTAGTCAAATATTTTTTAAGCTTTGTTCTCAATTCTTCTTTTGGAAGCATTTTGATATAGTGGCTATTCATCCATTTTAATTTATCGTATTCAAATATTGAGTTAGAAGATGAAATTTCACCAATTCTAAAATCTTCCGCAATCTTATCAACAGGCTTAATTTCTTCTCCGTCAGAAGGTGCCCAACCCAATAGAGCAACGAAGTTTACAAGAGCTTCTGTCAAATAACCTTGTTCTACGAAATCTGAAACAGCTGTTGCACCATGTCTTTTTGAAAGTTTACTTCTATCAGGTGCTAATATCATACCCAAGTGACCAAATCTTGGAACTTCAAAACCTAGAGCTTCAAATATCAAAATTTGTTTATAAGTATTAGAAATATGGTCTTCACCTCTGATTACATGAGAAATTTTCATCAAAGCATCATCAATAACAACCGCATAGTTATAAGTTGGAGCTCCATTTGATTTCATAATAACAAAGTCGCCAATAAGGTTTGTATCCATGTGGAGTTTGCCTTTTACAAGGTCATCAAATTCCAATATAGAAGTGTCATGGAAAGCTTTTTGAGCTTTTGCAACATTAAATCTGATAGCAGGTTTTCTACCTTCTGCTCTCAATTTTGCTTTTTCTTCTTCTGTTAAGTTTTCGCATTTTTTAGAATAAACATAAGCTTGTTTATTTTTAGTTGCTTCTTCTTTTTCTGCTTCCAATTCTTCTGGAGTGCAGAAACATTCATAAGCAAAACCTTCATCAAGAAGTTTTTGGATATATTTTGGATAAATATCAAATCTTTGAGATTGAGTATAAGGGCCGTATTCACCGCCTACATCAGGGCCTTCGTCCCAATTTAAACCCAATGCTTTTAAGCTGTCAAAAATATTATCTACATAAGCTTGACTGGTTCTTTCTGCATCGGTGTCTTCAATTCTTAAGATAAATTTACCGTGATTTTTTTTTGCAAATAAATAATTAAATAAAGCTGTTCTTGCTGTACCAATGTGCAAATTACCACTTGGTGACGGAGCAATTCTTACTCTTACTTCTGACATAATTATATCCTTCCTTTATGTATCAATACTTCTTAATTATCTCACAAATAAAAAATGGAGAACAAAATAATATAAAAATTATGACTTTATCTTATTTTTTTTTGCACCGGTTTGTTTTAATTCAACTTCGCCATCTGCAATATTACGTCCGATGGATTTTTCCAAAGTTGCTTTAGCAGCATTATAATCATACAAAGTTTGATAATAAACCAACATTGCGTTTTGATATTGAACTTGTGCCTCTTTTAATTCAATCGGATTACCTACACCGACGTGATATCTGCCATATGATAATTCATAATTTTCTTTTGCTTGTTTAAGCCCGAGAAAAGCTACAGGAATTTTGTTTTTCTTTTCTGTTAATGAATAATAAGATTCTTGAATTTCATAATAAATATTATTTTTAGTATTAATAGCATTAGCTTGTTCTTTTGAATACAAAGCTTTTGCTTCTCTAATTTCATTTTTTATCAACATTCCGTTAATCGTAGGGAAACTGATATATCCGCCATAATTGTAACCATAATTACTTGTCGGATGCATACCACCAATCTGATATTGACCTTCTATCGTAATTTGTGGGAAATATGATTTTTTCACTAATTTTACATTCTGTCTGGCTTCTTCAACCTTAACTTCTGCTAATTGAAATTCCGGTCTTGATTCTTGCGCAGTCTTAACTGCTTTATCAAGAGTTATGTCACAGCTATCGTATCTTAAACTATCATTTATTTTATATTTGTTAGAATATGGTAACCCCATTGTGTTATTCAATTTTGCCATAGCAATATCAACAGCATTTTCAGCCTGTATTAAATTAAGCTTTGCGTTACTTAAATTAACTTCCGCTATCGTTACATCAACCTTTGGTTTTGTCCCGACTTTATAAAAAGCTTTTGCTTGATCATAGAATGCTGCATACTTAGCAACCATATCTTCTGCAACTTTTTTTGCTTCTATAGAATATTGAAGATTATAATAAGCTTTTTTAACTTCACAAATAACGTCATTAACAGTTCCAGTTAATGTGATTTTATACCCTTGATTATCTAATTTTCTTATTGTTACTTGGTTTTGCGTTACACCAAAGTCATAAAGCATTTGAGAAGCACTAATTTGTCCTAATACCCAGTAATTGAATACCAAGTTACGACCCAATGCATCAGACAACTGTAATTGCTTAATTTTGGTATATCCGGTTTGCCATCCGAATTGTGGGAAATAAGCAGACCATGCCTGTCTTATTCTGGCATCTGAAGCAAACACATCTTGCATCGCAGCTTGAATTCTCGGATTATTACCAAGTGCATAGCGCAAACATTCTTCTAAGGTAATATCAGGAGTATTTTCAACTCCACCTTGAATCATAGTAGGTTCTTCCGTTGTATTTTTAGGTTCAACATCCTTGCTATCAGGATATTCCTCTTTTTTTATTTCATTACCCAAACCGTTATCCTTATGCCAAAAAGCTGCCTGACAAGAAGTTTGGAACGCTAATATACTAATTATTAATACTATAAAAAGTTTTTTCATTGCTTTTTATTCCTCAAACTATGTATAAATTTGGCAAATTTTTCTTTCATAACATTTGTCATAACATAAAATGCCGGAACAAGAATACTACCGAGAAATGCAACAGCCATCATACCGCCAAAAACAGATACACCAATGGAGTGTCGGCTACCTGCACCGGCTCCTTTGGCAAAAACAAGCGGTAATAAACCTAAAATGAACGCAATATTTGTCATCATAACAGCTCTAAAACGTAGTTTTGCGGCTTGCATTGCAGCATCTATATAATGTAATCCCTCTTTTTCAACAGCATCTTTTGCAAACTCTACAATCAAAATTGCTTGTTTTGTACTCAAACCTATTAACATTACTAAACCAACCTGAGCATAAATATCAAGCGATAAACCTGATACATATTGAAAGAATAAAGCTCCCAATAAAGCGATTGGTGAAATCAATAATACAGCAACCGGCAAAGTCCAGCTTTCATATAATGCAACCAAGAATAAATACACAAAAGTTAATGCCATTGCTAATATTGGGCCAATTTGTCCGGCTGATTTTTGTTCTTGTAGTGATGTACCTGACCAAGCATAGTCCATATCTTTTGGTAAAACTTTGTCAGATATTTCTGACATAATTTTCATAGCCGTACCAGAACTTACACCATTTGCAGGGCTTCCGTTTACGGTAATTGCAGGATACATATTGAATCTTGATAACATGTATGGCCCAACGATATTTTCTGTAGTAATTACAGATGAAATAGGAAGCATTTTTCCTAAATTATTCCTTACATAAATCTTACTTAGATCACCTAATGTCTCACGATACGGAGCATCCGCTTGCATATAAACACGATAAACTCTACCAAATTTGTTGAAGTCATTAACATAGGTTGCGCCAAATTGTGCTGCTAAAGTACTATAAATTTCTGAAATAGAAACACCTTGTGCAAGAGCTTTTTCTTCTTCAATTTTCACTACTACTTGTGGAAGTGAAGCTGTGTATGAAGAATATAAACTTGAAAAAGCAGAATCTTGTCTTGCAACTCTCAACAAAGATTGTACTTGGTCAAACAATTCTTCAGACGTTCTATCACCTTTATCAAGAAGTTGATATTCAAAACCACCGTACATACCCATGCCGGAAATTGCAGGCGGTTGAGATACGAAAGACGTAGCTTCCGGATATTTTGAAGTAATAGCATTTGCTTGTGATGTTATATTTTTTATTGATAATTTAGCATTTTTTCTTTTTGACCAAGGTTCTAATTTCAAAATCATGAAAGCTGAATTTTCACCCTTCATACCATTAATTTGCATTACAGAAACAACCCCTGGAATATCCGCAAACTCTCTTGCCATTTTATGAACAACATTTGCTGTTCTTGTTAATGTTGCACCATCTTGTAATTGAACCATTACAAACAAAGCACCTCTGTCTTCATCAGGTAAGAATCCTGTCGGACAGATTTTAAACATAAGAAGAATGAATATCACAACACCTAACAAAACTCTCAATGTCTTTTTAGGAGAATCAACGAAATATTTAACTGTTTCTAAATATTTATCTCTTACACCATTAAACCAATTTTCAAATTTTTGAATAAATTCAAAATCGGTCTTTTCTTCACCTGATTTTAATATCAAAGAGCAAAGAGCCGGAGAAAGAGTTAATGCAACAACCGTTGATAAACCGATTGAAGTTGCAATACATACTGCAAATTGTCTGTACATTTGTCCTGTAATACCTGTCATAAATGATACCGGAACAAATACTGCCATCAAAACTAAAGAAGTTGCAACTACTGCACCAAAAACTTCTTGCATAGTAACTTCAGTCGCATCTTTTGGTGATTTCCCCTCCTGAATATGTCTTTGCGTATTTTCCAGAACTACTATAGCATCATCAACTACCAGCCCGACCGCCAGTACTAAACCAAATAATATTAATAGATTTATGGAGAATCCCATCATTGCCATAAATATAAATACACCTATTAAAGAAACAGGAATCGCACAGAATGGAATAAAAGCAGCCCTTGCTGTACCTAAGAATAAATAAGTTACGGCACTTACTAAAGCAATTGCAAGAACAATGGCACTAATAACTTCATGAATAGATTCTCTTACAAATTCTGTTGTATCGTATTGTGTTGTATAAGAAATATCACTAGGGAATTTCTTACTCATAACTTTCATTTTTTTCTGAATTTGGTTTACTAAATCAATAGTATTAGCATCTGGTAATTGTGATATAGAAATAATTGCAACATCACTATCACCAACGGATACGGTGGAAGAATAATTTTCTGCACCTAATTCTACACGAGCAACATCTTTGATTTTTACATTTGAACCATCTCTATTTGATTTAACAATAATATTCTCAAATTCTTCGACTGTTTTTAAACGTCCTTTTGTTCTCAATGTAAATTTCATAACCTGAGGATTTTCCATTGGTTCAACACCAATGTTTCCGGCAGGTGATTGTGTGTTTTGAGTAGTTATAGCAGTATTAATATCACTTGCTGAAACTCCTAAACTCGCCATTTTATCCGGTTTTAGCCAAATTCGCATTGAATAATCGCCTGCTCCAAAAACCTGAACTTGACCGCATCCTTTTGTACGTGCTAATTCGTCTTTTAAATATAATGTCGCATAGTTCGCCAAAAAGAGCGAATTATACGTTTTATTTGGAGATGTTAATGCTATATATAGACAACCGGCACCACCTGTTGATTTTTTTACGGTTAAACCGTACCGCTTAACTTCTTCCGGTAATCTCGGTTGAACCAACTGCAATTGGTTTTGGACGTTAACCAGTGCCATATCAGGATCTGCACCTACGTTAAAATATATTGTAAGTTGGTATGAACCGTTTTTTGATTCAGAAGACATGTATAGCATATCTTCAATACCGTTAAGTTGTAATTCTACCGGAGCGGCAATTGTGGAAGCTATTACATCAGAACTCGCACCGCTATATGTAGCGTTTACAATAACTTGCGGCGGAGTAATTGACGGATATTCTTCTAACGGCAATGTTGTTAGTGATATTAAACCTGCTAACATTATTGCCAAAGATATAACTATTGCGAACTTCGGACGCTTTATGAATAAATTTCCTGCCATTTATATAACCTTATTTTTTATTAAATATATTCTTCACTTTATTAATTAATCTGTTTATTACAGATTCTTTTTTAGGTGCTTCTTTAGTTTGTTCAATTGTTGATACTATTCTTACAGGACTTCCTGGGACTACTTTTTGTAATCCGCCTGTAATAATTCTATCTCCTTTTTTTACACCGGAAGATACAACCCATTTTCCGTCAACTTCACCTTGTGTTTTAATATAAGACATCTTCGGTAAATTATCTTTATCTAAAACATAAACATATCTACCTTCTTGGTTCTCCATTGTTGCTTCTTGAGGCACAACAGGAACTGTGTCTTTTAATTTTGAATACAAAATCACTCTTCCAAAATCACCTTGAATCAAAGAATCATCTGGGTTTTGAAAAGTTGCTCTCATTGTAATTGTACCGGTTGATTCATCAATTTTATTATCATGAAAATCTTGAATACCTTTAAATTTATATTTTTCACCGGAACTAAAGATAAATTCTACATCACGATTTATATTCGCAGATTTATCAATTCTCACAAGTTCAGCATAATCTTTTGATTCTAACGGAAAAGTTACATACATAGGTTCATAACTGTTAATTGTTGTCAATGCACCACTATTCATTGAAACATAGTTACCAACAGTTACTGTAATAATACCTACTCTACCATTAACAGGTGATTTAACTTTTGTATATCCTAAATTTCTTTGTGCATCACGATAAGCACTTTTTGCGTTTTCCACTTGTGCTCTATATGCATCTCTTTGAGAAAGTATACTATCATAATCAGATCTTGCTACATAATCTTGTTTTACAAGTTCTTGATATCTTGCCAGTTGTTTTTGATAATAAGCATATTGCGCTTGTGCATTATCCAAACTTGCCTTTGCTTTTGTCACTGCAAATTGATATTCTTGAGGTTCTATTTCAAATAAAAGTTGACCTGCTTTTACATAATCACCTTCTTTAAAATAACTTTTTGTTAAATATCCACTTATACGTGCAAGAACGTCAACTCTGTATTTAGCAGCTACTCTGGCAGTTGCTGTAAATTGACGTTGTACCATTTCTTCATCGACATCTGCTACTGTAACTGCCGGAGTGCGTGAAGCTGCACGCATTTTTCCTGTTTTAATTTTATCCATTTTAGATAAAAGCATTCTTCCAAAAATTAATGCCAGAACGACAATTACTATAAGTATAATTTTATTTCTCATATACTCTCTAATCTCTCCAAATCAGTGTTTAAGCCTAAATTAATTAATATTATATTTCTATTTTTGAATATAATGTTAACAAAAATAAAATTTCTAATCAACAATCCTAGTGGGGAATGTTTCGATATGTAAATATTTGCAGGGATTTATATTTAATATAAAATTGTATTATGAAACTTAGCGTAATAACACTTACTTTAAATAAGCTGGAATATACTAAAAAGTTTATTAAAAGTCTGCAAAAATATACTAAAGATTTTGAATTAATTATAGTTGATAATGGTTCAACAGATGGAACGGTTGAATATTTAGAATCTTTAGATTTCATTAAATTAATAAAAAATTCTGAGAATAAAGGCTTTTCAGCAGGTAATAATCAAGGTATTGCAATAGCTGAGGGTGAGTATATTGGATTTTTAAATAATGATATTTTATTATATCCAAATTGGTTTGAAGAATGTGAAAAAGTTTTTAATAAAGAAAAAGCGGCTTTTGTTTCTCCAAGAGAAGTAAACCCACATTTTGATGATATAAATGAAAGTAATTATATCAATTATTTTAAAAATTTAAGATACAAATTTGATTATCAAAAAAGTTTTGATGAATGTGTTTTTTCTTGTGTTATTACAAAGAAAAATGTACTTGATAATCTTGGAACTTTTGATGAAAAATTTTTTCCGGCATTTTTTGAAGATAATGATTTCAAACATAGAGCAATTGAATCAGGTTTTGATGTTTTTGTAAGTAATAAAGTTTGTTTTTTTCATTTTGGTTCTATTACATCAACTAACCATACTAAAAATTTTGAAGAAAATCGTAAATATTATTATTCAAAACATCAATTCGCAGAATATTTATCAATTTGTGGTGGCGAAAAGATAGAATTAAAAAAGATAAATAAGCAATTTAAAGTGTTTCCGCTAAAAAATTTGTATGATTTATATTTATTAATTAATAAGGTTCAAAACAGATTAAAAAAAATGTTTGGAGAGAAGAAGGCTTGAGAGTGTTGTTTGATTGTACAGAATTATCATACTTTAACGAAAAAAGCGGTCATAGAGCCGGTGTTTTTTTTGTAGCATTGAATTTGTTTAAAGAATTAAAAAAAAGAAATATCGAAATAACATTTCACTGTGATTACAAAAGATACTATATAATGAAAACAATTTCAGAATTTTCTGATATTCCACTTTTAGACGAACATTCTATTTTAAATAAATTTGTCGGCTGGTTAATTTATAAAACAGATAATTTTCCCAAAAGAATTAAATATGCTGTTTTGATTTTTGCACGATTTTATGACAAATATTTTTGCAAAATTAATAAACAGAATTTAAAGGATATAGAAAAATTTAATGTGTATTTTTCGCCTTTTACTCCACCAAGTATAGAAATTGAGTATTCAGGTATAAAAAAATTCCGAATGTTGCATGATATAATACCTGTTCTGGAAAATGGTTATCCAAAATCTCCAAAAGATTGGTATTATAAAATTTATGCAACCATAAGTAATAAAAATAATAATTATTATTTGGCAAATTCTGAGAGTACAAGATGCGATATTCTTAAGTATTTCGAAATAGATGATGATAATATCAAAACAATCTTATTGGGTGCTGATGATAAATTTCACCCATCAGAAAAAACTACGAATGAAAAATACATATTATCATTATGTACTTTAGGCAAACGCAAAAATTTGATTTTTGCAATAAAAAATTTCTTTGATTTTATTAACACATACAAAATCAATGACCTTAAAATGGTTCTTGTAGGTGGTATTTGGCAAAAGTTTGAAAAAGAACTTCAAGCTGCTATTGGGAATTTCGACAAGACAAAATTGGAATTCTTGGGTTACGTAGATGATGAAAAATTACCTGAACTTTATTCTAACGCAATGATGTTTGTGTATCCATCTCTTTATGAAGGTTTTGGACTACCTGTATTGGAAGCAATGAAATGCGGATGTCCTGTTATAACTTCTAACACTTCTTCTTTACCGGAAGTAATCGGGCAAGCCGGTATTCAGATAAATCCGACAAAAGATGAAGAATTAATAGAAGCTTATAAAAAAATGTATGAAGATACATTTTTTAGAGAACTTTGCAGAGAAAGAGGTTTAATCAGGGCAAAATCATTTAGTTGGGAAAAAGCTACATCAGAACTTCTTGAGTTTATGGAAGCAAAGTGTGTTTAAAATTATAAACAAATGTTTTTCCAAAAAAATAACACAATACCTAATTTCCAATGGACAATTTCTTAGCAAGTTAAACCTTATTTTTCGATAAATATTTGATTTTTTATATAGATTTTCGTATAAATCTTGAACTCTTTGGAAATTTTTTTCAATTAAAATTAAAGGATAATCAGTGTGATTTTGAATAAGTTCTCTCCAGCCTTTAGCTTCTCCTAAGAAATAAAAGCCATTTTTGATAATCGAGGTTTTTATAAAAGGAAAATTATCATTCTTAATCAGTTTATCCCATTTTTCTGACGTGCAATTATCAATAAATTTGTATTTTGTAATATAGCTGGCACTTTTAAATCCGTTTGCGTATAATAATTGACTTAAG
Organism: uncultured Candidatus Melainabacteria bacterium; assembly: GCA_934754425.1. Taxonomy (GTDB): domain Bacteria; phylum Cyanobacteriota; class Vampirovibrionia; order Gastranaerophilales; family Gastranaerophilaceae; genus CAG-196. The sequence goes on along the minus strand of CAKVIN010000020.1, from coordinate 4,418 downwards.
CCGATTTCATATTTTTTTATTATGTTATTTTTTTCATCTTCATGTTTGATATTGTTTATAAAATCTAAAAATACCGGACTGTTAAATACGTTAGATTTAAAAACAATAAAATAACTCTGAATGTGAGGAGTAATTTGTGGTTGATATAGTTTTTTTGTTATGTCATATCTATTTTTAGTCATTCCCCAAAAATCACATTTTTTAGAATCCATTTTTTTAAATATTGGTTTTAAAGGTACAAGCGGACCATAACAAGAATCATTTGCAAAAATTAACTCTTCAAAGTCGATTTTATTTTCTTTTGCGAACAGAAAACCACGTTTATATGAGCCAAAATCATACTCATTATGTTTTTGTGCCAACTTATAGTCAGCAATTCCATCCAGTTTTTCTAATTCTTTTAAAGGTAAATCGCAATCCGATACAAAAATTAGTGTAGTTACTACTTGTTTTAACGCTTTTAAATAATAGATTACATAGTCATCTATTATATTATCTCTATCCCAATGTGCAAATACGCAAAGTCTTTTCATATTATAAATTTTAACATAAAATGCTCTAAATGTATGATTACATAAAGAACCTTATCATTTACTATAATATTTGAAAGAGGGGACTAATGGTCATAAGAGTTTTATTTTTATTCTTATCACTTATTGTGTTAGTAAATTTGTGTATTATTACATTGTGCTACATTACAGGAAAAAATCTTTATCGTGAATACGGTAAACAAATGTTAATTGTATTTGGAAGTTTTGTTTTTGTTGTGGCAGCTCTATATGTGGCATTGGCTCTGATTGCGTTAAAGTAAGGAAAGGATTAGGATGGACAAAAAATTATTCGGCATGCCTATATTGGTATTGTGCTTATTGGTTTGTTTTCTGGTATTATGCAATCCATTTGTAATGGTTGGTCCGGGAGAACGTGGAATTAAAATTAAATTAGGCGAAGTTGAGCCTCAATGCTATGGTGAAGGTTTACATTTAATCTTTCCATTTGTGCAAAAATTCAGAACAATGAATGTAAAGACTCAAAAAAATACATCAGCCACCGCTGTTTATACTAAAGATATTCAACAAGCAAGAATAACTTATGTTATTAACTACAATGTACAGCCGGATAAAGTTAACAGATTATTCCAAGAAGTTGGTACTGATTATCAAAGCACAATCTTAACTCCTGTAGTAGAAGGAACTATAAAAGATATTATCGGCAAATGGAATGCTCAAGATTTGATTGCTAATAGAGAACGTGCTGCCGGTGATATATTGTTTAAACTTCAAGAACAATTAAAAAATAATTATATTAATGTAACAGATTTCCAAATGACAGAAATTAATTATTCAGCAGTGTTTGAAAGAGCAATTGAAAGCAAAGTTACTGCTGAGCAAGAAGCTTTGAAAGCTAAAAACAAAACTGTTCAAGTTCAAGAAGAAGCTAAGCAAAAAGTTATTGCAGCGGAAGCAGAAGCTAAATCAATGGCTATCAGAGCAAAAGCATTAAGTCAAAATAAATCTTTAGTTCAATATGAAGCAGTCCAAAAATGGGATGGTAAAATGCCACAATATATGTTAGGTAATTCAGTTCCGTTTATTAATGTAACTGCAAAATAAAAATAGAATAATAATTATAAATAACTAAAAGAAGGTGCAAAATTGTACCTTCTTTTAGTTATATTATTATAAAGTATCTCCTCTTTACATTACCTCTGTTTGTGGTAGCATGATTCTATAAGGAGAAATATTATTATGAAAAATTACGAATTATTGGCAGTTTTTAAACCAAGTCTTGATTCAGAAGAATTAGACAAAGTTGTAGATAGAATTTCAGAAGAAGTTAAATCTTACGAAGGTTCAGTATCTTCAGTAGACAAAATGGGTCGTAAGAAATTAGCTTATGACGTTCAAGGTTACAGAGATGGTTTCTTTGCAAACATTATTGTATCACTTCCTGCAGAAGCTGTAGTAGACTTCAAAAGAAGCTTAAAATTAAATGAAAACGTATTAAGATTTATGTTTATGGAAGAAGCTAAAAAGGCTCAAACTGTATAACAGACTTTTTTGCGTGACAGTATTTTGTAGAGGTGCGAGCAAAGTAAATTTGTAGTTATTGATACAAAATACGGTGTAGATAGTAAGTAATCTAGAAAGTGAAGTTAAAAAAATGGCATTAGCTAAAGCAGTTGTAACAGGTACAGTATATAGGGCTCCGGAGAAGCGTTTTACACAAAACAATGTTCCGGTATCATCTTTTGTGCTTAATATAGGTGACAGAGAAGAAATGTTAATCAGGGTTGTTGTAAGACGTGCAGCTCTTGATGAAGTTGTTTCTGAAATCTCAAAAGATGAAAGAGTACTTGTTGAAGGCAGACTTCAGATTACGACGGTTAAAAATGATAGCGGCGCTGAGAGAAGAATATTTGAAATTGATGCAAATGCTATCGAAAAAATGGGTGGTGTTGCTACATCTTCAGGTGCGGCGAAATCATCCGGTTCAGGTGAAGATATAGTCAAATTTTCACAGGATGAGTTCTCTGATGAGTTAATCGGAGAAGAAGAAATCCCATTCTAGGTGCTACGCACGTAGGCACTACTGTCGGCTACTTGGTGGTAACTACAAAATGGTTTTAAGACTACAGGTTCTGCCTCAAAGTGAAAGCTACTGGTTAGACGTAATAAGTGGAACGCACGTAGACATTGGGTCGGCTTTCATAAGTTGAAAATTGAAAATTGAAAGTGGAAAGTTGTTTTTAATAACGAACTTAACGACTTAAAGACATTAGACTTAACGACGTAGCAAAAGAAACGCACGTAGACATTGGGTCAGCTTTCATAAGTAGAAAGTTATTATAAATAACGAACTTAACGACTTAAAGACATTAGACTTAACGACGTAACAAAATAAACAGGCTAGAAAGGCAACAAAACAATGGCAAAACAAGATGCACAAGATAGAAAAAAACGTAAGACCTGCTCATACTGCGCAGATCACGTAGAATCTATTGATTACAAAGATGCTGCAAAACTTAAAAGATACTTAACAGAAGCAGGAAAAATCATTCCTCGTAGAGTTACAGGCAACTGTGCTAAACACCAAAGAATGATTACAAAAGCTATTAAAAGAGCTAGAGAAGCTGCTATTATTAGTTATGTATTTGACTAATTTTAAGTAATCAGTATAATTGTTTTTAAGGAATGGTAGAATATTTTTGCCATTCCTTGTTTAACACGATAGTAAGAAGGATAAAAACTATGAACAATCAAATCACAATCAGATCAGACAGAAAAGATGATTATATTTTTCAGTACAAAGGTGAAGATGTAACATTGAAAGCCGGAAGTATTATTAGTATTGCCGACGGATTGGCAGAGGTTGTTCTTCCTACATGTAAAATGAAAATTGTTAAAAATCTTATTGTAATTAAAGAAGATGCAAAATAATTAAATAAAATTAAATAAAAAAAGGCAGGAAGTTGTAATTATTTAGCAACTTCCTGTTTTTTTGTATAAATTGTAGGTCAAGCATTGCTTGACAAAAACTTATTATAATGTTGTTAGGCTTAAAAGAACAGGTGATTTGTTATTTTACATCAAATGCCCTGTTCTTTTATTTAAACAAAAATTGTAGGTTTAGTATTATCTACTAATTAATTTTGGAATATAGTTACAATCCCATATTCGGAGCTTGGTTGGTTCCGTTTTCATTTTTGTTTTCTAAAGCTAGCTTTTTTTCAGTTACTTTATTTTTTGCATTTTTTACTTCATAATTTGTTATGGAGTTCATTGCATCATTTACACTAATCTCGTTTTTTATAGTATTTCCTCCATGTTCTTTTGCATATTTGTTCCATACAGAAGCAGAAATTTTTCCATCAGCTGCTCCATCTGCTTTATCAAGTTCTTGTGCTTTTTGCCCTGCAGATGTTTCTTGCAAGTTCTTTAAATTCATTGCTTCTTTTTTTAGTGCTTCATTTTTTGCATTACGATTAAAATAGACTTCTCCATGAATAATTTTGGGTGGATTAATGTTTGGCATACTTTAGTTTCCTTTCTTTTTTTTTGTTTAATGTATTAAATTTCTTCACATTATTATTTACGGCATTTTTTTTTAAAACTTTAGAGTGTTTTGTGATAAAAGACACTACTACTGCGTTTGCGCCAATTGTAACATTTTTCCTAGTTTCTTAACAATTGAATATATATTAAAAAAAATATTAAGAAAATGTTACAAACTGGAATCTTTTATTATTTTTATGTCTGAATATCTAATAAAATTCTTAAATTTATGCTAATTTTAATGGGTAATAAATTACTATTTTGCAGTTACAATCATGCTACAATTATTGACATAAATTATTTATAGACTAGAATTATAATATAACTTAGTATAGTAAGTTAACGTAGTATATTTAATCAAAG
>CAKVIN010000019.1 GCA_934754425.1 uncultured Candidatus Melainabacteria bacterium | reverse complement strand
AAAGCTTTGAAAGAAGGATTGGTCTAATAAAATACCGAAGTGTTTTCTACTTCGGTATTTTATTAGAATAATATTTTCAGCAAAATTTACATATCATCTTCTATATAAGTTTTCAAATTATCAACTCTTCCGCTTTTTCTTAATTTTTGGATTGCAACATTTTCTAATTGTCTAATTCTTTCTTTAGAAAATCCAAGGTCGTTTCCAATTTGTTCAAGCGTTTTAGGTTCATTTGAATCAATGCCGAATCTTCTGATAAGAATTTCTCGTTCTCGTTTATCTAAAATATTTAAAAGTTTTTTTACGTCTCTTGTCTGAAAAATCCTTTGAATACTGTTTTCCGGAGAAACATAAGACGTATCTTCCACGTAATCTTGAATACACAAATCATCTGTCACATAAGTATCAAGACTTACAGGCTCTTTTTTTAATGCACTTTTTACTTCGTCAATTTTTTTTAAATCCAATCCTGAAATTTTCGCAATTGTTTCATTATCAACATCCATTGTTTCATCATATTCCGCTATATGACACGCTTTTTTATACTTACGAATTTTTTCTAACATGTGTACAGGAATGCGAATAGTTCTTGAATGATTGGAAATCGCACGAATTATCGTTTGTTTAATCCACCATGTTGCGTAAGTAGAAAATTTGAAATTCTTTTTGTAATCAAATTTTTCTGCGGCTTTAATTAGTCCTAATGAGCCTTCTTGAACTAAATCCATAAATAAAACGCCTTGCCCAATGTATTTTTTTGCAATACTGACAACTAATCTCAAGTTGGCTTGTATCAACTCTCTCTTTGCAACTTCTTTTTCTCTAAAATTCCCTTCTTGAATTTTTCTACCTAATTCTAATTCTTCCGCTCTAGTGAGCATTTTTTTACGCCCAATTTCTTTTAAATACATTTGTAAAATATCATCATTATTAACTATTGTGCTGAATGTTTTTGGGGTTTCGAATTCAGAATTATCAATATATTCAGCATTATTATAAGCTCTATTCATAAAATCTCCTCCATCTTCTCTAATATTAAAGACGATAATTTTATAAAAAAGTTCCCAATAAGATAGAAATTGGTTGTATTTTTTGCGATGATAACAGTAAAAGAAAGACTTGGTTCAGAAGAAATGAAAATTGATGAATTTTCTATATATAATTTGTATTCAAAGACACATGAAAATTATTTCATGCGTTTTGTCTAAGTAAAATATCTTATTTGATAGATTGACTTTTTGTAGGTTATACCCTACAATGTAAATAAGTAATATTTTATGTCTGAAAATGAACACTTGAAACAAATCATATATTACAAAACTATTAACGGACGTTGCCCTTATGATGAGTGGTTTAGCTCATTAGACAACAAAACAAAATCAATAATTGATAACCGTATAGAACGTTTGATTGACGGTTTATACGGAGACCACAAAAAATTATCAAACAGTTTATTATCAGAATTAAGATTTTTTGTTGGTAAAGGTTATAGAGTTTACTACAAGGATCTTACAAATGTTGTAATAATAATTGTTGCCGGCAGTGATAAAGGTGACCAAAAAACGAGTTATTAAACAAGCCGAAAAATATTTCAAAGATTTTATTGAAAGGAACTCAAAATGACAGATTTTGCAGAAGAATTTAATTTAGATATGGATAAAGTTATGGCTAATACTGTTAGTCATGATGATTATATGCATGAAAAATTGCAAGACAAAGATTATCAAAGAATTTATCTTGAAACATCTTTAGAAGAATTTGCAAAAGACGGTAATATAAATGCTTTCATTCGTTCTCTTCAACATGTTGTAAAGGCTCGTGGACGTGGAGCTATTTCCACTTTAGCAAGAGAATTAGACATGGATAGAAATAATTTATCAGATATTCTTAACGGAAAAGTACAACCTAAAATCAGTACAACCTTAAAATTGTTAAATGGTTTAGGGTACAAAATTGAGTTGAAATTTGCGTAAATTTATGATGCCCGATTTTTAGTTAAGTTGCTTATTTGATGTTCTAAAAATTTATACTGATAATTACTTAATAATATATAAATAGGAGTATGTTTCATTATTTTTAATCTATACATTTGGAACAAATTAAAAAATTTGGTTTGTTTTAGAGGTGTCAATTCTTGAAAATTTGTTTTGTCTAAAATTGTTCTGCTCCAAATCTGTTGTACTATTATTACATTTTTATAAAATTCAATCTTTCCAAAGCCGCCAGACGAGAATAGTATTTCTGATAAAATAACATATAACTTTCCATATCTTGCACCATATTGAGGATGTATTTTTCTTTTCTGTCTAAAAGGTTTCTGAAAAAATAACATCCAAATCTGAAAAAGCGGGATGAAAAGAATTATACAAAAAACTAAAACAAATACAATGTCAAAAAAAGTAATATACATATATTCATTGTACCATAGAATTTTGTTTATTTTTGATAATAATTTCCAATTATATATATAATCTAATTTATTAAAAAAGCGTGGAGTATGTATATAAAGTTGTCTTTTAAACAAGAATTTACTAATTGTAACGAATCTCAAGGCATATTGTTGCAATTCAACTTTAAACATGGAAATTAATATTTTTATTTTCCTTAACTTTTTCAATTATGGGAATCCCCATTTTAGTTACTATTTCGACTTTGTGTTAAAATTAGAACCATGAGTAATATTGTTTTAAAACCATTTGAGCTATATCGAAAAGACGGTAAGATTGTAAATGTTGAGTTGTACAACTTTACAGGTATTAATGATGTTGCGATTTTAGATATTAAACAACTAAAATTCGAGGGAATTGCGGCTAAGAATATTAAAAAGTCAGATATACATAATGCAGTTTTGAAAGATAAAAACAAATTATATTTTCAAAACAAGTATTCAAAAATGGTTGCAGGATTATCTAAAAAGCACTTAAACAAAATCATTTCAACCGTTTTTACTCGTGATATAGAAAGTCGTCATGCATACTTAAAAAAGGAACTTATTTCTAATGTAGATGTAATTTTTTATGCCGCAATACCAATTCTCAAACATGGTGAATTAAAGAAACAAGCTTTATACGAAAAACAAATTATTCATCGTTTTGCATTACCTCTCAAAATAGGTGGACTTATATTTTATGCGATGATAACAGTTAAAGAAAGAATTGATAGTGAAGATCTACAAATTGACGAATTTTCAATTTATGATTTGTATTCAGAAGCAATACACAATAAAAAATCATCTGATAGTTCCTCTACGGTTTCCATAAGAACCTTCCGTAGCCATTACCAGATGACTAATTATAGTATTTACGATTTATTCAATTTTGTCAAGTGTAGTATTACAAAATTGCAACAATAATTAAATTGTGTTTACTATATCTCAAATGCCAAGCGTATTTGCGGTTATTTCTTGAGATTTGTGTTGAGTGTGTTTATACATTCATACAACGAGAGAGCAAGAAATTTCGTCAGTCGAATCATTAGCAAACTTTAATTAGTAAATATTTAATTGAAAATTTTGAGCAATCTCACTAAATGTCACGTTTTCTATGGAATTAGAAAAATATTCTTTGAATTTATCAAGAGCAAATAGAGGGAGCGACGAAAAGCGTTAGCTTTTCTATGTCGTGAGTTCTGCCTCGTCGTTGATAAATTCGCAATAAAAAAAGCCCCTTTAATAGGACTTCCGATTTCTTTAATTAAAATGGAGCGGAAGACGAGGCTCACTGTGTCTGTTTGCGAGCAGGAAAAGGTGACTAAATGTCACGTTTTCCGTAGAGTTAAAAAAATATTCTTTGAATTTACCAAGAGCAAATAGAGGGAGCGACGAAAAGCGTTAGCTTTTCTATGTCGTGAGTTCTGCCTCGTCGTTGATAAATTCGCAATAAAAAAAGCCCCTTTGATAGGACTTCCAATTTCTTTAATTAAAATGGAGCGGGAGACGAGGCTCGAACTCGCGACATCCTCCTTGGCAAGGAGGCATTCTACCACTGAATTACCCCCGCTCAGTATGTTATTATCATACATGCTCATAAATTAAAGTCAAGAGTTCGTTAAAAAAATAATTAAATTCGCTCTAGTGGATTTTTTACACCTTCTGAAGGTAAAAATCGGGCATCTTGAAATCTGTAATCTTTAATTTCACCTAATTTATTTCGTATTATTTCAAATTTTGTGTGCAAAATATATGTCATACCAGAGTCATCAGATATTTGTTTATCTTTATCTTGCACAAATTTTAATCCATCAACATTATAATGTCTAATTGCTTCTGCAAGTTCCGGAGAATAAGGATTGCTGATTAAATCTTTTTTCCCTTCTTTTGCTCGTCCTATACTTTTTGTTAAATGTTCATTAAATATATTAACATCATCACCTGATATCAAATAAGAAATTGGTATATATTTATTGACGCTGCTTTTTACACGATTATAAAACGAGCGCACTATAGAAATATTTCTATAATCAATATCGCAGCTACCAATATACGCACGCAATTTTTATTCTTCCGGTTTTATATTTTTCTTGGTTTCATCAAGCGGTTTATTTAATATTCTGACAATTTTTCCTTGGAGTTTTTTTATTAAATCAAGGTTAGATATTGGCGCATAGCTCCCGTTTGCTTCTCTAACCCAGTGCACAACAGGATATGCTGATTTAAAATTTGAATTATTTTGGTTATTATAATTGATAGGTGAAATTTTCATATTTAAACAAAACCTGTGAAAATATTTTTTGCTACTTGTATTTGTCTATCATTTTTTCAAAATCTTTTCTTGTATAATTACTCAACATTTGTTTAAAAGTCTTGTTTGAGCATAAATATGATATAAAATGACAAAATATATCGTTTATTAATTTTTATTATTAAATTTTCATGATTACATTATAAAACTTTATTTCATCTAAATTTTATTTATTTGTTTTAATTTTTCAACTTCACTTATTTGTCGTTCTATAAAAAGCATATAACCGGAATCTGTGTAAGAATGAGGTTTTAATTTGTTATTTTGAACCCAATATCTGATTGTGGAACTTGCAACCCCGACTAATTTTGCAAACTTAGATATTGTCAAAAGTTCATTTTTTGTAACATCAATTTTACTAGTATCTAACATAGAAATTATCATTTTTATAGACCGTAATAAAAGTGATTGCATATATTTGATGTATTTATCTTCATTTTGGGTTAATTGCGCCTGTTCAATATTATTCAAATATTTTTTTCTATCTCTGGGCTGTATGATTATAGGAACAAGTCCTGCTTTTAGCAACAAACAATTCATCAATAACCTTGCACATCTGCCATTCCCATCAACAAATGGGTGAATTGAAACGAGTTTTAAATGTGCTAAAATTGCAGTTTTGGGGTCGTATAAATCTTGTATACTTAACCATTGACAAAATTCATCCATTAAAATTGGTACTTTTACAGGATTAGGTAATATTACTTGTGAACCGGATATTCTTACTGAACAATTTCTGTAAAAACCAGCATTGTTATCATTAATGCCAGATAGTATAATTTTGTGTAAATTTAAAATCTCTTTTTCATTTATATCAACTTGTTCTTTTACTAACTCAATAACTCTTTCAAATGCTCTAGAATGGTTCACCGCTTCTTGATAATAGACAAATGGCTTGGCAGATGACGTCAAATGTTCTTCTATTACAAGTTCAGTTTCTTTCCTTGTTAGTGTATTACCTTCAATTGCATTTGAAGTATAAGCAAGTTCAGATTTTAACCATCTATATAAACTATTTTGATTATCTTCAATCTGAAGCAATTCTGTTAATATTCGTTTTGTTAATTCAAATTCTGACAGCATATTTTTATCCAACTTTAAGGTTTATAGTTTGTGTATTTTAAAAGTATAAACCTTAAAGTATTTTTTTCAAGTTCTTTACAACTTATTCAAAACTAAATCCGTCTTCTTTCATTCTTCTGATAGCTTCTTTGAGTTCTTCTTCTGTACAAACGATTGAAACTCTAAAGAATCCTTTGCCATAATCTCCGAATGCATCTCCAGGAACTGCAATAATGCCTGATTTATACATCAAATCATCTGTAAATTCTACAGAATTTTTGTATCTAGGCGGAATTGGAAGCCACAAGTAGAAAGTTGCATCAGGAACATTAAATTCACCCCAGCCTAATTCTTCTTTTAAGCCTTTTACAAGAATTTCCTGATTATGTTTAAAGCGTTTATTTGCTTCTTCTATGTATTTATCGCCTTCTTCCGAATTAAGAATTTCAGCACAAGATTTTTGTAATGCTTTAAACAAGCCTGAATCAAGAGTTGATTTAAGTTTGCCGAATATTTTTACAGCTTCTGCATTACCGCAAATCCAACCTAATCTCCAACCGGTGATTGCATAAGGTTTTGAAAAACTAAAGAATTCTACCGCAATATCTTTGGCACCTTCGATTTCTAATATACTCATCGGTTTAAATTCTGGTTTAAAATACATATCCACATATGCAGCATCAGAAATCAACAAAATGTGATGTTTTTTACAAAAATCTACAAGGCTTTCCAAATATTCTTTTGTAGCAGTTGCTCCAAGTGGATTATTTGGATAATTTATTAATAAAGCTTTAACTTTCTTTGGATTATTACCTTTTGCAATAAAATCTGCCCAAACTTTTTCCATATCCGGCATAAAATTGTTTTCCGGTGTTAATGGAATAGAGAATGATTTTCCTCCGGAGACTTTTACCATTTCTTTATAAGAAGCATATCCTGGGTCTGGGACAAGAATAATTTCTTTGTCTTCATCTACAGTTGTCGGATTAATAAGAACTCTGATAAAGTTTGCGAGCCCTTCTTTTGAGCCGATTAATGAAAAGATTTCTGTATCAGGATTAAGTTCTACTCCAAATCTGTTTTTCATTCTTTTTGCGATTGCTTCACGATAGAATTTTTCACCTTTTGGAGAAGAATATAAATGAGCTCCTTTTTCATCAAGAGCTGTTTTCAAATCGTCAATAAGTTTTTGAGGAGGATTTGCCGTAGGTGCACCCATTGATAACATAATTGGTTTACGATTTTTAGCAATAAGTTCCGGTGTTATTTTAGCAACCGTTTCTTTTATCCTAAACATAATGTATGTTTCGAGTGACTGTACGTAATTGTTAAAAAATTCTTGCATAATAATATTCCTCTATAACTAACTTAGAAATATTATATACCAATTCTTTTAATGTGAATAGTTTTTTATTACAGGAATTTTTATACAGTTGTCTAAATATTCAATAGTATTCAGTTTTTCGTTATAAAGATATTTAATAAAATTAAGGTAGGAAACGTCAAAAGAACTTAACAAAATATTTATTTCAAATCCTTCTGAGCAAAAAGGTTCGTAGTCATAAACCACATAGCTGTTATATTTGCTTTTCCATTCTTTTCTTTCAATTTTGCAATTATTTTCTTCTGCAATATCTTCTACCCAATTTACAAAATCTTTGCGAATGTTTTTTATTTCTAAATATTTATTTTGAAATTTTTCCATATCAACACATCTCCATATTGAAATTGTAAAGGTTTATCCATAAACATAAATCACCTGTTAGTTTAGTTTTTGGGGTTAGACTCTTAAAAGAATGGGTAATGGAGATTGGAGTAAGGGAGTCTTTAAGTCGCTAGGTCGTTAAGGCGTTAAGTTCGTTTTAGTTTTTTTATATTGTTAAGATTTGTTTTTTTATGAATTTATGAGCGAAAGCGAATTAAATGAACCTAACGACTTAAAGACTTAACGACGACTTAACGACCTAACGCCTTAACGCCTTTTGTAACACTTTGTTACTAAAAGTCAATTTTTACACACAAAAAAACTTTATATAAGTAGTGTAGTATTGGCAAGGAGTGTTGTATGACAAATCCTTATTCTATGAATGGTTATCAGGGACAAATGTATCCTCAACAGATGTATAGTCCGCAAGGACAAAGTAATAGTGGCGGTCCTTCCACTGTTGGCATGGCGGCTCTTGGCGGAGTTACAGGTGGTAGTGTCGGTTATTTTAAATATCGATATCCGGTAGGTAGTGATGGTCAGGTTTCAGACACTTTTACTAAAGAAGTTTTTAATAAGAATTTAAAGAAAAATACTTCTACGTCATCAGTAAATTATTTTAAACAATTACAAAATGTGTTGAAGAAAATTGATAAAACAAAGACACCGGAAAATTTTAAGAAATTAATAAATGAGAATAAAGAAATTATAGATGCTCAATGCAGAGGTATTTCTATTAATTCACTTTTGGATGGTATAAATACAACTAATTTAGAATCTAGTAAAATGGCATTGAAAGAATCCTTGGAGGCAATAATGAATTTTGAGCTTGTAAAAACAAAAAATGTTATAAGAATGGGCTGGAATAATGAATCTAAGAAATTTGTTAAAACTCCTGAATTCAAAGACAAAAAATTGTTTAATATTATAAAAAATACCAAAACTTCTAATCAATGGAAAAAAGCGTTAAAATACGGAGGCACAACAGCAGGAATTATGGGCGCATTGACTATTGGGTATAAAATGTTTACGGCTTCGAAATATAATTAATTTTATTAAGTGACTGATAATAAAATGTTACAACAAATTATATTTGAGTTTTAAAAAGGTGGGAAATTTATATTTTTCCCACCCTTTTTAAGAATTTTAAGAAAATAATATATTTTCATTAACTTATAAATAATTAAAATTATTCCGCAACTTCTGTAACCGTATTTTCCACTGCTGAATCAGTTGTTGGAGTTGCTGGTTTAACCGGATTTTTCTTGAACAAGTTTTTAATTTCTTCTGCGCTATTTTTGAATTGGTCTTTTGTTGCGTTCCAGTCTTCTTTTGTACTATTCCATTGTTCTTTAGAAGATGAAACAACATCTTTTACAGAATTAACCGTAGAATTTACTGTATTTGTAACATCTTTACCGACAGAAGATTTGATATCATTAACAGAATCTTTGAGTGTTTTATGTTCAATCGCACTCATATCAACAGTTGTAAGCCATTTAAATGATTTAACTGAACTTTTGCTTTCCAATCCGCCATTAAATACGACTTTAAAATCTTCATAACTTGTACTTCCGCTTGTTAAAGCCGGAATTGCACTTGTATTTTCACCTTTTGGATTAGTTGTTAAAGCTTCTACTACTTTTGCTGTTGCAGTCCCGAATTTTGGAATATAAGAAAGCAATTTGTTTGCTGAAAGCTGTCCTAGAGGTCCTAATTTTGCAACAAGCTGTGCATCCATTCTACCTAATACCACAACATTGGTTGTGCCATTCAAAAGGTTGTATTTACCCGTTATATAATACGCTAAAAGTCTACCAGAACTTTTTATTGGATTTATATCAGCCCAACCGTTTTTGAAAGTCATTTTGCCTTCTAAATAATCAAATTTCGCAGTATCCATAACTCTAATACTGTTTTGAATAGAAGTTATTGTTGATTTTAAAAGCACATTTGTCATAATATTATTTGCTTGCAAATATTTATCCAAACGTCCGATTTCGCCAAAAGAACCGTTTTTGACATTAAAGCTCAAATTTCCTCTAAGCGATTTCATCATTTCATCATAATCTGCAGCGATTAATGATAATTTTGTATCAAAACCTAAAGTTCCTGAAAGTGCGTTTTTAATTCCGGCTGCGCCATAAATAGCCTTGTCTGCGTTTAGTCCACTACCGGAAAAATCTACATTTGTTTTCGCATTTGTAACATTATAAATTATATTTCCGCCGATTTTTCCATCAAAAGCTGTCCCTTTTATATTATTCAAATAAAAATTCTCTCCTTTTAAAGAAAAATCACCAACCAGATTTTCTGCAGCAATTCCTCCGGAAGTGAATTTTTGAACACTTCCACTACCTTTTAAAATCTGCCCATCTAACTTAATATCAGTATTTGTCATGCTTACAGGAATTTCAGGGATATTTATAGTTGGAATACTTATATTCCCTTTAAGAACAGGATTTAGCATACTATCAATAATTTTAATATTTCCCATAAATGTCATCTTTGATTTGTCAAACATCGGAATAATTATTGTTGACATTTCTGTTGTTGCATAAGTTAAATTTAAAGTTTGTTTTGCTATATTAACATCCCCCGTTAAAGTTGATTTAATATCACCTGCTGTTACAAAATTTAATCCTATTTTTTCAGTTAAATAATTTGTAATTTTTCCGGAAACAGTTGTTTTGATTTTTTCAATTGTAACCGGTGTTTGTGAAATAATTATTTCATTTTCTTTAATCTGCGCACTAACACTTGGTATAGATACTTTAGCAGCCGGATTAATTATTTTTACATTAGAGCTATTAGCCTGACCTCCGAAAGTTTTACCATCAGAAGTTATATTTAATGCAGTAGCCGGTGCGACAACAGTCGTTGATGCCGGTACGTTTTTGATATTAATATTTGCTAAATTAAGATTAATAACAGGATTAATCTTGTCTAATTTACCTTGAATATCCGCTTTCATAGAAACAGTACCGGAATTAACCTGATTATCCTTCATCAAAGCGGCTTGTCCTGCTGCTACAAGAAGTCCTTTTAAGCTTAGATTATTTGCAGTCAAATGCAAATCACTCACAGCATCAGAAGTCACTGTTCCATACAATTTTAACGGTTGGTTCAAAATCGTAAAACCAATGTTTTTAATATCAATATTATTGTTAGCCAAACTTACATCAGCATTAATTTTGTCAACCCCGATTTTATACAAACCATAATACACATCCGCATTTGGAATTTTTAAATAACCGTTAGATTTTACAGTTTTTAAATCAGATTTGATATTAAAATCCGCATCTAATCGACCATTTGCGCTCAATGTCTGCAAATCTTTGATATCAAAAATCAAAGCGATATCTTTAACTATTTTTAAAATATTCGAAAGCTCAACTTTTGATTTCAAATTGATATCAATATTTGTATTTTTACCTGTTTTAACAACACCGTAAAGTTTAGAAACTTCATTTGCTGCAGTATAAATATTTGAATCAATATCAATATTTTTGTCTTTAAATTTTAATTTAAGATTACTCTTAGGAAGATTTATTAAAGACAAATTACTCAAATCCGCATACCCTTTTATGCCTTCATTTGTAATAACTAAATTCGCATCAGCCTTGGCAGTAAGATTATTAGCATAAATTCCTTTTAAAATACTGATAATATCGATTTTTACATTTTCTTTTTTCTCTGTATTATTTTCTGTTGGATTAAATACTAAATCATTTAACTCCACCTCCGGCATGATTTTATTTAAAACTTTAACATTATAATTAAATTGTTCTCTACCCTTCAAAACCGCATTACCGGAAGCTTTTACCTTAATACTTTTATTCAAAATAAAATCAGAAATCTCTGTTTTATTACCATTAATTACATACTTATCAATTCCATCCGTTAAAGTTACATCATAAGAACCAATCGTAATATTTGGAAGATGATTAGAAAGTTTTAAGCCAAAAGGTAAAGCCTGCATAGGTTCAGCTTCCTCTGTTTCATTACTTTGAGGAATATATTTTTCAACCTCAAAACTTCCATCTTTATTAACCAAAATATTTGCACTCAAATGGTCTAATTGAACAACATCAACTTCAATTTTTCTTGCAAGAATAGGAAGAAGTGACATCTTAACCTTAAAATTATTAGCTTCAAGAATTTTGTTATTATCAGGTTCAAGTAACTCAAATTTTTTAACCTTCAAGCCAGCAGTAAGTTTCGGAGTTGTAACAAGCGTAACTCCTTCAAGTTCTGAATTTAACCCCGTCATATCTTTTATGCTTTTAGTAATTTCAGGAACATATTTATTAATAACAGGATTAACAAAAAGCGGAGCTGCTAAAAAAATAATATACGTTGCACCAAGTACTCCAGCTATTGTAATTCCTGCCTTTGCCCATAATTTTTTATTCATAAATTCCTCCAAATATTAAGAAATGTAAAATAGTCCTCATGTAGTTTTAACATTCTTATTATATCTTAAAACTTTAATTTAGGAATAACCATATAGACTATAAGCGGTTTTCAGACGTGTTTTTGTTTAAAAAATAACGTATTTATAAAGATTTGTTAACAAAAGTCTGCATTCTCCTAAAGACTTTGAAAAAACTGCCGTTAATACTCACATAACACACAGGTATTAAGTATAACGCATTGGATATTAGTTGATTAGGAGCATAAATCGTGAAAAAAGTAGTATTAGTTTTATTTGCATTCTTATTTTTCAGTGTAGGTCAAGCATTCGCTTACAGAGTAACAGATTTTTCAAATGACACAAAAGTTATCGCAGCTTTAAAAGTTCTTGAACAATCAGGTGAAAATGATGTGTTCAGAAATCTTCAAAGATATGGTATGAGAATAAAGTTCGATGATTTATCCATGGTATCTAACGGTAGAAACGCATTCGCAGTTAGTACTTACAACAACTATGGTACAAAAATCATTATGATTAATTCCGCATACAGAAATGCTCCTGCTGAACAAATTGCTTGTCTAATCGCTCACGAAAGCTACCATACTAGATACACTGCAAACCTTGAAGAAGAAACACTTGCAACTCAAAAAGAAGCTTCTTGTTGGAACAGAGTTAAAGTAGCTTCAAAAACTTATCCTGATACTAGATTAACAAGAAGATTAGATAAATTAAGCGGACTTTATTTAGCTTCTTCTAACGGTAATAACTTAGTAGAACAAAAAATTGCAAGCAATGGGTTCTACAGAAATCAATTAGGGCTTAACTAATAATTGATATAAAAGGTTTCGAAATATAGCCGAAATAAAATAGCAATGGGATGCCAATCATGCATCCCATTTTCGATACTACGTATGTAGACATTGGGTCGGGTGACATTGGAAAAATACTAGATTATCTTGCCTCTATTAGTCACCCTCAAAGTGAAACTACAAGTGTTACGCACGTGTGCTACGCACGTAGACACAACTGTCGGCTACTGGGTGAAAACTACAAGATTATATTCTTACCTACAAACTCCGCCTCAATGGTGAGACTACCAGTACTACGCACGTGTGCTACACACGTAGACATTTGGTCAGCTTTTTTAAGTGGAAAGTGGAAAATTGAAAGTGGAAAATTGTTTTAAAACGGTTGGTAATCGTAATTACAAGTATGGCGCATTCTTTTGAATACAAGTGTGCCACGTCATTGCGAGAAAATTGAAATTTTTATTTTGTAATTTTATATGAGTTTCCGAGAATTTTCGTGGCAATCTAGAAATTTAAAATAGACTTACTAGCAGAACGACTGGATTGCTTCGCTTTACACTACACTTACTAGCTTGTAGATTATACTACTTATTTGAAAGTGAAGTGAAATACGCTCGCAATGACGTAACGCAGGACGACAAGTACTACGCACGTAGACAAAACTGTCGGCTACTTGGTCGTAATTACAAAATTGTTTTAAAAACTACAAACTCCGCCTCAATGGTGGGACGACAAGTGCTACGCACGTAGACAAAACTGTCGGCTACTTGGTCGTAATTATAAGATTATTTTAAAAACTACTAGCTCCGCCTCAATGGTGGGACGACAAGTACTATGCACATAGACATTGGGGCGGTTGTTGGGTGAAAGTTACAAGTTCTTATAAGAAACAAAAACACCGGCTTAAAAAAAGCCAGTGTTTTTGTTATTCATTTTTAAATCTAAACTTCTTTAAAAACTAAAGTAGCATTGTGACCACCAAATCCAAATGAATTTGAAAGTGCTGCATGAACTTTCTTATCTCTTGCTTTATGTGGAACATAATCAAGATTAGCAACGTGTTCATCTTGGTTATCAAGGTTGATTGTTGGAGGAACTTTGCCTTCCATAATTGTTTTAACACAAACAATACCTTCAACAGCACCTGTTGCACCTAACATATGACCATGCATACTCTTTGTTGAACTTACTAGCAAGTTAGGGTTCTTTTCTTTATCGCCAAAAATCTTTGCAATAGCTTGAGATTCTGCAACATCACCTAAACCTGTACTTGTACCGTGTGGATTGATGTAATCAATATCTTCAGGTTTCAAACCGGCATCAGCCATTGCCAATTCCATAGATTTGATAGCGCCATTACCTTCTGGATCCGGAGCAACCATGTCATAAGCATCTGCAGATTGACCATAACCAACGATTTCAGCATAAATGTGAGCGCCACGTTTTTTAGCAAATTCATATTCTTCAAGAACAAGAACGCCAGCGCCTTCACCCATTACAAAACCATCTCTGTCTTTGTCATAAGGTCTTGATGCTTTTGTAGGCTCGTCATTTCTCTTTGATAAAGTTCTTGCTGCTGTGAATGCACCAATACCAAGTGTTGTGATTGTAGCTTCGCAACCACCGGCAACCATTACATCTGCATCGCCATATTGAATAGTTCTGAATGCGTCACCAATTGAATGAGAACCTGTTGCACAAGCAGAAACAACAGCTTTATTAACACCTTTATAGCCGTGTTTCATAGAAATTCTACCTGATGCCATATCTACAATTAGCATAGGAACTGTGAATGGAGAACCTTTTGTAGGTCCTTTTTGAATCATAGCCATGTGATTTTTTTCAAATGTTTTGAAACCACCAGCCGCAGAACTTACTAATACACCAATTCTATATGGATCAATGCCGGCTTCATCAATACCTGCATCTGCAATAGCTTCATCAGCTGCAACCATTGCGAACTGAGTAAATCTGTCCATTCTATTTGCATCTTTTGATGACATATAATCTTCAGGATTAAAATCTTTATCTTTGATTTCTCCTGCAATTTTAACGGTATGTTTTTCTGTATCAATAGATTCTATCAATGATACACCACTTTTACCTTCAAGCATTGAGTTCCAAAAATTCTTAACTCCAACACCACAAGGAGTAACGGCACCCATACCTGTTATTACAACTCTACGTTTTGTCATATTCTTTTTCCCTTAAATCATATCCCGCCAACATAATTTTGATATTGGCATCTTAGCTCTAACTTTGTGAATAATAATATTACTCAAGATATAAGAAGAGGGCGAAAATATATAAAATCCTCACCCTCTCAATATAAATTCAAAACTTACTATGAGTGTGAATCGATGTAGCTAACTGCATCTTGAACTGTTTGAATTTTTTCAGCTTCTTCATCAGGAATTTCGCAACCGAATTCTTCTTCGAAAGCCATAACTAATTCAACTGTATCTAAAGAATCAGCACCTAAGTCAGCTGTAAAGCTTGCTTCTGGAGTAACTAAAGCTTCATCGCAGCTTAATTGGTCAACTACAACTTTTTTTACTTTTTCAAATGTACTCATGTTTTTTATCCTCTTCATTATTGTGTAATACACTATTCCATTCGATTATACTATTTCAAGATATTTTTGCAATAAACTTCAAAAATTGTTACACTTTTAGAAGAAATGTAACAATTAGAATAAGAAAATTTAAAAATATAAACACCTCAAACGACTATGTATTTACACTCGTTTAACAATATCTCTTGCCTGCCACAAGAACAATTTACCATCCTTAATGCCGCCTTCAATATCTTGAGGATTTGCAAATATTTTTTCTATTTTTTCTGCATTGTTTACTAAATTTCTAAAAATCTGACGTAATTTATCAAAGTTTTTTGTCAAAGAACTTTCGTGAAAATTCTGTTTTAGAATTTTATAATTATCATCAACTAAATAATCACTTGATGAACAAATTTTTCCTGAATATTCAAATGTATTATTATTTCTATCATAAGTAATAAATGCCGGTTCTGATTCTTGGAAATCATGATTTTCCCTAACCTCGATTAACATTTTATTATCACCGGTATTAGTATACATAGTAAAAGCATAATCAGCCGGTATATATTCTTCTACTATAATAGACGGCAATATTGCATTATCCGGAATTTGATGTTTAGCCCTCACAATTTGAGCTCGTTTTGAGTCTTTAGAATCTATAACATGATTTATTGTCGGCACTATATCGTCTTTATAAGTTACACAACTATCATATAATCCGGCTGCAGAAAATCCTGCCAAATCTTCACCATTAAAAGCTGAACGCACTATTATAAAATCAGAGTCAATATTATGCTCATCCAACATTGATAATAATTCATCTTTATATTTATTATCGTGATACATTTCTGCAAAATTTTGTTTCTGATTTCCTAAAAAATAATTCTGCAAATTATCCAAATAACCATATGGTAAAACAAATCCCTTTGGAATAGTTACATCTGTTAAAAATCCTATTTTTGCAAGCTTGTGTAACAAAGATAAACGATACGCTTTATTTCCACAATTATTTTTTGTACATTCATTAAACTTCAATATTTTATCCGAACTATCCATTTGCGGAACATCAATTTTTCTATTTTCAACAACATTTAATTCAAATTTAGAAATAGGAGTTATGTCTAATTGTTCATTTTGATTAGATATTGTAACGTATTCACCAACACGATTATTCAACTCTTCAATAACTTTTTCATCAAAAACAGAAGAAACCATGCCAGTATACATTCTATAAATATTCGCTTCATGGGATAATTGACCAAGATTTCCGTTTTTAAAAATTATCCCCTGCACATTTTCCGGATGAAAATGCGTAAATTTTCTTTCGTCATCCACAAGTAAAATCAACGGCTCATTCACTAAATCAGGATTTTCTTCTAATTTTTGTTCTATATCAGATAATTTTTTAACCTTAACAAGTTTTCCTGACGCTTCACCTTTTACAATTGTTTGCGCTAAAGGTGAATTATTATGAGTTTTTTCCGCAATAAATCCCATATGCTCTAATCTCGGAAAATCTATATGAACCAACTCTTCACCGTTTTCAAACTTACCTGTATCTTGATAATATATGCTGTAATCCACAATATTTTCTTCTAGATTTGCAGTATAATATCGTCCGTCATAAGTCATTGGAATTTGTCCACGACTATATAACAAAATAGGATTACTTCCCAAATTTTCTGCATTATCTGTTTTTATTTGATTTAATTTTATATTATTTCCATTTTTTGTATAATTGTAATAATTAGCCTTAAAGCTAGGGGTTATCCCTTTTATATTCATTTTTTTGCTATCCTTAATTCATTATAATTTTTCTTTTTTATACTAAAATATGAAAAAGAAAAATTTTGCTAGTGAAAATAATATTGTACAAAAAAAAGATTATTAAGCAATATGCTAATAATCTTTTTTTCTAAATAAAATTTAATTTATTAAACTATTTTTCAACCACAAAAGATATCCATTGGTCTTGAGTAATTGTATCGACAATTTTAAGCCCGTGTTTTTCTATTGCATCCAAAACAACTTGCTTTTTATCATCTAAAATCCCACTTAAGCTCATCTTTGCACTATCTTTCATAAGTTTTTTTAAATCACCCATAATTTCTGCCAAAACATTATGTAAAATATTAGCGCATACAAAATCAAATTGTTCATTGATACTATCAGCACTTCCAAGCTCAAAAACGCATTCGACATTATTAAGTTTTGCATTTTCTCTACAAACATCAATAACTGTATCATCAATATCACAACCAAAAGTTTTGCTTGCACCGAGTTTCATCGCTAAAATTGATAGTATTCCTGAACCGGTACCGATATCAGCAACAGAATCACCTTTTTTAAGATATTTTTCTAAAGCTTTCATACACAATTGGGTTGTTTGGTGCGTTCCAGTTCCAAAAGCACATCCGGGGTCTAAATTAATAACAATTTCATTAGATTTAGGTTCATAATCAAGCCAGCTTGGTACAACCGCAATTTTTTCAGTAACATGTGTAACCGTCCATTTTTCTTTCCATTTCTTTGACCAATCTTGATTTTCTTTCTCATCAAGAGTAATTTCCCAGCTACCAAGTTCTTCATCACTAAACCCACGGTCTTTTAGTAATGCTCTTTCAGTCTTTAAAACCTCTATCGGATTATTTGTTAAATCAGTTAAAAATACTCTCAATGTTCCTTCTGTAGTCGCTGTCATAACTAAGTCTTTATACGTTTCTTCAGCTAATACTACACCTTCGCATTCAAAATTTGAAAAACATACATCTGATACAATATCTTCAATATTTGGATTAATCGCTATTTTTAACTCATAATAATTATTCATATTTAAAATCCCTATTATTTTATTCTTAAGTCAATTATACCATTGATTTAATCTTAATTTTCGGGAAAATGTAAATTTTTGTAACAAAAACGCAACTTTTTCAAAAAACATGTTTTTAAACATGCAGAAGTGTAACAAAGCTCTATGGAGGTTAAGTATGTATAGTTATAATGTAGCGTTTTGTCGTGGTGGAGAAACAACCGGTAGTGTCGGAAAACGTCAAGCAACAACAAATAACAAAGAACTAACAAAACCGGCTTCTTTTGATGCGGATGAAATTGGCGATACCGTAAATTTTAGAGGACGAGGAGATGAAGAAAAATCTTCAATTGGTGGAGCAATTCTTAAAACGGGCTTATTTACAGCTTTATTAGTCGGCGGACTCGGTTATGCGCACAAAACAAATTTGGTAGGAAAACTCAAAGACGGTAAAATTAAAGATATTCTTAAAAAAACTGATGTTATAACAAAGCCATGCTATGAGGCATGCCATTATATTAAAACTAATATAAAAAATTTCATTGGGAAGTATTTTAAATTATAGAATTGTTTGTAACAGTTGAATAAGATAATAGTGTAAGTATAGATTGCCACGAAAACCATAGATTTTCTCGCAATGACGGGGTATTCTTGTCGTCTTACGCTACGTCTTTGCGAGGAACGTCAGTGACGAAATAATTCATTAAAAGCCCAAATTTATTATCTCCTCTAAAAATATTACGTTTTGTAAAGGGTTAAAACCCTTTATTTTAAACAATTAGTATAACTTATCTACAACTAAAGTATAAAATTTGAAAAAAACATTAAAGTTTTTGAAAATTATGCCGTTATATAAAATACAGAGGAAAATATTTAATCTCTGCAATCTTAAATATCACATGTAGGAAGGAATATTATGACAGATAAACAAGAAATGGGTGCATCACTTTTCAGCCGTTCACTGGACTTGATGGAAGACGATCCGCTAGAAGAGATTTTTGCGCTCAATATCGGTGACTTTGTATCTGAATATTTAATATCTGAAGATTTAGCAAACAAAATTGGAAAAGACGCTAAAGATAAGAGTGTTAAGTTAAAATCTCAATTAAAAGAGCTTATTTCTATATATTCTTTGAACAATACTCTTTGCGTTTTAGGTTTCAATTCACAAGACGAATATGTGGTTTACAATTCTATTGCTAAAACTCTAACCCAAATTTTGGATGTTGATGCATGTCATATTTATTTAACAAAAGAATTTACAAAAGGATTAGATTTTGATAACAAAGTTTTAGGACTGGTTGGTTCATCTATTGATTTTGACGAAGATATTTATGCAAAAAAACTTGGTTATTCAGCTGATGACAAATCTATAGTTCTTAAAGCTTTTAATACATTAGAAAGAATTCAAATAAAAGATGTTTCTAAGATTGACAGTTTTATTCCTAAATATGAATTAAAAGAATATGACGTTAAATCATTGGCGATTGTTCCAATGCATAACAACGCACATATCGTAGGTGTAATTGTTATTGAAAACTACAAAGAAAAAATGATTAAACGTGCGTATATGAATTTATTAGAAACAATAGCTCGCTTATTCGGAACTTCTATGCACTTACAAAAAACTATTGAAGAAACAGAAACTTTAATCAATAATGAAGAGGTTTTTGCAGAAGATTTGCAACACAAGAGAGCTGAACTTACTGCGCTAATCGGCGACTTGGGAGTTCAACAACAAGCATTTGTTCAAAAACTTGCAAAAGCGGTTGATGAAAAAGGACAATATAAAGTTGCGCATTCTCAAAATACAGCAGATTTATCAAGAAAATTGTGTAAACAATTAGGCTTGAACGAAAAAACAACAGATTTGATTTATTATGCAGGCTTGTTGCAAAACATCGGTAAAATTACACTTCCGGAATCTTTGTTCTCAAACAAAGGCAAACTTTCTAAGGAAGAATGGGATAAACTCCAAAACCATCCGAATGTTGGTGTAAACTTGTTGATGAATATCAATTTCTTATCAGAAGTTATTCCATATATCCATTATCATAAAGAGCGTTGGGACGGTAGAGGAGAACCGGAAGGTTTGAAAGGCAACTCAATTCCGTTTGGCTCTAGAATAATCGCAGTTGCAGATGCTTATACAGCAATGACTTCTGATAGATCATACAGAGATGCTATGACAAAAGATGAAGCGCTGAAGGTTATTAAAGACGAAGCCGGCGTAAAATGGGACCCAACAGTCGTAAATGCTTTGTTTGAAGTTGTAAATAATTAAAAACCAAAAGCGAACTATTTCTAGTTCGCTTTTTAAATATCTATTTTTCCATTCCAAAATTTATGTAATTCTTTATTTTGTGATATCATTCTCAAAAATTGTAAAAAATTCATTTTTCTATATGGACTATTTTTTATAAAATCAAATTGTGGTATAAGTTTTTCTTTGTCTAAACTAGCCATTACCCTTCTACTTAAATCACAAGCAACTGTTTCTATCCAATTAGAATTTGCATATTCACATATATTACTAAATTGATTTTTATATTTTTCTTGAAATTTACTAATAAAATCTGGGGTCAAAGTTTTTTCCAATAATTCAATCAGCTTATTTCCACCAAGAGTATTAATCAAATTTTCTTCGTGAATTGCATGCGCAAATTCGTGAAAAATTGTTTCTAAAAAGAAATCCGTAGAAGACATTTTATGTTCATAACCAAAATCTCCAATCTCATCTATTTTATCCCAAATTTTATTGCCAGATGAATAATTATAATCTTTAAATTCATTAAATATAACTGTTTTTTCAGGTACAACTATATCTTGATTTTCATACAGCTTAGTCGGTGCAAAATTTAAAATTCCAAATGCATATTTTTGTGGGAGTTTTAAATTATTAAAATCCTCAACCAAAATTTGTTTTGGAAGTCCTAATTTTAAATTAAATAAAGTATTTATTGTTTGAATTATATCAAATACTTTTAAAGATGACCAAGCTATAGTTTTGTTATTCTTAAAATCAGCTTCAACATTATTTTTACGAAAATACTCTGCAACTTTAGCAATATCGGTATGCTCGATTTCTTGGCGCATGCTTCTCGTCAAACCCGCTTGAAAATTTATGTTAGAATTTTGTATTTTCATAATGCTTTTATAA
This sequence comes from uncultured Candidatus Melainabacteria bacterium, assembly GCA_934754425.1. GTDB lineage: Bacteria > Cyanobacteriota > Vampirovibrionia > Gastranaerophilales > Gastranaerophilaceae > CAG-196. Next base: position 23,149 of record CAKVIN010000019.1, on the reverse strand, counting down.
AACTCATAAATATATAATTTGCTAAAAAATATAATTTTTTGTAAAGTTTGTATACGATATTTGTCAAAATAATACCTTTACGTGTTTTAATATACATACAATTGACTTAGGTAAAGGGATATGAAGTGTTACAACCGATTAGTTATATTTTGAATAGCAATTTTGTTAAAACAAATAGCAAAAATGACAAACAAGTATTTGTAAAAGACATTCCGAATAACAATCAAACTGAACTTTCAAATTATGAAATCGGTCAAGCAATTTTGAATAGAAACAATATTTCATTTAGAAATTTAGCCCAACCAATTGAAGTTACAGATAAATATAACAAAAAAATTGAAGGCAAAGACCATTTGGACTTGCCGAATATTCATATGTACGAATATCCTGATACAAATTTGCAGGTAATTGTTAATACACAAGAAAACAGTAAACTAAATACCCCGAAATATTCAATTATGATTGAGAATAATGAATATAAAAAGCACGATTTATTAAAAGAAAAATTGTTATATTTTTTATTAAATAATAGGGATGATTTAGATATTGTAAATACAAGTTTTTGTTTTAGCATTTTTGATTCAGAAAATGCAGATTTATTAAATGCTATTGATAAAATAAATCATAGAGTATTTAATTTAAAATTTGATAATCAAGATTTGAATACAGCAAAAAAGAAATTAAATGCGTTTCTTGAATCACAAGAATATATTTCAACAAACAAATCTATAAAAAAACTATATAAAGATACTGATCTAAAGAGTGACGATGAATTGCAAACCGAAATAAAAAATATTACTTGCGCTGAAATGCAAGAATTTTATAAAGAATATTTAAAAAACTCAAGCGTAAACTCTTTTTTAACAATACCAAAAGATTATTTTGAAAAAAATAAGAATGCGATTTTAGAACAAATAAATCCCAAAACAAATTTAAAATTTTTTAGTAGGAATATTGCAGACTCGAATATGCCTAAATTTATTGGAAATACTGCGATAATAGACAAATCAACATTAAAAATCCCAACGAAAGCTACTAATACTAAAGATAGCTTAATTGAAAATATTGCAATTAATATTTTAAATTCAAATGAAGATTTTAGCAAAAATTATTCATTAGATACAGATTATTTTTCCATTCCATTGGAGCTAAAAAATACTTCACCCGTTAAGTATCACTGTAAACTTTGCAATGTTAATATAAATAATGACAATAAGAATTTCAAAGATTTTTCTCAATCATTAAATCTAATGTGTAAAAATAATTTGAAACAAGAAGTTGAAAAACAAAAAAATGAAATAAAGGAAAAAATAAAACAAACATTCACTGGTGAAAGGTTAAATTTAATTAAACATTTAGAACTCATGTCATATTCTGATGAAATTTTTAATTTATATGAAAATATTGATTCAATTGAAGAAAATGACATAAAGCAATATTATAAAAATTTAATATCAGTACAAGATGAAGAAATTACATAGTATGAAAATTTCAACAAATAAAAGTATGACAGCTCAAGCGACTTTACCACTTGCTAAAGATGTATTTAAAGATGTTTTTGGAGATTTGTTAGGATGAAAATATAAATATAATGTAAACTATTGTAAATTTTCTACTTATTTATAACAAAAAAATATATTTAAAGGTGTTAAAACAAATGGTTAACCAATTTAAAGGGATATGAAGTGTTACAACCGATTAGTTATGTTTTGAATAGCAATTTTGTTAAAACAAATAGCAAAAATGACAAACAAGTATTTGTAAATGACATTCCGAATAACAATCAAACTGAGCTTGCAAATTATGAAGTCGGTCGAGCAATTTTGAATAGAAACAATATTTCATTCAGAAATTTAGCCCAACCAATTGAAGTTACAGATAAATATAACAAGAAAATTGAAGGCAAAGACCATTTGGATTTGCCGAATATTCATATGTACGAATATCCTGATACAAATTTGCAGGTAATTTTAGATGAAAACCATAATATACCTCATAATTCGAATTTGTTAGAAGCACATTTATATTTTAGTAAACCACAACGAGATAATTCACCACTAATAAATAAAATTATTTGCAATATTTTACAGAAACAATTAAATAATAAAGTTGAAAATACATCACTAAAAGAGAACAATAGTGGTTTATTTACAATACATACCAAATCAAATAATATTAATAACATATCTAAGATAAATCAAATAATAAATGATTTTGAAGTAAGTGATAAAGAATTAGAAAATGCAAAAGCTAATTTATTAAATGAAATTAACTCAAAAGATTTTAAAAATTTAACACAAGAATTTGCAATTATTGATAGTAGTGTAAAACTTAAAAGTATTAAAGAACTAACTAACGATATCAATAAATTATCGCTTGATGAATTAAAAGAATATTATAAAAAAAGTACTGAAAATACGGAAGCACGATACTTTCTAACTGTAAATGCTAGAGATATTAACAAAAAAGATTTATTAAAAAACATTAATAGTAATATCAATAATAAATATGTGAAACATCCTGATATTCAAAAACCACAAGATTATTTTTATAACGATAAGTTAAAAATTATTAAAAATAACAATATTGAAACTTCAAGTAATAATATTATTACAATGTATCCATATGAAGACAAAGATATGAAAGATAGCATTGTAGCATTATTCACAGATTTAATATTAATATTTTTACTACCACCATATCATCAAGAAGAATCTGGTACAGAAATCTTATCCAAACCAATTTCGTTCAATAATGATACTAAATATGTATATCACAATTTATATTTCAATTTTCCAAAAGCAGAATTTATAAATTTAACTCCAGAAAACGCTTTAGATATTCAAAAGAATTTATTTAAAATGATAAATAATACAAATTTTGAAGTAACATTAAATGACATAAAAAAATATTATAAAGAAGATTTGAATGAATATATTAATTTAAAATATCAAGAAAATGATACTAATTTAAAATTGTTCGACTATGGCTATGATATTTTTCAGATTTATGAACTAATTAATTCCGTTAATGTAGATGATATAAAAAATCATATACAAAAATATTTAATAGAACAACCACCCATTATCAAAACAAATACACAAGGATAGGAAATGAAAATTGGATTTATAATAGATTAATGAAAATCCTCAATTATATAACACCCAAACAAAAACTTCAATATTTTAGTGTTGCGATTACTTCTTGAACGCAAAAGTAGATAAAAGTAAAGTTTTGTAAAATATTATGTGAAATTGTATTAAAAAATGCACTTGATGTGTTTTAATCATGGTAGCTCTCAAAAAGAAGGTAATATAAGTGGTATATCCAATTAATTATATAAAAAATAACAATTATCAAAATACGTTGTTAAAAAATAAACAAAAAACTCCCTGCAGTCATAGTTTGCAAGAAAAATCGCAATCTGTGGATTATAAAATGGCATATACAACATTTGTAAAACAGAACATTTCATTTACATCCAAGCCCGTTATAAAACAAATTAATCCTAGTTGCACGTTAACATTGACTGATGAGCCTTGTTCTCCACAAATACATATTAATATTGTAGCAAATAGAAATCTTCCAATTAAGCAAGGAGTATTTTTGCTTAATTCAATGGTGGTAAATGATCAAATATGTGAACAAAATCAACAACTTGGACAGGTAATGACATCCCATTTTTCTTGTACTCCATATAGCAAAAGTTTTAATTATGTAGATTCTCAAAATGTTTTACTAGATTCTCTAAAAATGATAGATGATTGTTTTTTTAGTAATAAACTTTCTCAAAAACATTTGGATAATGCTAAGAAACTTGCTCCGATTGTATTATTTCTTAATAGACATACTAATGAATTTAAAGATGAATTATTTGATATTCCACGCAATATGACGGAGAAACAGTATGAAAATATTATAGATTCAATAACATTGCAAGATTTGATTGATTATAACAATAACCTTTTAAAAAATTCTAAGAAAGAAGTTAATATACGTTTAAATAAAGAATTTTATAATAAAAATTCTGAAATTTTATTAAAATATTGTAATACTTGGGATGGTTTTCATGAAAATAAGTAATAATTTAAATTTTAGTTGTATAAATACAAAACCTACAAAAAAAATCAGGCAATTACCAATAGTATCAGCACCTATTGTAGCATATTATATAGGAGAGTACCAAGATAATAATGTTAATCAAATACTAACATTTTTTGAAACAAAATCTATAAAAATACCTAATAATTTGCAACCACATAGTCTCACTAAAACAGGTTTAGATCCAGCTTCTCAGACAAAAGTTAAGAATTTGTTAGAAAAAGCTTTAGATGATAAAAAAATAACACAAGACGAATTTAATACCTATAGTAGAAAAATTAATTTTACAGGTTCTCCACAAGAGGTTATTGATAATCCCCCCGAAGCATTATTTGACCCAAATGATCCAGATTTGATGATGGATCCGAAGTTGGAAGAAATTTATAACGCTCCAGAAGTAAACACACCAGAAGGATTATTAGAAAATATTTTTGGAGAATTACCAGACGGATTTAGCATGGATATGAATTTATTAGATACACTCAAAGGACTTGCTAAAGATGTATTTAAAGATGTTTTTGGAGATTTGTTAGGATGATAAAATTATTTCCTACTATAAAAAATAAAAATTTAAACTCATACTATTTTAATAAACATAATAACGAAAATATTTCACAAACAACCAATCCTTTAGTCGCTTACATGGATTTATATTTTGATTTTAAGCCAAAAACAAAAAGTTCTTTTGGATTAGGGGATTTATTGAATGCTGCAATGAGTGGATATAGTAACAAAACCGAAGAAGCTGAAACCAAAACGATTGAAGACAGTATTACTGAAACTATTAGTGAAACAGAAAGTGTTTCAATAAGTCAAACAAAAACTCAAACAAGAAGTACATTTGTATATGACAAAGAAGAATATATACCTAGAAAAGCATATAAAAAGAAAAAGCATGGAACATCCATATTTAAACATATAAAAAAAGGAATTATACAGCTTATAACATTTCCTTTTAAAGTTTTTTGGGGAAATATTAAAGTAATTAATTCAAAAATAAAAGAAAAGAAAATTCAAAATAAAATTGAAAAAACACAAAATATCTCTAATGTAAAAGAATTAAAACAATTACAAGAAACTTTTGAACAACAATTAAATCGATATCAAAAAATGTTTAAACCAGATGATATAATGCCTGATTTATCAATTTTTTCGTATAAAAAATTATCATTAAATGAATTAATTTTACACTATCTTTTCTAGTGCATTATAAATTTCCGGCTCGATTGTACCTGTTTGAACATCTTGTTTAATTATATTCAACGCTTCATCACGATTAAGCGCATCTTTATAGCTCCGCTCCTCTCTTAGAGCGGAATACTTATCTGCCGTTGCAAGCAACTGCGCTGAAATATTCTTAGGGTCATAATCATCCGTAATCACAGGATACCCGCTGCCATCAGGTTTTTGGTGGTGGTATTTTACAAGCTCAAGTACATTTTTATTCACCCCTTGGTCTTTTAGCAATTCATAACCAAGTTCTGAATGCTGATTCATAATCCGCTTTTCTTTTTCGTTCAAGCCACCACTCTTGTTTAGAATTTTATCAGGGATAAGAACTTTGCCATAATCATGCAACATTGCAGCTTGTTGCAAATCTATCAAATTTACTTGCGACTTTATATCAGGCGGAAGCGCAGAATACATTTTTGCAGCTGTAATACGAGTATCCATCAAATGCCCGTATTTAAGTTTTTCAAGTTCCGGCATGTTCACATTGAGTTTAATATCATTTTCTTTAAGGATTTCATTTATTCGTGGATTTGTTTTGGCAATATTTGTAAGCGTATTTTTATCAACAAAATTGTCGTACAAAGGATTAGAATTAAACGAATCTTTGCGTAATCCTTGCGGATTTGCAACAATTTGCCCACCAGAGCGGAATTGAATATTTGGGATATTAATATTATTAAATATCGGAATATTGTACGAAAAATTCATCTAAATATTTCACACTAAAATACTACTACACAGTTATATAAAGTATTTTATTAATGACAAATTGATACAAAACCAATAATTCGTAACAAAGCGTAACAAAAAGTTTAGGGATGAAAGAATTAATAAATTCTAAAAATAATCACGGCACAAAAACTATAATAACAATATATTGACTTAAAAAAATTTTTGTATTAATATAACATATGTTGACAATTAAATACTATACGCTCCAGTGGCACTCTGCCGAGCAAAAGGTGACTAAATGTCACGTTTTGCGAGAGGGGAGGTAGACGCAGTCTATCGATTCCGCTGAAGCTTGACAACAAAATAATCCGCTTGCTCCAGTGGCGGAATCGGTAGACGCGTTGGACTTAAAATCCAATCGGGGTTCTCCCTCGGTGCCAGTTCAAGTCTGGCCTGGAGCATTTTTAAAAAGACTTACAGAAATGTAGGTCTTTTTTCATTTTTATAAAACAAACTAACATTTATCACACTCTAAAAGCGTATTCCAAAGCCTTTTTGAAATTGAAATCATCATCTGGAGAAGTTACTAAGTGTATATATTCATTTGTATTATTTAGTTCTAAATCCATTTTAGAGAAAAAAGTTTAATTTTATTAAGTCTTTAAGTCGTTTTGACTTTAAGTCATTAAGTCGTTGGGTCGTTAAGTCGTTAAGTTCGTATTAAAATTTTCAGTTTTACTATTCGTTTTTGTTATTTTTATTTTATCTATTTATGAGCGTAAGCGAATTTATTATTAGTAAATTAATTTAGTTTATAGAGAAATAAAAATATAATAATTAATAAACAGCTGGATTCTTCGAAACATAGTTTCTCAGAATGACGGAGCGTGAAATTACCAATTTAATGTCATTCTGAAGCCGATTAGGCTGAGGAATCCAGCCTTTGATTAATTATTTCCATTCAATCTAAAGAAAAAATAACACAATAAATAACAAGAACCTCATCTATAATTTCTCTAAAATGAACTTAACGACCTAACGACTTAACGACTTAAAGACTTTAATAATTAATTAAAAAAGATCCAAAACTTTTAGCTCCAAATTATTCCAAACTTTTCCCAAAATTTTAGAAACATTTTCCTATTTTTTTACACATTTTTTATCTATATATTATTATAATATTATTTATTTATATATATAAAATAATAATCTTCATAATAAGCTTAAATTATTTGTTCATAACTATCTGAAAGTGTTGTAAATATTGGTTTTTGCATGTTCAAAGATATGTAGAAAGATTGTAGAAAAATCGAAAGTTTTGAACATTTTTCTACATAAAATTATCCCAAAATTTTCTTATCTTTAAATTAATGTAGAAAACTAAAAGTTTTGAACATGTTTTGACATAATTTTCTACATTTTTTGACATAGTTTTGAACATGTTTTTGACATAATTTTGTTATAATTTTAAAAATAAAAATATAATAAATTTTATTTATGTTTATACTGAAATTTAATCCCTAAAATCTTTATTATTCTTTTGTTTCCGTCTTTTTCTTTAAAATAAATAAAGTTCAATAATTTGTAAAAATATATTTTAAATAAGAATATTAAATTATTTTCAGGATATGGAAAAATAAAATTATTATATTTGTTTACATTTTCTTTAATATATTCAGGAAAAGATTCATCTATTTTTACTGGTAATAATTTAAAATTTTTTCTTCCGAAAAGATCTTTTCCTTTAATAATGCAATTTTCAATGTTTTCTTTATTCAAAAATTTTTCATTATTAAATTCTTGATGGCTATAATTTTTACATTTTTCAATAATTTTATCAGTTCCACCTAAAAATGAAAAATGCCAACCACCGTTTTTTATTCTTGGACAATTTTTTAACATTCTTATTTTGTTTGGAGTCATATTTTTATTAAATTCTTCCGGTAAAAAATTGTTATAATCAAATTTGTATTCAGGATTATTAATTTTGAATTCCTTGAATGTTAAAATTCTTGCTCCATACCAATAAGTTCCTTTAAAATTTTTCAGGTTTAAATAATAGTAATATAATTCTTGTTCTAAAGATTTTATTCCAACCGGATTTTTTTTATAATCGTTTATTGCATTTACAGATGGAATTTCATCACAGTCAGAAATTATAACGATATCATCATCTTTGCAAAATTTACATAAAACATTATAAATATGATTACGTTGAACATTTTCATAAACCCAAGCATCGTCTGTTTTTGGAAATTCATCAAGTACAATATATTCAATTTTATCTTGAAATTCTTTAAATCTATCCTTATCAAAATTTAAAGCTTTTTCTTTTCCGGTAAAAGTTTTGGTTGCTTCAATTATAACAAATTTATCCACTGTATCTTTTAGTACATTGAATCTGATTTCAAGCAAATCATTCTCATTAAAAAATGTAAAACAATCATATATCATTTTTTCAACCTTTCGTAAATTTTATTTGTCATTTTACGTGCTCCGGAAATACTCATATGTTCTATGTCTAAAAAATCATCTTCAGTAAATGATTCATCATCAAAAGCATTTAAAACATCTGCGTTTGAATATTTTGAACAAATATCAAAAACACTAGAGAATAGTTCGTTAGAACTTTTTAGTTTATTCTTAATTCTTGGATTATATGCAGAACAAATGACTAATACTTCTTTATTGTTCTCTTTTGCTAATTTTAGTATCATTTCTAAATAATGATTTTGTGTATTCAAAGCATTTAATTTTTGCCATGTTTTTATCCATTTATTTTCTAATATTTCAGAATTCTTAGGTTTTATATTAGAATTCATAATATCTAAAGGAATCAATGAAACTTTTTTTATAATATGATTATAGAATTTATCGAGAGATTTTGATAATTCCGGTAATCTGTCTTTTAAAGCTAAATAATTGTTTTTATATGGAATATCGAAGTATTTTTTATAATATACACATCTATCACTTTGGGGTGAATTTCCTAAATCGTGACCAGCACAAAAAATAGCATAATATAGTACGATGTTTTTTAAATTAGGAATTATATTTATATATTTTTTTAGTATTTCATATGAATAGTATAAATCTTGTGAATCTATTCCAAAATTTATACTATGTTCATTTTCTATAAATCCCATTCTCGCATGTGATGAACCTAAAACCATTGTAGTTATAGTATTTATTCTTATACTAAGATTGCGTAATGTTTTTAAAGTTATTACTGCATCATCAATTTTACTGTTTGTTAATTTCCAAGCTGGAGTTTTTTTCTTTATTTTAACAAATTTAAAACCTAAAAAATGATAAATTCTTTTATATTCATCTATTTTTTCTTTATAAAAAAATTTCATCTACTCAAAACTCTCCCTAATATATCTTCTAAAATCCTTAATAATATTAGATCGTTTGTGTTCCCAAATCCATTTGCCTAGCGGATGTTTTTTGAAAAAATATTCACGATTTCTTTCTGATATTTTAGAACTTACACAGGAACTTGTTGTACTGTGGTTGTGAAAAATGAATGTGGAATTTACATAAGCTAGTCCGTAACCCAAATACATCGCTCTAAAACTGTAATCATTATCTTCCCAAAAAGCAGGATTGAAAGCTTCATCAAGTAATCCTACTTTATCAACAACTTCTTTTTTTATAATTACGCAGCTGAAAAATGGTGTAATGACATATTTTAGTGGAGCTTTAAATTTTTGTAAGTATTTTTTGTATCCGTCAAGATAATTTTTGTTAGTAAGCTTGCATTTTTCATTGTTTCTAGGTGAAAGCATTCCAAGCCCTGAATCAAGCTCAAATCCTTTTATCGTATTTTCTAGCCAATTTGGTGTTAATAAAATATCGTTGTTCAAAAGTCCGACAAATTCGTAATCTTTATTTTGAATGAATTTTAGTCCAATATTGTTTCCGCCTGCATAACCAAGGTTTTCAGAATTTTCTATAAGCGTAATGTTATTGTGAGATTTTGCAAATTCTTTTACATAATCCGCACTTCCGTCAGCTGAAGCATTGTCAACAATAACTAAGTCAAATAAATTCTCATCAGTGTATTTGTATAAAGATTCTAAATACGGTTTTGTTGCTTGTTCTAACTTGTTGTAAGTTAGAGTAATTAATACGACTTTTTTCACTCTCTAAATTCCCAATATCCCTAACTTTTTTATTTTATCATAAGTAAATTAATAAGGATAGTATTTATAATTGTTTTCCATTTTTTAATATAATATAATTTAGTTTAATAATAAGGATATAAAAAATGAAAACACCTTTAATAATAGAACAGCATTTGCATGGAGCATACGGAGTAGATTTTAATAAAGCAGGAGTGGATGATATTGTAGCTCTTTCTTATAAACTCCGTAAACTTGGTATTGGTGGATTTTTTCCGACTCTTGTGACGGATTCAATAGAAAATACTAAAAGACAAATTGCTATAATAAAAGAGGCTGCTTCTAAATGTAATGGAATTTTGGGTATTCATTTAGAAGGTATTTTTATTAATTCTGCAAAAAAGGGGATTCATAATCCGGAACACTTTTTGCCGCTTACTGTAGAAAACTTTAGAAAAATAGAAGACGATTTTATAAAAATTGTGACTTTGGCTCCTGAACTTGATGAAGGTTTGATTGATTATTTGAAATCAAAATCAATAAAGGTTCAAGCCGGACATTGTACAGGTTGGGGGAATGTAGATGGTGCTACGCATACGTTTAATGCGATGTCAGGAGTTACGCATAGAGGAGTTTCTACAGCGTTATCGACATTAATTAATGATGATGTGTATGCAGAAATTATTGGAGATGGTATTCACGTTAGTGATGATGCGCTAAAATTGTTTTTCAAATCAAAACCTGTTGATAAGGTTATTTTAATAAGTGATGCGTTACCGATAACTTATAGTGATATGAAAGAAACGGTTTTTGCTGATTCAAAGATTTATTATGATGGAAAAAGTGCTACTTCAATTGATGGAACTATTGCCGGAAGCACAAAATTATTGCCGGAGATTATTAAAATTTTGGGACGAAAAGGTTTGTTTAATCCACAGTTTATTACTAATATGTATCTTTATCATAATTTAGAGCCGCAAGGTGAAATAGAATGGGATTTTGATTAAGTAGAAATACGAACATAATTTTAAAACTAATTTTTATTTATTAATTTATTTAAAGAACTTTCTTTGCACAAAAAAAATTATTATATTATTATAGAAGCAAGGGGATGTATTTAGTTTTTTATTAAACTATTTTTATAATAGGGAAAATCAAGGTGAGATTTTTATTAATAGTATCGTTTTTTTTGATGAGTTGTTTAACTGTTTTTGCAGAAAATCATAGTGCAAGCGCAGATTTTTCTGTAAATATTCCTGCTTATGTAAAAGTAGAATCAATTTCCAGTCCTGTACTTATTGCAAATATTACGGACAGAACCGGTAATTTGCGTGCACCTTTATCAAGCACTTTTAGAGTAATTTCAAACAGTGCAGAAACAAAAACACTTTACCTTAATGCGCATACTGTAACCCAAGGCGGATACGAGCCGGCAATGTTTGAACAAGGTGGAAGAGTTTATATAGCGTTCGCAAGCCTTGCTAAAATTCCGCAATCACAAGCTTTAGCAAATTGTAAAATTGGTGGAATGCCAAAAGACAGCGCCGGAGTAGTTGCTTATCCTGTTGATATGGTATACGGTGCAAAACATAAATATTTAAATAGTAAAAATAAATACGAAGTTTATGCAGAAAATGGGATTACTAATGTGACAGTAAATATCGGACAAAATGTTTTGCGCTCATCATTTGCTGCAAACGACCCTAGAGGTTTTTATCAAGCTGTTTTATCTTTAACAGAAGCTGATATTTAATCTTGAAGATTTTTTATCCAATTCATATTTCCAATCATATAAAAAGAACCGCAAACAATATTTAATTTATCCGTTGTTAAAATTGTTTCGTTTGTATATTTTTTTGTTGGAAAAATACATTTTTCAGCAAGTTCGTCATAATTCGCTGCATTTGGATAATCAAATTCATTGATGTAAATTTCATCACTTTCTCGAAAAAGAATAGACATCATTTTTTCATAATCTTTATTTTTTAAACATCCGAATACAAATCTTCGGTTTTCATTTGGATAAAACCAATCAAGATTTTCTCTTAGGGCAGAAACACCATTTGGATTATGGCAAGCATCAACAATAAGATTTTTGTTTGCAAAATATTCAAATCGGCATGGATTTTTAACTTTTGCTAACGCATTAATAATAGTTTTATCATCAATATTTTTGAACAAAGTATTTATTGTATTGATTGCCAAAGCTAAATTTTCTATTTGATGATTACCTTTGAGCGAAAGAGCGTTTATAAATTCAGGGTTTACAAATGGAGTTGTTAATATAAACAAAGAATTCATCTCATCTGCTTTATCTTTAATAGCTTCGTATCCTGAACTTGTAATTATCGGGCAATTTTTCTTAATAATTCCGGCTTTTTCAAACGCTATTTCTTCCTTCGTTTTACCTAATCTGTCTGTATGGTCTAAATCAATATGAGTAATTATCGAGCACAAATTACTTTTTATAACATTAGTAGCATCAAATCTTCCGCCAAGTCCTGTTTCTAAAATAACAATATCAACATTTTGTTCTTTAAAATACAAAAACATCATTATTGTAAGAATTTCGAATTCAGTGAGATGGATTCCAAGATTTGTTATTTTTTCAATATAATTTGCAAATTTATCCTTTGGAATTTCTTGTCCGCAAACTTTTATTCGTTCTGTGTATTCCCAAATATGCGGACTTGTATAAAGTCCGGTTTTGTATCCGGCATCTCTCAAAATTGATTCTAGAATAGTGCAAACAGAACCCTTGCCATTTGTACCGGCAACATGAATGTATTTTAAATCATCTTGCGGGTTACCTAATTTTTCTAAAGCAGCAGATATTCTATCCAAACCTAAATCTACATAAAACATGCCTTTGCTCGTTATTAATTTTATTGAATCTTCGTAGTTCATAGTTATAAATATATCACGTTAATATTTTATTAGTAATTTTTAATCGTAAATCTTGCTTCAATTATTGTTACAATTAGTAGAAATAATTTTTTTTATTGATTAGAATATCTATTGGGTATAGAAAGAGGGGAATTTTTTAAGATGAATGCTAACAAAGTACTTTTACCTAATGACGTAAGAAAACTTTTAAATATAGATAATAAAGAGATAGTAGAATTATGTAAAAAAACTTCAGTTACTCCAAAAAAAGATAAAAAAGGTCAGATTTATTTTTCAGTAGATGAAGTTAAGAAATTAAGAAATGCAAAATCAACAGTGGTTACAGAAATGAAGAATAGTGAAAAGAAAGCGACATTGCCCGTTATGACAAAACCAAATTCACAAGCAGTTGTAAATGGATTATTAGAAACCCTCAACAAAATGGAAAATAATATTACTACATCTATGACAAAGCTTATTGATGAAAAGCTTGAAGGTATGGATGATGTTGTTTTGGAACTTGTTAGATGTAAAACAGAAAACGAAAATCTTAAAAATAAAGTTAATGAATTAAATAAAGAAAACTTTAAACTTAAAAATGTTTTAAATAGCTTCAAACCTCTTTTGTGCGGATTTTATATTAAGAAGGAAGAAGATACTAATTTTATGCTCTAAGAAAATTGTTAAAGATTGGAGATAATCTTAATAATTGAAAGTGGAAAGTGGAAAGTGGAAAATTATTTAAAACAACTTTCAATTTTCAACTTTAAACTTTCAACTTAGTCAATAATATTAGAATTATGACAATAAACAAACTAAAGAAACGGTGATTTTAATGGCTAAAGAAGAAACAGTAAACGTAGCAGACGAAAGAAATAAGGCACTAAAACTTGCTATAGAAAAGATTGAAAAAGATTTTGGTAAAGGTGCTATTATGAAGCTTGGCGACAAGCCTTCTGTTAGCGTTGAAACTATACCTACAGGTGCTTTAGCTCTTGATGTGGCTCTTGGAGTTGGTGGTATTCCACGTGGAAGAATAATTGAGATTTATGGCCCTGAATCATCCGGTAAAACAACTTTGGCACAACATATTGTTGCTGAATGTCAAAAACGAGGTGGTATTGCGGCATTCGTTGATGCAGAACACGCACTTGATCCGGAATATGCAAGAAACCTTGGTGTAAATGTTGATGAACTTTTGATTTCTCAACCTGATACAGGTGAACAAGCTCTTGATATTACAGAAGAATTGGTACGTTCAGGAGCGGTTGATATTATTGTTGTTGACTCTGTTGCAGCACTTGTTCCGAAAGCTGAAATTGAAGGTTCTATGGAAGACCAACAAATGGGCTTGCAAGCAAGATTGATGTCTAAGGCTTTGAGAAAATTAACAGGTATTATTGGTAAAACAAGAACGACCGTTATTTTCATCAACCAATTAAGACAAAAAATTGGCGTTATGTATGGAAACCCAGAAACAACTACAGGTGGTAATGCACTTAAATATTACGCTTCTGTTCGTTTAGAAATCAAACGTGTTGAAGGTTTGAAGGGTGATGGAGAAGATATCGGAAACCATGTAAGAGTTCGTATCCTTAAAAACAAAGTTGCTCCTCCTTTCCGTACAGCAGAATTTGATATTATTTTTGGTAAAGGTATTTGCAAAATCGGCAATATCCTTGATGTAGCTGTTGATTTGGATATTGTTAAAAAAGCAGGGTCATGGTTTAGTTTTAAAGATGATAAATTAGGTCAAGGTCGTGATAAGGCTAAGGAGTTCTTGGGAGCTAATCCTGAGATTCTAAATGAAGTCGAAACGCTTGTTCGTGAGAAATTAGCGGAAAACTAGATTGGCTTAAAGCTTGATTTTATTGACTTTAAACAACTTGTTGACAAAGTTGTTTGAGTATGATATAAAGTTATTGGGGTAAATGTATATTTTTGAGTCTTGCACATTCTGCAAGACTTTCCTTTTTTTTAGGGTTTTTGTTATAATTATTAAGTAGTTGATTGCGAGTAAGTAAGAAGTGAAAAAATTTTGGTTTAGTTTATCGGATAAAATACGATTTTTATTGATTGGTGGATTTAATGCGGGTGTGTCTTATTTAATATATTCTGCTTTCTGCTTAATATTGGGTGAATCTTCTTATCAAATTGCGCTTGCTCTTGCATGGGCAATATCTTCTGTAGTATCTTTTACTACCCAAAAATTTCTTGTATTTGAAGCAAAAGGAAATTGGGTAAAAGAATATTTAAAATGCTGTACAACTTGGGTATTTAGTTATTTAATTAATGCAGGTTTGTTAGAATTTATTGTTAGAGGGCTTCATTTAAACGTATTTATTGCTCAAATCGTTGCAACTTTTGTTGCTGCTATTTTTACTTATGTTTTATTCAAAAAATTTGCATTTAGACCTAAAAAATCAATTTAGGGGTAGATTATGTCTAATATTGATGAAAAATATATGAAAATGTGTTTAAAGCTCGCAAAACGAGGAGTGGGAAGAGTTTTACCCAATCCTATGGTTGGCTGTGTAGTTATAGATAAAAATGGAAATATAGTTTCAAAAGGATACCACAAAAAATATGGTGAAAATCACGCAGAACGTGATGCTTTGCTTAAACTGAAAAATAATGAAGCATGTGGTGGAACATTGTACGTAAATTTAGAACCTTGTTCGCATTATGGCAAGACTCCGCCTTGTGTAGACTTGATTATAGCGCATAAGTTGGCTCGTGTAGTGATTGGTATGAAGGATGTAAATCCAAAAGTTGATGGAATATCTAAACTTAAAGATGCAGGAATTAAGGTTGATTATGTTTTAGAAAAAGAGTGTACTTTTTTTAATCGAGTTTTTATAAAAACAATGACAAAAAAAATGCCTTACGTTGTGTTAAAGACTGCAACAACAATGGATGGAAAAATTGCAACAAAAACTGGTTCTTCTAAATGGATTACGTCTAATAAAGCAAGAGAAGAGGTTTATAAATTAAGAAAAGAGTTTGATTGTATTCTTACGAGTTCTAATACTGTTATCGCTGATAATCCGAGCATGAAAATGGGTGAAAATAAGTGGAAATGTATTCTTGATAAGGATTTGAGGACTGATAAAAATTCTAATATTTATAAAGAAGGTCAAATTTATGTAGCTTCAAAAGAAAATTCGCCATTAAAGAATAATGAATTAGATATTGAAGCTGTTTTGAAACATTTGTATTCTTTAGGAATTTATTCTGTTTTCGTCGAGTGTGGTGGAACATTAGCCGGCGCAATGCTTAGAGAAGGTTTAGTTGATGAAGTTTATCAATTTATTGCGCCAAAAATTCTTAATGATAACTCTGGTTTCAGTTGTTTTGATGGTGATAATGTGGAAGAAATATCACAGGCAAAAAATTTAAATATTTATGAAGTTAAACAAATAGGTGTTGATATTTTGATTAAATCAAAATGTAGGTAAAATTTATTAGTTTGGTTGTAAAAACAACAGCTTTGTTGTGAAACATAAGTTATAATAAAATTGTAAAAAGACAAGTTAAATCAAAGGAGATAATTTATGGCTACACAACAAGAAGAAAATTTAATCAATTTATTAGATGGATATGTAGAAAAAGGTGGGCATCACTTGAATGTAAATGTTTTTAATAGAGAAACATTGCTTGATGCTCAGAAACATCCTGAAAATTATCCACAGTTAACAGTCAGAGTGTCTGGTTATGCTGTTAATTTTATAAAATTAACAAAAGAACAACAAGATGATGTTATCTCAAGAACTTTTCACAATTCATTAAGTCGCTAAAGATAATAAAGCGATGGGGATTCTTTCTCTTTAATCAATCGAACCAACTTAAATAACATGTCGTATGGGCTTAGGTATCTAAGCCCTTTTATATTACGGAATTTTTTAATTGTGTGGGTGAATTAATAAATTCTTCGATATTATTCATAGTAATCATTAGAATTTTTTGTATTGCTTCTTTTGTATTATAGGCAATATGTGGTGTAATAATTACATTATCAAGTCGCAAAAGTTGTGAGTTGATAATAGTTTGTTCCAGTGTTAATTTATCAAGCCTGTTGAGTTCAAGAATATAATCAAAGTCAGTTATTGTTTCTTCTTTTTCTAAAACATCAAGCCCTGCGCCGGCGATTTTTTTGTTAATAATTGCGTTGTAGAGAGCTTTAGAATCAATAAGTTCGCCACGACCTGTGTTAATAATAATGGCTGATTTTTTCATTTTATTAAAACTTTGTTCATTGAACATGTGGTAATTTTCTTTAGTAAGAGGTGCGTGTATTGATATAAAATCAGATTCTTTCAGTAGTGTATCAAAGTCAACGTATTTTACATTAAGAGTTTGTTTTAAATCTTCTCGCTCAAAGATGTCATAACCAAGAATATTCATGTTTAGTCCAAAAACTATTTTTGCAAAAGTGGAACCTATAGCGCCTAAGCCTATTATTCCGATTTTTTTTCCTGATAATTCAGTACCAATAAGGTTATTAGGACAGACTTTTCCGTCTTTAAATTCTGTGTATGATTTTGTAACATGCCTGCAAACATCAAAAAGGAGTGCAAGAGTAAATTCTGCAATAGTGATATTTCCATAATTTGGAGAATTAACGACTTGAATTGAATTCTTTTTGCAGTAATCTAAATCGATGTGATTATATCCGACCGAACGAAGAGCAATAAGTTTAAGGTTTTTGAATTGCTCAAGAACAGATTTTGTAATTTGTGATGATGTAAATACAGAGATTATGTCTGCATCTAAATATTCCGGATTGATTTTTGTTATATTGTTAAGAGAATTTGGTTCTAAAAAATAATTATACTTACTTTCATTATTTTTTTTAAGAAATTTTATTTCATAATTTTCTACGTCAAAATATACAATTTTCATAAAAACCTCGTTTTGATAATCAATCATAGTATATCGTGTTATGGAGAAAAATCATTTAGTAAGGTAGTTAAATTTTTTTGATTTTGTAATAGAATTGAGTTTGCAAGAGATTAATATTTATAAAATACCCAATTCTGGCAAACGGTTTTGGATTATAATATAAATATGTCGAAGTAGGACTCTGTTTAGGAGTTGACTCAATGTCAAGTCCAAAATGGAGCAGGCGAATTCGAACGAGAGTGAGATGAGCCAAGAACTCTGTAAAAAGTTGACTAAATGTCAAGTTTTTATAGAGGAAGGCGAGTTCGAAACGAGAGTGAGATGAGCCGTATATAAGATCTCCAATTCCGCCTAACGGTTTTGGATTATAATATAGAATATGTCGAAGTGGCGGAATTGGTAGACGCGCATGATTCAGGTTCATGTAGCAAACGCTTTGAGGGTTCGAGTCCCTTCTTCGACATTATTTTTTATAGAGCCGTCTAAATTAGGCTCTATTTTAGTATTCAAAAGTATTGTGCTTTAGTACACCTCTAGAATGTTAGCCCTGTATGAAATGTGATAATAATTTTATTAAGGTATGTATATAGAATAGCTGTAATACAAATTAACAACTTTATCCTCAACACTTGACAAAATAAGGGTTATGGTAAATAATGTGTATATAGGGGGAAGCCCCCGACGGCTCGCAAAAGATGTCGAGGACTTCACTTAGTACCCTATGATTAACTAATTTTTAGTGCTACTATGAATAGCGTTGCTACGAATAGTAGCATTATTATTTTGTCAATCATATTTTATCACCCCCTTTCCACCGATTTCTTAGTAAAAACGTGTGTGGGTGGGTTGTGATGATACTACTACCCTTTATGCCATTATATTACAAATATTAGGACAAGTTCATAACAATACCCCTATATATTTCCCCTAAATTATGTACTAACTATGTACTTGTACACGATTATTATAATCATTAAAAAAGACTTTCAACAAAACGCTGAAAGTCTTTTTTTAAATGGTCGGGATGACACGATTCGAACGTGCGACCCCCTCGTCCCAAGCGAGGTGCGCTACCAAACTGCGCTACATCCCGATATTCAGTTTTCAATTTTTTGGTTTGCTAGCGCACCTCCGGTGCTACCTCTCAGAAAACGTGACGTTTAGTCACCTTTTCTTCGGCAGAGTCAAACTGCGCTACATCCCGATATCTAAAATCGCTAATGCATGTTTATCTTACTTTAAACAAAATTAGAAATCAAGTATTTGTTTACATTTTTTTGTAATTATTGCTCGCTCTTTTCATTTTGTGTATAATTACTATGCTATGACACATACAATTAAAACAAAAACATCAGCATCTGTTTTAGTGCAAACTCTTTTAGAAATGGAAGTGGATAGTGTGTTTGGATATCCTGGAGCATCTGTTCTAAGTGTTTATAATGAATTAGCTAATACTCCAAAAATTCGTCATTATTTGGCTAGGCACGAACAAGCTGCTATTCATGCAGCAGAAGGTTATGCAAGAACCAGTGGAAATGCTGGTGTTGTTCTTGTGACTTCAGGGCCAGGGTTTACAAATACTCTCACCGGCATTGCTAATGCGTATGCGGATTCTACCCCGTTAGTAATCTTAGCAGGTGATGTGTCAACAGGAAATAAAAGTGGCAAAATTTTTCAAAAAGTAGATATTGGTTCACTCTCAAAACCTATTGCTAAAAAAGTTTTTGAAGTTAAAAAAAGTGATGATATTTCATATATTATTAAAGAGGCTTTCTTTGAAGCTTCTACCGGAGTAAAAGGGCCGGTAGTTATCGTGCTCCCAAGAAATATTCTTGAAAATGAATACGAATTAAAGTCTATTGAATCTACAAATAAAAAAAATGATGTTTCTATAGATTTTTCCAATGAAATTATTGAAATAAGTTCTTTATTAAAGAATGCACAACGTCCGCTAATTCTTGTTGGTGGAGGTTGCACAGATTCAGCAAGTGAAGTCGAAAAATTTATATCAATTCTACAAATTCCGGTAATTTCTACTCTTATGGGTATCGGAATTTATCCCTCAGAAAATAATTTGTATCTCGGAATGATTGGTATGAATGGGGTTGAAGCTGCTAATGAAGCTTTAAGCCAATGTGATTTGTTAATAGCGCTGGGAGTTGCTTTTTCTGATAGAACAACTTGCAAAAAGAATGATTTTGCTAAAAATTGCAAAGTCGTTTCTATTAATTTAATACATAACAATCCAAAATTCCAACTAGAAATCAGTGCAGACGTTAAAGAATTTCTAACTCAATGCATAAAAAAACAAGATTTATTTACTCCGCAAGATAAATGGAGAATGGAAGCAGATTTTCTTAAGGGTGAAGATGAAGAATTTTTGATGCCGGAAGAAAATTGCACTCGTCTACACTCATCTTTTGTACTAGAAACACTTTCGGAATTTACAAAATACTATGAACCAATTGTAGTAACTGATGTAGGGCAACATCAAATGTTAACAGCACAATTTTTTCACTTCAACAAGCCTAGAAAATTTATAACCTCCGGAGGACTTGGTACAATGGGGTTTGGACTTCCTGCTGCAATGGGAGCCTATATTGCAAACCCGAATAATCTTGTGCTTAATATAACCGGCGACGGCTCGTTTCAGATGAATTTACAAGAGCTTGCAACCTGTCGTGAACATCATATTCCGGTAAAAATTATTATTATGAACAACGGATATTTAGGAATGGTTCGCCAAATGCAAGAAAAACTCTACAATCATAGATATCAAGTAGAAATGACTAATCCGGATTTTACAAAGATTGCTGAAGCCTATGATTTATATGCAATAAGAGTTAACACCAAAGAAGAATTAATCCCTGCTCTAGAAAAAGCAATTAAACACGATGGTACTGCTATTGTAGATATTGCGATTGATTCGTTTGAAAATATTTAATGAGGAATAAAAATGCCAAGGCTACCTGAGTATTTGAAACGACCAATTATTGATACTGAAAAAACTAAAACCGTAAGAAGAATTTTAAAAACCAAAGCTCTAAATACGGTTTGTGAAGGTGCAAGATGCCCGAATAAAAGCGAATGTTATTCCGCAAATACAGCAACATTTCTGATTATGGGACAAGTTTGCACAAGAAATTGTAGATATTGCAACATCTCAACCTCTAAACCTGAAGTTCTGGATTTGGATGAGCCCAAGCACGTAGCAGAAGCAATAAAAGAGCTGAACCTTAAATTTGCAGTAATTACATCCGTTGCTCGTGATGATTTGCCGGATGGTGGTGCTGAACATTTTAAAAATTGTATTGATGAGATAAGAAAAATTTGTGATGCTAAAATAGAAATTCTAACTCCGGATTTTCGCTCTAAAGAAGATTTTACAAAACCTTTGTTCTCAGCTTTAGATACAATAATTTCTGCAAAACCTGATGTATTTAATCACAACATAGAAACTGTACGCTCTGTTTTTAAAACCGCAAGACCACAAGGAAGCTATGATAGGTC
Organism: uncultured Candidatus Melainabacteria bacterium; assembly: GCA_934754425.1. Taxonomy (GTDB): domain Bacteria; phylum Cyanobacteriota; class Vampirovibrionia; order Gastranaerophilales; family Gastranaerophilaceae; genus CAG-196. The sequence goes on along the minus strand of CAKVIN010000019.1, from coordinate 1,718 downwards.
ATTAGAAGTTTTAAAATATATAAAAAATAATTCCGCAATTGTTACAAAATCAGGGTTGATGGTCGGACTTGGTGAAAGTTTTGAAGAAATAGAAGAAACTTTTTTTGATTTGAAAAATGCAGGAGTTGATATTTTAACCGTTGGGCAATATATTCAACCTTCTAAACAACATTTACAAGTTGAAAAATACTATACTTTAGAAGAATTTGAAAACTTAAAAGAACTTGCTCGAAAAGTAGGATTCAAGAATTTTCAAATAGGGCCGCTTGTTAGAAGCTCTTATCATGCTAAAAATTGTTTTGAAACAATTTAATTAAAAAATTTTCTCTAATTGGGTAATGTTTTTTAACCTCAAATAGAACAAAATAAGTTCAGTATATCTGAGGAGAAAACAAATTATGAGAAAATCTTTTTTAATATTAGTGATAGGAGTTTTTATGACAATGAATTATGCTCAAGCAACCGAAAGTATTGCCGTTGTTGATTTACAGAAAATTGTAAGTAGTTCTAATCAGGTTAAACAATTGAAACAAGAACATGCAAAAAAAATGGAAGAGTTAAATAAAATTATCGTAAATGCTCGTGGTGAGATTTCTAATCAAACTGACAGTGCAAAAATTCTACAGTTAGAAGAAAAGTATACAAAAGAATTTAATTCTAAAAAAACTGCATTGGAAAATGATTATAACTCTCGATTGAATAACATAGAAAAAAATATTAAGGATGAAATAGCTAAAAAAGCTAAAACAGAAAACTATGATTATGTTTTTGCCAAAAGTGTATTGCTCTACGGAGGAAAAGATATAACAAATGAAATAAAAGTAAAATAGGTGCTACGCACGTAGGTACTACGTACGTAGATATTTGGTCGGCTTCTTGATAAAAACTACAAAATATTTTAAAAACTACAAACTCCGCCTCAATGGTGGGATTACCAGTGTTACGCACGTAGACATTATGTCGGGTGACATTGGAAAAATTACTAGATTATCTTGTCTCTATTAGTCACCCTCAATGGTGGGACTACCGGTGTTACCTCCGTAGACATTGGGTCGGCTTTTTTATGTGGAAAGTGGGAAATTGAAAGTGGAAAGTTGTTTTAAAACGGTTGGTAATCGTAATTACAAGTATGGCGTATTTTTTTGAATACAAGTGTGCCACGTCATTGCGAGAAAATTTAGACTTTAATTTTGTAGCCATATATAAATTTCCGAGAATTTTCGTGGCAATCCATAACTTTAGCATTTTATTATAGACTAAATTTCATATTACTAATCTAGTGACTGGATTGCTTCATTTTACACTACACTTACTAGCTTGTAGGTTGCACTACACATTTGAAAGTGAAGTGAAATACGCTCGCAATGACGTAGCGCAAAACTACAAGTTCAATATGCATTTGTGCTACGCACGTAGACATTTGGTCGGCTGCATGGTGGGGATGACTGGATTTTTTTAATAACTACAGACTCCGCCTCAATGGTGGAACTACAAGTTCAATGTGTATTTACCCCCGCACGTAGACATTGGGTCGGCTACTGCGTTGTGATTACCGGATTACTTAAAAACTACCAGCTCCGTATTAATAGCATATAGTACGAATATTATGCTTTCTTTATCCTGAACCAATTAACAAATTTGTTAAAAAGATTATTTTGCGGAATATCTTCTTCTTTGATATCAGAATCAAATTCAATTTCATTTTGTTTTTTATCTTC
>CAKVIN010000018.1 GCA_934754425.1 uncultured Candidatus Melainabacteria bacterium | reverse complement strand
ATGGTTTACGGCACATTTTGATTAAAACTTTAGCTTTTTAGACATTTTTTTGAAAAATTGTTACATTTTGTAATATTGTTTTAACCCAATGGACTAAGAAATTTTTTTTTCTATATGATATTCTTTTATGTATGAAAAAATTTTATATAGTAATTTTATTGCTAATATTTTTGGGGATATTGCTAAGAATTTGCATCAGAAAAGATGTACCGTTTAACATGCCGGAAAGGATAGAACAGCACAATTTACAGACAATAATTTATCCAAATAAAGAAAAAAATGTAACGATAAATGGAATTGATTATTTACAATCTCAAGCTCCTGTTGGGGAGTTTGGTGGGGAATTAATACTTTCTACGATAGGCGAAGGTCCAAAAACATTTAATCCTTGTAATACGAAAGATGCAACTTCTGCTGCTATGGCAGGATTAATGTATGATGGACTTGTAGGTACAAATCCTAGAAATGGTGAAGTTGAACCACTTCTTGCGAAATCGTTTGAGATTAATAACAATGATTATATTATTCATTTAAGACATGGGGTAACTTGGTCAGATGGAAAACTCATTACAGCTGATGACGTTATATATACCTATAATGAAATAGTTTTTAAAGGTTTGGGAAATCCTTCTGCAATGGATGCAATGATTGTTGATGGCGAATTACCGACTCTAGAAAAATTGGATGATTATACTGTAAAATTTACAACAGCAAAACCTTTTGCACCTTTTTTAAGACAATTATCTTATCCAATAGTTCCTAAGCATTATTTTAAAGCATATTCTGATCAAGGTGAGTCAGTATTTAATGCTTTTTTAAGCTCAAATACAAAACCCGAAGTGACAAGCGGGGCTTTTATTTTAAAAGAATATGTTGCGGCACAGCGTGTAGTTTTTGTAAGAAATCCGAATTATTACAAAATTAATCTGAAAAATCAAAAATTACCATATTTAGATAAATTGGTTTATTTAATTGTTGGTGATACAAATAATGAAATTCTGAAATTTGAGGCGAAAGAGGTTGATGTATTAGGTTTACGTGGTTCAAATGTCGCTCGATATAAGATAAAAGAACCTGATTCAGATTATGTTATTTATAATTTGGGTGCTGATACAGGAACTTTGTTTATCACTATTAATTTGAATGATAGAAAAGATAAGAATGGTAAGCCTTATGTTAATCCTGTAAAACATAGTTGGTTTGCAAATAGAGATTTTAGAGCCGCTATCGATTGGGCAATTGATAGAAAAAATATGGTTCAAAATGTTGCGTTTGGTGTAGCAGAACCTTTATTTACAGCAGAGAGTTTGAATTCTATATACTTAAATAAGTATATAAAAGGTCATCCTTGTGATATCAATGTTGCGAAGAAAAGTTTAGAAAAAGCAGGATTTATAAATAAAGAAGGAATTCTTTACGATTCAAAAGGTAATAGGGTTGAATTTGATTTATATACAAATGCAGGCAATCTCGAAAGAGAATCTCTTGGGGTAATGATAAAGCAAGATTTAGAAGATTTAGGGATGAAAGTTAATTTTAAACCTTTAGAATTTAATTCTCTAGTAAACAAGCTAACAAATACATATGATTGGGATATGGCGATTATGGGATTAACAGGTTCTCCGTTGGAGCCTCATGATGGTAAAAATGTATGGACATCTAAAGGAAGTTTGCATTTGTTTAACCAAAGACCACAAGATTATACTTTTGATGATAGGTTAGAATGGGAAAAAGAGTTGGATGAAATCTTTAGAGAAGGAGCTTTAAAACTTACTTTTGCAGAGAGGAAACCTTTGTATGACAGATATCAAACAATTATTTATAATGAAAAACCAATAATATATTTGTATTCACCAATAAGAATTACTGCAATTCGCAAAAAATTCAAAAATATTTTTCCTACAGGTTTGAGCGGATTAATTTATAATCTTGATGAAATATATATAGAAAAGTGATGAGGATTAATAAACGTGGATTTTTTAAAATATATATCTAAAAGAATTTTACAGGTCATACCGCTTTTGATTATAGTATCTATGATTAGTTTTTTTATAATCAGATTATCACCTGTTGATCCTCTTGCAGAACTTAGGTTAAATCCTTCTATTTCGCAAGAAACACTGAACAAAGAAATAAAAAGACTAAATTTGGATAAACCGATTTATGTTCAATACTTTTCTTGGGCAAAATCTTTTATTAAGGGAGATTTAGGATATACTTCTTCCGGAGAAAAAGTATCTACAAAGCTTAAAGAACGAATACCAAATACGCTTTTGTTAACAATAGTTGTAATATTTATGACTTGGACTGTCGGAATTCCGCTTGGAGTTTTAGCTGCAGTAAAAAGAGAAAGTTCGCTAGATAGGTTACTTACGGTTTTATCAAGTATTGGGATGGCAATTCCATCATTTTTCTTTGCAATTTTAATGCTTATGTTTGCAGTAAAAACAGGTTTGTTTCCTGTTGGAGGTTTGACAAGTTATAATTTTAATGAAATGAATTTTTTCGCTAAAATTTTGGATATTTCAAAGCATTTAATATTACCATCTATTGTTTTGTTTACGATTTCTTTATCAGGATTGCAACGTCAAATGCGTGCAAATATGCTAGAAGTTTTAGATAGTGATTATGTAAAATTTGCAAGAGCGAAAGGGTTAAGTGAATGGAATGTTTTATTTAAACATGCTTTAAGAAATGCAATTAATCCTATGATAACATTGTTAGGATTTGAATTTGCAGGTTTATTGAGTGGTGCTGCTTTAACAGAATACGTTTTTCAATACCCAGGATTAGGCAGATTAATTTTAGAAGCGGTTATGAAATCTGATATAAATCTGGTAATGGCTTCGCTTATGATGGGAACTATTATGCTAATTTTGGGCAATTTATTAGCAGATATTTTACTTATGATAACAGACCCTAGAGTAAGAAATAAATAGAGGATAATAGTGTAATGGCAGAAATTTTAAAAAAAATATTTCAAGATAAATTTACGAAAACTGCATTTATAATACTTGCGATTTTATATCTTGTAATTCTGTTTGCCGATTTTATTGCTCCTTATTCAAGTACATATTCAAATAGAAATATGTCTTATGCGCCACCATCTAAAATTTATACGATAACTACAGACGGTAAATTTTCCAGACCTTATACATATAATTATATAAGAGAGTATGAACCGGCTCTTATGCAAACTGTATTTAAACAAGATAGAACAAAAAAATATTATATAAAAATATTTCCAAAAGCAGAAGAATATAAATTTTTAGGAATAATAAAAACTCACAGGCACTTATTTGGCACTGAAAATGGAGGACAATTATATCTTTTAGGTACTGATATAAACGGAAGAGATGTTTTTTCAAGATTGCTTTTTGGCGGAAGAATTTCAATGACTGTTGGTTTTTTGTCATTGCTTATTGTTTTTCCTATTGGGTTGATTTATGGCGGAATTTCCGGCTATTTTGGAGGTATTATTGATACTTTAATGATGAGATTTGCAGAAGCAATTATGGCTATACCAAGTTTTTATTTACTAATAATTTTAGCAGCAATTTTGCCGTCTGGAATGACAAGTATTCAGCGATTTGCTTTAATTGTAATAATATTAGCATTAATAGGTTGGGCAGGTTTTGCCAGAGTTGTTAGAGGGATGGTATTGTCTGTAAAAAAAGAAGACTTTGTTTTGGCAGAGAAAGTTTTGGGAGCATCCCATTGGCGAATTATTATTAAACATATATTACCGCAGACAACAAGTTATGTAATAATTGCAATGACATTAAGTATTCCATCATATATTCTTGCTGAATCAGGGTTGAGTTTTCTCGGTTTAGGTATCCAACAACCGGACGCAAGCTGGGGTAATATGTTAAAAGAAGCTCAAGAATTTACAAATATTTTATATAGGCCATGGCTTTTATCTCCTGGGGTATTGATTTTTATAGCTGTTTTATCGTTTAATGTGTTGGGTGATGCTGTTAGGGATATTCTTGATCCAAAATCACGAAAAAGAATATAGTTAATATGTAATTTCTTTTTTAAATTAGTATGTTTTTTAAATTGATTTATTTTTACAAAACATTACATTATGTTTGAAATTGTATATGTTTTACATATAATAACTTTAGTAAACCTATGAGGGAGTAAAATTATGCCGAATAATGAAAGTGTTGGAAAAAAGATAGTAGAAGCTTTGAAAAAACAAGCTGAAAATATGGATGCACAAGATACTGATATGAGTGTTTTTGATTCAGCTCCGGTTTCAATTCCATCTAATGATGATATATTTGCATCATCACAATCAGATGATTTTTTTGCTGAACCTGTAAAAACAACAAAATCAAAAAATTTCTTTGATGATATAGAAGAGGAAAAAGATCCATTTTTTGCAGAAACACAACCAGTTAAATCGCCGGTTGCTGATACAATGAGTGAACCTTTCGAAATGCCGGCAAATATAACAGTACTTAAAAAATTAATTTCACAATTGCCAAGTGGTGTTTCACGTCATACCGGAGCACAAATTATAAAACAAACGATGGAAGCTTTAGGTATTTCAATGAAAAGTGTATTGCAAGATGCACAACAAGTTCAAGAAAATTTGAAAGTTTCAGCAAGAGAATGTCAATCTTCGATTCAAGAATATAAAAAACAAATTTTGACTTTAGAAAAACAATCTCAAAGTTATCAAAAACAGTATTCTTCATTGAATGATTTGATTAGTTTATTTATTCAAACTACAAAATAAGTAATTATTATAAATGTAATAAAAAAAGAAGCGATTTTATTTTCGCTTCTTTTTTTTTATTGTTTTTATTAATTAAATTCCTTCATCTTCAGATGCTTCATCAGTATTTGTTGGAACCGCAACTGTAACTCCTAAAGATTCTAAAGCAGTTCTTGCTTTTGGAGCAAGTGCTGTATCTGAAAAGTTTTCTAAAATTGTTTGATAACATTCAATTGCTTCTGGTTTCATATCTCTTAATTTATAGACATTTCCAGCTTTATAATAAAGTGGTGCAAGTTCTGTTGAAGTAGATACAAGCATTTGATTGTCTAATTTTATTTTAATTCCAATTAAAGTTTCATTATCTTGTGGAGATAAAAGTGCTCTTCCGTAAATTTTTTCTGTTAATTTGTCTATTGTTTCAGACATTTCAGTAATAGCTTCTTTAGATAATTTAGAAGATTTTTTTGCAGCTGATACATCCAAGCTTATCGCTGATAACAATAAAAATCCCACAATAGTTGATAAAACAATCTTTTTAATATTAATACTCATTGCTAATCCTCTTTATCCCTAATCTTATTATACAATAATTATAATAAAAAGTTGATTTTTCTAATCAATTAAATGTATGATATATTATATGAAAAAAATGATTTATCAAAAATTTATCCTTGGAACACAGGATGCTGCAGGAAGTAGAAAGCTTTTTGACAAAGCACTTAATTGCGGACTTGGAGGAGTTATATTTTTTACACGTGATATAACTTCAAAAGAGCAATTTACTGAATTTGTAAAAGAAATTAAGAAAAAAGCATATAGATCACTTTTTTTATCAATTGATCAAGAAGGTGGGAGAGTAGAAAGAACAGAGAATATTCATGCAAGGTATCTTTCTCCAAAATTTGCTTATGAAAAAGGTGAAGAATTTTTAAGGTCACAGACTTTAAAAATTGCTAATGAACTCAAAAGTTATGGTTTGAATATGAATTTTGCGCCATGCGCAGATGTTAATACAAATCCTGATAATCCGATTATTGGAGAAAGAGCATTTGCAGATAATCCAAAAGATGTCTCAAATGGAGTAAAAATTGTATCAGAAATATATCGTAAACAGGGAATAATACCTTGTTTAAAACATTTTCCCGGACATGGCGATGCAAATTCGGATAGTCATAAGACTTTACCGGAAATTAATCTCTCTATGGATGATATGGAAAAATTTCACATACGTCCGTTTAAGGAAAATATTGAGTGTGAAATGATAATGGTTGCACATTTGCATTGTACTTGTTTTGATAAAGAAGTAATACCTTCATCTTTAAGTAAAAATGTAATTGGATATTTGAGGAATATTTTAAATTATCAAGGGGTGATAATTTCTGATGACATGGTCATGAATGGTGTTCAGGGATATGGAAGTGTAGAAGCTTGTATAATGGCGATTTTGGCAGGTGTCGATATGTTTATATTTCGTGATGCTGATGAAAATGCTATTAATACTATTGAAGAAATTATTAAACGAGCTCAAAATAATGTAAACTTAAAAAACGCAATTATTGCTTCAAACAAAAGAATTGAAAAATTAAAACTTTTGATTTAAAATTTTTACGAACTAGATTAATAAGTAGTTATTTTGCGTGTTTTGGACATATGTTTTTTTATAACTTTGTGGAACTTCTATATGTTGATACATTGTTTTTTTCTTTAATCCGCAAAGTCCGATTACGCTGTCATGCTTAAAAAAGTTTTTAATAAATTGCATATTTTATTCCTTTCAATGTTATGGTATAATTACACTACTTATTTAAGTATTTTTATGGATATGTCAAGTTTTGAAAGCGAGGTTAAATATGGCAAAAGTTACTAAAGAAATGGGAATTATGGAAATTGTTCAAGCGCATCCTGAAGCAGTTGCTGTTTTCCAAAAATATGGCATGGGATGTATTGGTTGTGCTGCAGCTCACTTTGAAAACCTTGAAGCAGGTGCAAAGGTCCATGGTTTTAATCCTGATGAAATGGTTGCTGAAATTAATTCATTAATAGAGGAGTAAAAATATAGTGTTAATGTGGCAAATGTTATGTGTCGTAGGTATTGCGTTTGTAATACTTGAAATCTTCACGCCTAGTATGTTCTTTTTGAATTTTGCATTGGCTGCCTTTATTACTGCAGTTGCTTCTTTATTTACATTAAATCATTTTGCACTTGTTTTAATATTTTTCTTTTTTTCGTTTATATCGTTTGTGTTTTTAAGACCGATTTTATTAAGAAAAAAATCAAAAGATACAGAAACCGGAATTGAAGGTAAATATATTGGAAAAGTAGCAAAAGTTATAGAAGAAGTAAATAAAGATAAAGGTGTTATTACTATTTATGGTGAACGCTGGGAAGCAAGAAGTTTAGATGGTCAATCAATTCCAGCTGGAGTTGATGTTAAAATAGTAAAAAATGATAGTTTAATTATGTTTGTAGAAAAAGAATAGGAGTTTTATATGTTTCAGTTATCAGTGTTTTTAATTGTTTTAGCAATTATTTTCATTATGAAAGGTGTAATTATTGTTCAACAAGCAGAAGTTGTTATTGTTGAAAGATTAGGAAAATTTGATAGAGTATTACAATCCGGATTTAATTTTATTATTCCTGTAATTGAAGCACCTAGAGCAATTGATTGGAAAATTACGCAAAAAAGTTTTGATGGCTCTTCATATTCTGTAATTCAAAAGAGAACTAAAATCGACTTGAGAGAAGCTGTTTATGATTTTCCTAGACAAAATGTTATTACAAAAGATAACGTATCTATAAGCATCAATGCGCTTTTATATTTTCAAATAGTAGATCCAAAATCTGCAGTTTATGAAATTCAGAATTTACCTGATGCTATTGAAAAATTAACTCAAACTAACTTAAGAAATCTTGTTGGGCAATTAGATTTGGACGAAAGTTTAGTTTCAAGAGATAAAATTAACCATGAATTGCGAGCAATTTTAGATGATGCTACCAATAAATGGGGGGTAAAAGTTAACAGAGTAGAACTTCAAGATATTATTCCTCCAGCTGATATTCAATCTGCGATGGAAAAACAAATGAAAGCTGAACGTGATAGACGTGCTGCTATTTTAGAAGCTGAAGGTTTGAAAAAATCAGCAGTATTAAAAGCAGAAGGTGAAAAAGAAGCTGCAATCAATAGAGCAGAAGGTGAAAAGAAAGCTAATATTTTACGTGCAGAAGGTGTTGCGCAAGCTAGAATTTTAGAAGCTGATGGTGAAAAAGAAGCTATTCAAAGAATTATTGATGCTCTTGCAGATAAAGGTCAACCGGATAAGTATTTGATTGCAATGAAATATTTAGAAATGATGCAAGCAATGACAAGTGGAAAAGACAATAAAGTTGTTTATATGCCTTATGAAGCAACTGGAATTTTAAGCTCTGTTGATGGCATAAAGCAAATGTTTGACAAGTAAATAAATTATAAATATATTATAGTAATGTGAATATCAAGAAAGGGTGTAGAATATGAAAAAAGGTTTATTAATAACTTTAGTGACTATTGCTTTGACTACTGTAGCATTTGCTTATAGTTATGATACAAAAGTGCCTGTACCGGGAAAAACTCTTGCGGATGGAAGATTACAGTCAGAAATGTTATTTCCTGTGTATGCATATGGCTTAAGAATTGCAACTGCAGATTGTCAAGAATATTCTATTTCTAATACAGAAGTGACTAAACCTAAAAACAATGGTAGTTGGGAAGAAGTTTGGACAGTTAAAGCTTGTTCTAGAACAGCTAGAATTCCAATTAAGTTTTCAACAACAGACCAAGGTACGGATTTTGCTATAGATCCAATGGGTGTAAAATGGACACAAGCAAAATAAGTTAGGGGTAAATTAAGGGAAATATAAAATGAAAGTAGAAAGCATTAATCCTGTCGTAAGACAGTTATCGCAATATGCAACAGATAAAGTGATTGCAGCAATGAGTGGAAATTATAAGGATTTTAAGAATGCTTCTAAAGCTTTTGGCAAATTAGCTAGTGAGAATTTGGAGCTTTTACCTCAAGTAAAAGCTCCAAAAGCTTCTGGAATACCATTATTTTCTAAAATTGGCAGAGGTATTATGAAAGTACTTTTTTTAGATAAATTTAGAAGAAAAACTCCAGAGGAAAAGGTTGTAAAGGAATATTTAGAACAACTAAAGAAAAATGCAGAAATACATAAATATATGAGAATGGGTTAAAAAATGGGAATTACATTTGGAACTGATGGCTGGAGAGCCATACTTGATAAGGATTTCACAAAAGAAAATGTTGAGAGAGTAACGCTTGCAATAGCAAAATATGTTGCTGAAAATTTTGGATTTGATAAAAAGATTTTAATTGGATATGATCCAAGAAAAATGGCAGATGAATATTCTTGGTTATGTGCAACAATACTTGAAGAATGTGGATTTGATGTCCTTTATTCTTCTAGAATAGTTCCAACTCCGATTCTTGCATATAATGCACTTGTAGAAAACGGATGTGCTATTATGTTTACGGCTTCTCATAATCCTCCTGAATATTTGGGAATGAAATTTATTCCGGATTACGCAGGGCCTGCTACATCTGAAATTACTGATGAAATTGTTGCTAATATAGATAAAGAGTTTAAGAAAAAAATAAATTCCGGTTCCATAAATAAAGTTGATTTTAGTATAAAATATAATAAACATTTGTTAGAACTTGTTGATATTAATGTAATAAAAAAATTAAAAACAAATATTATTTTTGATGGTTTGTATTCTGCTTCAATAGGATATTTTGATAAACTATTGGAAGAAAACAATATCAAATTTTCATCTTTGCATATGTATCATGATGTAAATTTCGGTGGTGGCATGCCGGATCCTAAGCCTAAATTTATGAAAGAACTTATAGAACAAGTAAAAACAATGCCGAATTCTATTGGACTTGCTAATGATGGTGATGCTGATAGGTTTGGAGTTATTAATGAAAAAGGAGAGTATGTATCTCCAAATGAAATTATTGCAATTTTATTAAAACATTTGCAAACAAAAGGATATACAGGAAGTGTTGTAAAAACTGTTGGTTCAAGCTTATTAATAGACAATGTCGCAAAAAAATTAAATGTTCCGGTTATAGAAACTGCTGTTGGTTTTAAACATGTTGGCGAAGCTATGCGTAAAAATGATGTTATAATCGGTGGTGAAGAATCAGGTGGTTTAAGTATAAAGGGACATATTCCTGAAAAAGACGGGCTTTTAGCTAATTTGTTAATTTTAGAAACAATGGCTGATACAGGTAAATCTCTCGTTGAACTTCAAGAAGAAATTTCAAATATAGCAGGTTCAAAATTCTTTACAGATAGGATTGATTTAAAACTAAATGATAAATCGGAAATAAAACCTATTTTAGATAAAGCGAAAATATTGACTAATGTTGCGATATATAAAGTAACTGATATTGATACAAAAGATGGTGTAAAATTGATGCTCGGCGATAAAACAAAAATTCTTGTAAGACCAAGTGGTACGGAGCCTCTTTTGAGAATTTATTTTGAAACTGATTCTGTTGAAAAGTTGGAAGAATTAAAAAAAGAGTTAAAATTATAAAGGTTTAGGTAAATAATTAAAGGGCGGATGCTTCGCATCCGCCCTTTAATGTTACTCTATATAAATGCGATTTTGTTACCTGCAATGTCTCGCAGGTGGGTGAGTGCCTTAATAAATCCGTTTCCTGCTGGCGATTTTAAATCGGCGGGTATACTTCAAATATTATAGAGCTTACTCTCCCTATTTATAAAAATGTAGGAACAAAATAAACATCTATATAGAGTAATAATATTATGTCATATAGTTTTATTTTTGTCGAGTAACATTTTGTTTCATAAAGTATTTCATTATGGTAAAATCAGGACATGAATAAGTTTTTATTAAGACAAGTTGAATATAATAATATTCAAGATGAATTAGCTACTATAGAATTTGATTCATCTTATAGAGAGAAAATTGCGGAAAAATTTCGATATAAAAATATAAAAATTTACAATTTGTCTTTAGCCCAAGCAAATATTTTGAAACAAATTGCATTAATTTTTGGTGCAGATTGCGCCATTAATAAAAATGTTATAACTGGAAAAGTTGAAAAATCTGATGTGATTTTATGCGGAAGTTACTCTCAATTAGTAAAAATTGCTGAAAAATTAAAATTCCAGCCATTTAAATTAGCAATTTTAGCAAAAGAAATTGAAGAGTTCTTAATTCCATCTGCTAGAAAAACTAAAATAGTTGGTATTTTAAATGTTACTCCAGATTCTTTTTCTGATGGTGGATTGTATAATGAGTCATATAAAGCTCAACAAAAACTTGTAGAATTGTTTGAAGACGGCGCAGATATGGTTGATATAGGTGCGGAAAGTACACGTCCTAATTCTATTTCAGTAAGTTCTGAAGAACAAATAAAACGCTTAAAACCGGTGTTGGAATTTGCTCAAAAAGAATTTGGTGGAAAACTTTTAATAAGTGTAGATACAAGAAGTTCTGAGGTTGCTGATTTTGCTTTAAATCTTGGAGTGAATATTATTAATGATGTATCCGGAGCGGAATATGATTCTAATATCCTCAAAGTTGTTTCAAAATACAATGCTGGTATTATATTACAGCATTCAAAAGGAACTCCAAGTGACGAACCTGTTTATAACAATGTGGTTGATGAAATTTTTGTAAATTTGAACAAAAAAATTAATTATGCTAAAGAATATGGAATAAATAATATTATTGTTGATCCAGGGATAGGTTTTGGAAAATCACGCAAGAATAATTTTATAATAATAGATAATATAGAAGATTTTTATGGATTACATTGTCCTGTTATGGTCGGTATATCGAGAAAAAGATTTATTGGTTTGGATATAAATGATAATGCTTTAAAGGATTCTTTAACATTAGCTTATTCTTATCCTTTAATAATGAAAAATGTTGATTTTTTGCGTGTTCACAATGTTAAATTGCACAAAACTTTGATGAATTCTTTACCCACGTAGGTAATATATAATAGCAGAATTATAATGTAATATTATGTAGTAGATAAAATGAGATGCTATTATGAATAAAGTAAAGGATTTAATAACTTTAACCGTACTCGGTGTTTTATTATTTGTATTGTATAAAACAACTGATGATGTTTTAGCATTATTATGTGTAGTTGTTATTTTAGTTTGCTATGTGTTTAAGCATTTAAAACTACAAAGTTATATAAAAATGGAATTAAAAGATCAAATTGATTTGTTTAATTTAATGTTTAATTCTTCAAAAGATATGATTTTATATCACGATTTGGAGTATAGAATAAAAACATGTAACGAAACTTTTTGTAATACATTTAACATTCGTCATGAAGATGTAGAAAATCAAAATGCACGTGTTTTGTTAAAATATCTTTTAAAAGATGATAAGCGTGTAGAAGAAGTTATGGATGAAGTTTATATTAAATCTAGAAATGCTTATAAAAGTGGTAAATCTATGCAATTTATAGAAAAATTTTATTTACCATCAGGAGAATTGGGTATTTTTAATATTTTAACAATTCCTGTTTGTAAAAATGATAAAGCTTTGAGTGGTTTTATTGTTGCAATAAATAATATTACAGAAATTTATAAAATAACTAAGAGTGCTAGAGAAACGAGTGAGCAACTTCATTGTATGCTTAATAATATGCCTATGTATGCTTTTATGAAAGATTTGGATAATAAATTAATTGTAGGTAGTTCCTCTTTTGAAGAAATTATTGTAAAAGATGGAAAGAAATTTAATGAAATGACATTGGAAGATGCCTATGAAAAAGAGTATCTTGATTTTGTACGTGATGAAGAATTAGAAATTTATAAAACCGGAAAGCCGGTTGTTATTGAACGTAAAATATCTTTTAAAGGTAAGATGTTCTGGGCACGTGTTCACAAGGCTCCTGTTTATGATGAAAATGGAAATGTTCAATATTTATTGGTAATGTACGAAAACATGGAAGCTGAAAAAGAAATAGAACGTCAAAAAGAATGTTTTATAGAAACTCTTATTCACGATTTGAAGATCCCAACATTAGCACAATTACGTGGTTTAGAACTTATTAAAAATGGTGTTATGGGAGATATTAATTCTGAACAAAATGAATTGTTGCATCAAATTGAAAACTCGTGTAAGTATATTTTGGAAATGATATCTATGGTTTTAAAAACATATCGTTTAGAGAATGGACAAAAGCATATTGTATATGAAAACATTAATATTCCGGAATTAATATTAGAAGTTTTTGAAGAAATGAAAAATAATGCAAAAGAAAAAAATATAATATTAATGTTAGATATGCATAATCTTGAAAATTTAACTGTAGAAGCTGATATGGAAGATTTAAAAACAGTATTTATCAATTTGTTATCAAACGCAATAATGTATTCAAAAAAATTTCAACAAATAATTGTTTCTGTTAAAAAAGTTGATAATTATGCTCATTTTGAAATTATTAATAAAGGTATTACATTATCGGAGAGAGATTGCTTAACAATGTTTAACAAAACTATTGATAGTACTCCAAAGTATTCAACAGTTGGGCATGGAATAACTTTATATTTATGTAAAAAAATTATAGAAAGTCATAAAGGTGAAATATATGCGTCAACCGATGGTTATGAAACAAATAAATTTACGTTCACTTTACCATTGGAAAAAGAAAAGAATATTTCTCATATGGCAACATTATTAAACTCTTAAATTTAGCCTAATAGTCGGCTCCCAAATAAAATTATACCCACAAAAACACTTATAATCGTTGCAAACATAACAGCACCGGCAGAAATATCTTTTGCCATTCCAACCATTCTTGAATATCTGTTATGATAAATAGAATCTAATGTGAATTCTATAGCAGTGTTTAGCATTTCAGCTACAATTACAAGACCTATAATGAATAAAAGAATGCAAAATTCTATAGCTGTAAATTTTAAAAATATAGCTAAAAAAATTACAAGAGTTGCTATTGCAACATGGATTCTTATATTTAATTCACTTTTTAGTACAAGTCTAAAACCTTTTCTTGCATTTTTAAACGTATTATTAAATCCTTGTGCTTTAAATTTTGTCATACTCTATGCTCTCCAAAGCTTTTCTTTGTTCTTCTATAACAAAATTGTATTCTTCTTCGCTTTGATGGTCAAATCCAAGCAAATGCATGAGTCCATGGCTTATTAAAAAGAATAATTCTTGTTCTTTATTTTTAGAATGACTAATATCACGATTGTCTCCGGCAATTACTTTGTCAAGAGCGATAACAATCTCGCCTAAATTAATATCTCCATCAAAAACAAAACTGTTTTCATCATCTGCAAATATTGCAAAAGTAATAATGTCCGCAGGATAATCTTTGTTTCTGTAATCTCTGTTTAATTCTTGTGTTTTACCGGAATCGCAAAATACAATGTCTAATGTTATTGAATCATATTCTCGATTATTTAAACAAGATTTTGTTCCAAGATTTTTGATGTAATATTCTAACAAACTTTTCGTTTTATTAATAACATCTTTTTCATCTACATTCCACTTATCAAAGATATTTTCTGTAAAAATATTAATTTTTGTCATTTTTTTTATTTTCCAATTCTTTTACTTTGGATTCTAAATCTTTGTCTAGTGATGTAGCTAAGATATCGTGATTTTGTTTGTTTTTATCCAATTCTTGAACTAAATCGTTATGATATTTAATGCGTTTATGATGCATGCCTCTAAGCATTCTTGAAAATGTTTCTGCGATGGTTTTCAAATCCTTGAGTGTTAGTGGAGAATCTGACAATTGTCCGTCATTTAAACGCTCTTTTATAATTTTGTTAATAATGGCATCAATTTCTTCGTTAGAAGGATTTTTTGCGGCTCTAACAGCTGATTCTACAGCATCTGCAATCATTAATATAGCAGTTTCTTTCATATTTGGTTTTGGTCCAGGATATCTGAATTGTTCTTCATTAACATTTTCAGCACCTTCTTCTTTTAAAGCTTCATTGTAAAAATAACTAACAAGACTCGTCCCGTGATGTTGTAATATAAAATTATTTATTACTTGCGGTAAATGAGCATCTTTTGCTAATTCAACTCCATCTTTCGGGTGAGCTGTAATAAGCATTTTACTAAATCTTGGTGTGCAAGCCTTGTGTGGATTTTCAATTCCATAGAAAGATTGGTTTTCTACAAAAAACATTGGTCTTAATAGTTTACCAATATCGTGATACATAGCTCCAACTCTTGCTAAAACAGGATTCGCTCCGATTGCTTCAGCAGCATTTTCGCAAAGATGAGAAACTGTTAAACTGTGATTAAATGTACCTGGAGCTTCTTGCATTAGTCGTTTTAGTAATTCTTGATTATGATCGGCTAATTCTGCCAAGCCATAAGGAGTCATTATTCTAAATATATTTTCTATAATTGGTAACAATCCTAATAATAAAACACCGCTTATTACAAAACAGTTTGTAACTAAACAACCTAAATCTTTAAGTATAAGAAGGTTATCAATATCCATCATGTATTTTTCAAGGAAATAAATACTGCCGACAACTAAAATTCCTGCAAGTGATATTTTTGCACTAACAATAAGTAAATCCGAGCGTTTTGAAAATTTGAGTTTTGATACTGCAGTCATAACGACAGTGTTTAAAAGCATGAATGATACGACAACTTCTATATTCCAATGCATGCCAATAGCAATTAGTGCTAAAACTATTGTTGAAGCAAAAAATGCGTTTCTTGGTGTTGTGAAAATTGACATTAATATAGTATAAGCAGGTATTGGAATTATATATGGACAGAATCCTGTTGGTAATAATGCTGACAAAAATGCAAGTCCTAATGTAAAGGATGCTGCCATTGTCATATTTTTTACGTCAAAATATTGTTTTTCAAAATTTCTTTCATATTGTAGAAAAACAAAAGTGAAAAATGCAACAAGTATATAAATCCCAAATATGCCGCCATAATTAATTTCTAAAACATTGTATCCAGCTTCACGTAAAGCGTCACGTTTTAATTTTGTTACTGGTTCGCCTTCAAATACAATTTTATCACCTTTTTTAAATACAACTTCATATGGTTTTACAGCATTTTGGGCATTTTTCTTTGCAATTTCGGTCGCAAATTCGTCAACTACTAAATTAGGAACTATTATTTGGTTAAGAATACCTGTGATTAAAGCTCCTTGATATCTTGGAACATTATTGGGTAAATTTTTTCCAATAATTGTGCTCACATTATTATTTTCAAAATCTTTAGCGGAAATTCCCACGTTAAGTACTGATGTTAGTGTAATTTTAGATTTGTCAAACACATCTTGTAAATCATCGTTATTTGCTTTAAGTAAAAATTCAACTAATCCTTTTTTTCCTGATTCATCAAATAAAACATTTAATTCTTCTTTTTTTACTTCGTCATTAACATTTTTTTCACGAATTTTTTTTACTGAGTTTTGAAGTGTGGCTAAGCTTGTAGCAATAAATTCATCTTCAGCTTGAGTCAAAATCGGTTCTACATTTTGAGCAACTTCTTTTTTATGTTGTTCGGTTTTTTTGGTATCAATAACTTTGATATCTTTTTGAGCTACTATATCTTTTTTGCTGATTCCATTTTCAATAACTTTTTGAAAAAAATAATTTTGTGATGATATTGTTATTGTCATAAGAAAAGTAAACAATATAAAGCACATTATATTTCTAAAGCGTTTTGACGATATAAAATCTAAAAATTTTGTCATAAATTATCCCTTATAGTTCTCATTCTTTTTTACTACAAATCCACATTTAGTACAAGCTAGTACTGTCCCTGTACTATCTACCGGCATGAAGTTGTGTTTACAATCAATTGCATCATCCTTATCCGGTTTAAAAGTTTCTCTGTATATTCCGTCAGGATTTGCACCTGCGCCTCTTTTATTCTTATTTAACCATTTTATAAATAATTCGATTATATACATATATCCACTAATTAATAGAATATTTTATTTACGTAATTTTAAAATTTCCTCAGTTTCTTTATCTGTTAAATTTTTAGCTCCACCTAAAATTTCAGTATTTAAAACTACTTGTGCATAAGATTCTGCTAATTCTAATTTCATATAAGCATCCTCAAGTGTTTTAGAAGCTACGATAAAACCATGATTCGCCATTAAAACCGCATCATATCTATCAAAAAATTTTACAGTATTTTCTACTAATTGCATAGTAGACGGTAAGGCATATTCAGCTAAAGGAATTCCTCCAAAATAAAAAACATTTTCTGCCATAATAGAAGCTGTTAAATCTTTTCCGGCAGAAGCAAAGCTACTTAAATACGGAGCATGAACATGAATGATAAAATTTATATCAGGTCTTTTTTTGTAAATGCCAATATGTAGAAATTTTTCACTTGAAGGTTTTTTATTTTTTTCTAATGATTTTCCTTCAAAATCAGTTTCAACAATGTGTTTTGATTTTAAATAGCCATTCGAAGAACCAGAAGTAGTTATTAGCATGCCATCTTTGTAACGTGCTGATATGTTACCAGAATACCCTGGAGTATAATTTTTATCTCCGCACATTTTTCCATATTTAATAATTTGTTTTGTTAAGTTATTTTTATAAAACATCTTCCACATTCTTTACATCTTCTACTACTGCACGTTGCAAAACAGGGGCTTTTTTAGATTGTTGAAAATCGCTTTCTTCATTATTATCTTCAGAATTATCCTGTTTTTTTTGTGATTTTTTATCTTGTTTAATTTCTAATTTTTCATAATCAAGTCTTGAACCTTTTGCGTCCATCATAACTTCAACAAGGAAGAATGTGTTTTCTCTGACAAAATCATAACCTAAGCTAAATTTTATATCATCAGGTCCGAATGATACGTAAAAAGCATTTTCTTGAAAAGCTTTGTCGTTTGGAGAATCTCCGGATAGGTTAATTGAACCGAACCATGATACTGTCATGTATTTGTTTAATCTAAAGTATTCTCTCAAATATACATTTGATTTTCCGTAGCGGTAAGCATCAAATACTGGCATTGGAGAATCATCTCTGTAAACAGATTGATAATAACCCAAGTCTTGCATCCAGCGTTTGTATTGTGTGTGTAAAACAGGACCGATACGTCCAATTATTTGTGTATCACCTGTTCCATATAGTGATGCTGCACCTTGAAGATTAATGTCAAAGCTTACCGATTTTTGTTTTTCTTCGTTTCTGTAATCAAAAATTCCTTGTGTAGCTTGAAACATATATCTAGCTCTTGTTGTACCCAAACCTGTACCGCTCAATTTTTTGAAATTGCCGTCTGAATCGATATCCTGATAATAACCTAAGTCTACTCTATGTGCAAAACTAGCTTTTCTCTCTTTTAATAAAAAATTATTTGTCATGTATCCGTTTTCGTATACTAAGCTTGCACCATATTTTGGACGACGACGACCCAACCACCATTCTCTCATGTAGTCATTCATTGCGTATTGCAAGTATAAGTTATCGTCTAATTTTTGTTTACCTCGAATAAGAAATTTGCTGTCAGACGTGCCGTAAGCTGCTTGTGTCCAGTTAGATGCACTGCTGTATCTGGCTACGGCACCGATACCAAATCCGTGATTGTAATTTAACATCGGTATTGCTTTTAATACCGAACCACCCGGAACTTCAAATACAAAGCCCGGACCAACATACATACCAAGACCTCTTAAAGAACCTAATTCCCAAGAATTTGTCTCTACAAAATCAAAATTTTTATTTGTATATATTTTAAGAGCCGGTATTTTTAATATTTTTCTTTGCCCTTTAAATACAGAAGCTTTTTTTAATGAAATAATTTCTAAGTCACCTTTTTGAGTAACTTTGATATCTTTTGTTTTTAAACGAATAACACTATTATCTTTGTTTTCAGTGATTGGATCAACTTCCGGAGTAATCATTCTTGACATCCATGGTCCATTACCAACTGAACGGAAGTTGATTGGAAAACTTTGGTCAACTACAACTGAACCTTTTTCTTGAACAATTTTATCTCCATAAACGTAGCCTTTTTGAGCTTTTATTTCAATTGTATCAGTTTGTGTAATAGGCTTTTCTATAAGAGCATTTTCTTCATTCATATCAACAAAAATGTACTCACCATTGATAATCTGATTGTTTTTAATGATTTTTACATTTCCTTCAGCCTTAATGGTATTATTCATTCGGTCATATGTAATTTTATCTGCTTTTACAACTGTTTCCTGTTTTACAAAATCAACGCTGGCTTGACCTGTAGCTATCATGCAATAAGCATTAGTGTCATAATCAATTCTTTCGCAATCTAAAATAATGCTTTCGCTATCATCTTGTTTCGTAGCTAATTTTTCAGTCTTGGATTTTTTATGCCAAAATCGTTTTTTATTTTGTTCAGCAGTTGCTTCATCATCTGCTTCAAAACCATCTGGCATCATTGTTTCATCGAATTCTTCTTTTAAATCTTTTGATGCGTATTCTGATGTTTCAGCGCCGGCAGAATAAACATCGTCAGAAGCTGTTGGGGCTAATTCTGTTTTTTTAGCTTTATGTTGTTTTATTTTTTTCTTTATAGCTAATCTTAAACGCTTTATTGGCGGATTAGAAGGATTTCTTTTTGGTCCGGATGCTGCTTGTTCTTCAGCTTTTTCTTGAAATACAGGTGGTGTAAAAAATGCATCTCCGGTAAAATCAGACGAATCCACAAAAGAATAATCTGCAAATGCCGTATTTGCAGTTATTAATGATATTGACAATAATGTTATTAATCTCTTTTTCAACTTTAAATTCCCACTATATATAATTTAACGGATTATTTGGTTGGCCATTTACTCTAACTTCAAAGTGACAATGTGGTCCGGTGCTGTAACCAGTAGTTCCTTCATATCCTACAACTTGCCCTTTTGTAACTCTTTGTCCGTTAGAAACGGCAATTGAATTCATATGTGCATAAAGAGTGGTTATTGGTTTTCCATTTACAATACCGTGCTCAACAATTACAACTTTACCATATCCACCGTACCAACCGGAATAAATAACTTTACCAGAATTTGAAGCTCGAATTGCTCCTAAATTTGGTCCTCCGATATCGACTCCGGAATGAAATGACTTACTATTAAATATAGGGTGTGTTCTCCATCCGAATGGTGAAGTTATGCGCCCTTGTATTGGTTTAACAAAACCGGAAGCAACTTGAACATCTTTATCTTTTGCTGTTCTGTTGATATAAGAACCAATACTAGCAGATTGTTTTGCCAATTCTTTTTCTGCTTTTTGATAAGCAACTCTATCGGTTCTTAATTTGTTAATCATGCTTTCGTTCTTAGCTATTGCTCTGTCAATATAAGCTTTTTGAGAGTTTATAGAAGCAACAGAACGCTCTAAATTACGTTTTTTTGCTTCTATATTATATTTGAGCATTGCAATTTCTTGTGCTTTTCGCTTTGCAGCGTTCATTCTTGCGTAATCATCTTTTAAAATTATTTTTTGATAATAAACTCTATCAACAAGCATGTTGATATCTTCTGATGTAATAAGAAGTTCAAAGAACGCTTTTCTTTGTGATTTAAAAACTTTTCTTATGTGAATAGCAAGTACACTGTTTAAATTGTTATATTCAGCAGCTGCTCTATCCAATTGAGCTTGCATTCCGTAAAGTTCTTTTTGTGCAGAAACAATTTGAGTTTTTGAATGTTGTAAATCATTGTTTGCATTTTCTAACTTTTGTTGATTTTTGTAAAGTTTATTGGTTTCAACGCTTTCCAACCATTTTAAGTGATTAATTTTTGCACGTGTTTGTTTCTTTTTGGTTTCTAAATCTTGAGTATGAGCAGCACAAACACTGCAACACGTAGCAGTGTTGAGCATTATTCCTAAAAATATTAAAACACTTAATATTTTTTTCACTTTAGACCGTCCTACCTAATTTACTTTCCCATGCTTGGAAGAAGTATTAATAACCCCATACCAACAGTCCAAATTATAAAAGATACAGTAATAAGACCTACTATTATTTTTTTGTGTTCTCTAAAAAAATCCATTTCCACCTCTCTTGTAATATCATATAACAAAAAACTCAGTGTGACAATTATGTTAAGTTGAGGTGAAAATTTATTCATTGTTCATTATTATTAGGATAAAGAAAAATTAAAATTAATAAATTGTTACAAACTATCAAATTCTTGCGATTTAATACGTTTATTTATATAATGGTATAAAAGTGTGAAGGTGGTTTATGGTTAGTATATTAAATATTAGTCCGTCAGGGTTTAAACAACAAAATTCGTATGGAAACATTCAGAAAATCGGGACACAAGAAGGACGTGCTGTATATAGTGTAGTCGATTCAGATGGTAGCGAAGCAGGAAAATTAAGTGTTCCGGAAAAGGAATCTGATACTTTTGAAGCTGCGTATAAAGATGTCATGGACGCTGCTCCAAAAATTCAGAAATATGTATTGGAAAATTCTTCTGATGAAGACATAAAGAAGAGAAGAAATAAATCGAGATTAATTGTTGGAACCGGTGGTTTAATTGGGGCTGCTGTTCCAATAGCTCTGATAAAAAATTTATCAACTACAAAACGTGTTTTATCAACAGTTGCCGGTATAATAGTTGGTATTTCAGCCGGATTTGCAGCTTCTCTTGCTGCTACTACTCCTCCTGGAACATATAAATTTGCTAAAGCAACAAGAACATTTGCAAAATTGGATATACAACCTGTGGAAGATAATAAATCTACTGATTTACAAGCGTAATACTTATATGTAATCTTTTGATTCATTAGTATGTTTTTGATTATCAAATATATAAGTTTTGTAAACTTTATTATATTAAACCTGCAAGCTCTCGTATGTTTGTTATAAGATATCATTCGGGAGATTTAGTGTTATGTTAAATATTGCATCAGATTTTATTAAGGAGAAAATAGGAAATTTTAAACCGGAGATTGGTATAATATTAGGTTCTGGTTTAGGAGAATTAGCGGATGAATTTTGTGAAATAGCAATTCCTTATTCAGAAATTCCCGGTTTTGAGGCTTCAACCGTTTCCGGTCATAAGAGTAGGCTTGTATTTGCAAAAATTAATGACAAAAATGTTGTTATGATGCAAGGCAGATTTCATTTTTATGAAGGTCATTCTATTCAAAAGGTTGTTTTTCCTGTGAAAGTAATGAAAAGTTTAGGGGTTGAAATTCTAATGATTACGAACGCAGCAGGCGGGGTTAATGCTGATTTTAAACCGGCAGACTTGATGATTATAACGGATCATATTAATCACATGGGAGTTAATCCGCTTATTGGACCAAATGATTCAACAATGGGTGAAAGATTTCCTGATATGAGTGAGGTTTATACAAAAAAATATGTGGAATTGGCAGAACAGGTTGGAAAAAAATTAGGAATAGAATTGCAAAAAGGGGTTTATATTGCTTTAACGGGGCCATCTTATGAAACACCGGCAGAAGTTAGGATGGCTAGAATTTTGGGGGCTGATGCTGTTGGAATGTCTACTGTGCCGGAAGCAATAGTTGCATCTTGGGCTGGCATGAATGTTATTGGTATAAGTTGTATTTGTAATTCAGCTGCTGGAGTTAGTACTGTTGGACTTTCTCATTCAGATGTAATTAAGGCTGCTGAAGAAGCAAAAGGAAAATTTGTCAGATTAGTAAAAGAAATTATTAAAGAATTATGAGATTAGATAAGTTTTTAAAAGTATCACGTTTAATAAAAAGACGCACTGTTGCAAATGCTGTATCGGAAATGGGCCGAATTCTTGTAAATGGTAATAGTGCTAAACCGGCAAAACAATTAAAAGTTGGTGATATTATCGAAATTGAGTATTCAAATCGTGTTGAAAAAGTTGAAGTGTTAATTGTTCCAACTGGCAACGTAAGTGTTCAAGAAGCTTCTTCTTTATATAAAATAATAGAGGAGTAAATGTATGCCAATTATTAATGAAAATTTTATAATTAATACGCAAGGGAACAATGATATTATAAATATTACAAAACATGTTCAAAATTGTGTTTATCAACATGAACTTAAGGATGGCTTGGTATGTGTTTCTATTCAGGGTAGTACATCAGCTATAACTACTATAGAATATGAAAATGGGCTTATTCAAGATTTAAAAGAAGCCTTGGAGAGAATTGCTCCAACTGGTAAAGAATATCATCATGATGAAATTTGGCATGATGGAAATGGCTATGCTCATGTGCGTGCGGCAATCGTTGGCAGCTCTGTTAATATTGCATTAAAGGACGGACTTTTAAATCTCGGAACTTGGCAACAAGTGGTTTTGCTCGATTTTGATAATAAGCAACGCTCCAGAAATATTACTGTTCAAATCGTATATTAGGACTAAACTTTAAGAAATTTCTTTTAACATTGTGAAAAGTATGGTATCATAATGTTATGCTTAAAAAGACGTATCTCAATGGAAGTGTGAAAAACGGGAACATAATGCGGTGGCCGGTAAATAATCTGGTCGTTTATATTGCTCCGATGAAATTTTATTCTAAACCCGGAGAAGATGCAAAATATCGAAAAATGGTAATGGATGCTTTTTCCGTATGGTCTGCAGCTACTGGTGGAAAATTAAGATTCAAAATCACAAATGTTCTATTGGAATCAAATATCAATGTTGATTGGAAGAGAGTTGATAGACAAGCTCTTGGGCATTGTTATTTTAGTTGGGATGCTCAAGGCAGGCTTTATGGGGCAGAAGTTTCTATTGGTTTAACAGATGGTCGAATTCATAAAAAATATGATAGTGATATAGAAGTTTATCACACGATTTTGCATGAAATTGGTCATGCTTTGGGGTTGAATCATAGTCCGAATCAGGAAGATATTATGTACACCCCGCATCAATACGGAGTCGCTTCATTATCTGAAAATGATAAATATTCGATTAATTGGTTATATCGTTTAACCCCTGGAGCATCGGTGAAACAATTTGCTGCTAAATACGGTATTTCTACTTCGACAGATATTGATTCTGTAATAAGAAAAATTGATGCTAAAAATAATGAAAACAGTTCTTCTAATAAAATTCAAATCGCTACCGGACGGCGAGATTTGTTAGAAGAATCTACAAACATAGGAGATTTAAAAAAATATAATATGATGTTGCAAAATATATCATTGTCAAATAACGTAAAAAATTATTTGAACAATAATAGAAAAAAATAAAATAATAATTTAATTGTGTGTAAAAAAATAGAATAAAGGTTTTAGTGTATGTATTATAAAGAAAATCTAGATTATTTTGAAGAAGAGGATTGGTCAAATCCACTTAGCTTAAAGACGAATTTAACAAGTCTTACTACTTTGGCGGATTATAGTTATAGCCAAATATTAAAGAAACAAAAGTTTGATAAAGATTTGGCAGCAATTCTTCACAGAGTAGAAAAATTAAGAAAAGCATTGCCACAAAAGTTAGAAATGCCATATTGTTTCACAACTTCTGAAGTGAATGGAGAACGTGTATTTGACGAAAATAATAAGCTGTGTTTGATAAAAGAATATTGTTCAGATTTTGTTAGAGAGTATTATCCTGCCGCAGATAACGAGAATGTTATATATAAAATTTTAGAACGAAATAAACAAACTGGTGAAATTATATCTAAGATAGATCGAAGTTTGAAAAATGATGAAAGTATAAAAACAACCGTTATCGTATTTGATGAAAATATAAATAATAAGTATATTATGTTTCAAGTCGAAGAAGATAGTATGATTAGCAGTATTACTGATATTTATAATAATGGAAGAGAATTCCAAACATTGTTTATAAATCCTATAACTTTATTAGCGGAGCAGTACATAGAATCAATGGAAACAAGTAATAAAGGGTTTGTTATTATAAATTGTAAATTGAAATCGGATACAGAAGTTGAAAATATAAAAATAAATACGGAAGAGAAAGATATTTTTATAGAATATAACAATAATCAAAAAATAATAGAAGTACGAAGAAAAATAGAAAATATATAAATTACTCTATATATTTGCCATCAAACAAATCCATCACCATTTTCTCTTGATCGGATTCTTCTCGTTTTTTATCTTCTTCAGAAATTTCTGACTTATTTTCATTTATGCTAATTTCTTTTTGCTTTAAAGTCGGTTGCTCATCTTTTTTAGGAGGTTCTGTATTCTTTTTAACTTCTACAGGTATTACTGGCTCAACCTTTTTGTTTTGTACACTAATGTTATTGACCGTTAAGTTTTTTTTTTGAGAAGCAGAAATTTCATCATCTCCGGCCATTGGTAATCTTACGATAATTTTAACATCATTGTTAAACATAATATTCGCCGCATCTGTAAGCATTTGTTTTTTGTTTGTATCATTTATTTGTGATACAAGTCTGTCATTTTTGAACGTAATAATGACTTCATCGGATGAAATTTTGACAGGAGAAGCTAATTGTAATAAAGCTCGTGTTGCAGGGCTTTTAATGTTCATTAATAACGCTTGCCATAAACTTTGTATGTCATTTCCATCAGGTTTTTTGCTGATAGGTGGAGGCGTAAATTCCTGTGAACTTTCGATTGTTGGTTTTGAAACAGGATGTTCCGGTGGTGGAACAGGTGCCGGTCTAGTTACCGCCTGAGTCGGTTCTGGTCTTGATTGTGGAATCGGTTGTTGAACTGTAGGTTGAACAATATGAGGTTTTTGTGCAACCGCCGGAACAATTCCGTTTTCTAGTGCTTTTACTCGGTTTTGTAATTCTAAAAGAGTAGAATTTTCAGTCATATTTGCTAAATCAATCAAGCCGACTTCTAACCATAAGTGTTGATTAGCGGCTAATTTAACTTCTTTTATGTAATATGTTATTCTTTCTAGCAAAAATACTATTTGCTGAGTTTCTAAACTATCTTTTTGTTTTAATATTTCTGCTATTTGTGGTTCGTTTAAACCGGTAAGTTCTGATAACAATTCTTGCCTACAATTTTTAACTATTAACAAGTTTTTAAAATATTCAGAAAGGTTTGTTAATATTTGTAATGGCTCATTACCGGAGTTATAAATTTCATTTAATATTTCAATTGCTTCATTTGGTGAAGATGAAATAATTTTATCAGAAAGTTTATTTAATATATCAAAAGATATTCTGCCTAAAACAGCATTAACATCTTCTGATGTGACTTGTTTTGAAACACCTAATAAACTCAATTGGTCTAAAAGTGAAATACTGTCTCTCATTCCACCTGCAGAGTTTTTTGCAATAGTGAATAATGCATCATCAGAAATATTTATCTTTTCTTCATCAGAAATGTATCGTAAATGATTAACAATATCCTCTGTTGTTATTCTTCTAAAATCAAATCTCTGGCAACGACTTTTAATAGTATCTAAAACTTTATGCACTTCTGTAGTTGCAAGTATAAAAATAACATTTTCCGGAGGTTCTTCCAATGTCTTAAGTAATGCATTAAAAGCATGGTTCGTAAGCATGTGAACTTCGTCAATAATGTAAATTTTATACCTACCGTTTACAGGAACATATTGAATTTTTTCTAAAATGTTTTGAGTGTCTTCTACTTTACGATTACTAGCGGCATCGATTTCTATTACGTCAATAGGAACAGAATTTGTAATATCACGACAACTTTCACATTCGCCACAAGGATGTATTGTTGGGCCATGTTTACAGTTTAATGATTTGGCAAGTATTCTCGCAGTTGAAGTTTTACCTGTACCTCTTGGACCTGTGAATAAAAATGCGTGGGCAATTTTTCCCAATTCAATAGCACTTGTAAGTGTCTTTTTTATATGTTCTTGACCTACAAGTTTGTCCAGAGTTTGTGGACGATATTTTCTATATAATGGTACGTAATTTCCACTCATAATATAAGTTTATCACAAATACTTTGAGCGTAAAATTATAAATTAATTAATTCAGTTTAAATTATTTTAGCTGACAAATGCTCTTGCTAAAAGTTCAGCAGGTTCTGCAATTGCTGTACTATAGATTGCAAAATCATTGTCCGGTGCAAAATATTTACGCATGGCAGAACGATTTGTTACTTTTTCATAACAAACAAACGAATCAACATTGTCCTTCAAGTAACCGGCAAAAATCCGCTGCTTGTGGGACAAATTATAGTCCTTCAAGTTTTTGACGATATACATATACTTACATTATATAGCATTTGTATTTATTTTTGCATGAATATTAATATAAATTTACATATTAATGTGATTATTAAAGAGTGCATTAATTATTATAATAGTTTTTTGGTTATCTATATAGTTATTTGGAAAAAAGTAAGTTTTTTCTTATGTTTAACTGATTTAACACTAATTGTTAATTTTTGTAAAGATAAAATTGCAAGCTGAAATTCAGTGAGTATAATAGTTTTAGGATTTTAGGCCAAAAAAAGTAATAAAAATCTTTCCACAAATAGCAATTTTTATTTCGTTTATGTGTTTAGATATATAAGACCAGAAAGATGTAAAGATTTATGGGATTAGAATGGCCGAACAATAAAAATGTTTAGTCAACAACAAAGAAAAAAGTAAGTTGTAAAATATAGGAGTAATTAGTTATGTCAAACGAATTATCAATTCAACCAGCAGTTGTACAAGAAAGAAAAAATCCTTACGTTTCTGCCGGTATTGGAGCTGCGGCTGGTGCAGCAGTTGGTGGTATAGGTGCTTATGCATATAATAGAGTAACATCAAGCACTCCACAAACTCACGAAGATTTAGTGAAACTGGCAAATGAGCAAGATAAAGCTGAATTTACTACTAAACAAAATGCAGTAAAAGATGCTGAAAAGAAATTAGAAGAAGCCGGAAAAGTTGTTTATGAAGGTACTGAAAAGACTGCTTTAGATGAAGCTATCAAAAAAAGAGATGCTGAATTAGCTAGATTGACAGAATCTTCTTCTGGTTCAAATGTTTTTAAAGCAAAAGACTGGGATAAACTAAAAATAAAAAGTAATGATTTGCCAACAACAAATGAAAGAACCGGCAAGGAATTTACAACAGATAAAGGTGCTGCTCAATGGGAAGCAGAAGTTAAAAACGAATATACTCGTTTAAAAAGAGATTATGATACTGCAGTAAATAATTTTGAAGCAAAAACCGGTGGAAAAGATACAAAAAAATTGAATGATATGAAAAAAGACATTCAACAATATTTGGAAGACAGTTACACTGCAAACAAAAAGAAATCTCCTGAACAACTTGATAAAATATTTACTACTGAAACAGGTTGGGGACGTCACACTTCTGAATATAACAAAGCAGAAAAAGTTGTTAATAATATAATACCAAAACTTGAAAAAGAATCACAATTAACAAATTCTCAAATTAAAGAATTTGCAGAAGTTCTGGAAAAAGGAGAAACAAAGCCTTCTGGTTACCATGAAAAATTAATTTATGAAGTTGTTGATGGCAAAAGAACTCCTGTAAAATATGTATATAGTTCAGATATGTTTAATACATTTAAAGATGCTGAAAATGCAAAAATTCTTGACAAAAGAACAGAACTTATCGAGTCTTTATTAGATAAAGCTAAGGCTAATGTTGGTATAACTAATCAATATGATTTAAAAACAGGAAAACCAACTGCAAAATTCATTAGCGAATTTGTAGATGCTGTACCTGATTCGCAAGCTGAAAGAACTGGACTTTTTAATGTTGCTAAAGGCGGTAGAAAAGAAGTAGATATTGTAAATATTTTCAATGAAGCAGTTGATAAAAAAGGTAATACAGGTGTAGTTGACTTCTACAATGCAGACTTAGATAAAGTTGCTAAAGCTATAGAAAAAGATGGTGGCACAGCACCTGTTCCAAAATCATTGATGGGTAAATTAAAAGGTAAAAATTATGGTACTCCAAAAGATCTTCAAGCATTAGAAGATATGATTTCTTCAAGACAATCATTATTGAAAGACTATAATTCAGAAATTAAAGCATTGAAAAATGAAGCAAAATCTTGCTTAAACGATCATGCTGCAATTAAAGAACTTGAAGAAAAAATTGCAACAGCTCGTGAAGGAGACAAAGCTATTGCAGAAGCAAAAGAAGCTTTAATTAAACAATTCCCTCAACTTGAAGAAGGTACAGGAAAAGCAGGTTTGTCAGCAGAAAAAGCTATGGAAAAAGACAGTTATAAAAAATTAGCTAAGATTGTTGAAGAAAAACAAGCAGCATATGACAAAGTTGCGGCTAATAAAGGTAAAGTAAATGAAGGTGCTAAAAAAGCTGCAGAAGATGTTGTAAACAAAGCAAGAACTGAATTGGATACTTTATTCAATGACCTTAAAGGTAAATATTCAAAAGGCGGCATTGGTAAAGGCGCAGCAACTGCAATCGCAGCCGGTGTTGGTTTAGTTGGTGCAATGATTGGTATGAATCAAGCAAACAAAGCAAACAAAGCTGCAGAAGAAGCTGCAACACAAATTATAGCTTAATAGCTAAATAACTAATTATTTGATATTTTACAAACAACATAAGAATCGTTCGGAAGTGATTTCGAACGATTCTTGTTTTTTTATAATAATATAATAGTTAAAATAATCAAAGAGTCGTCATTGCGAGAAAATCTTTGATTTTCGTGGCAATCTATTTTAAAATATTAAAAATATGCTTTTTTAATATGAAAAGAAAACTATTATGTAAATAAATGTAAAAATTTTGTTACAAAAGCTTGAAAAATTGTACAAAGTACCCTTATTAACTTGACGTTGAATTTTGATGTTGTACGATAGTAGAACATGCTGTATATGGGATAATTATGTCCGAAATAAAGGTAGATTAGAATAAGAATATAAAGCAAATTTTATATAGTACATCATTAGAATAGATGAGGTGAATTAATGTCGACAGAATATGCAAAAAGAGTAACACCAATGGGTATACCTAATACTCGTTTGGATGATTTACCGGATTTAATTGACGTGCAAAAAAAATCATTTGAATGGTTTTTAAAAGAAGGGTTAAAAGAAGAGCTTTTGGCATTCTCTCCTGTAAAAGATTACACAGGCAGATTAGAATTGCATTTCCTTCCAAACTATACTTTTGATAATGCAAAATACACAATTGAAGAAGCACGTATCCATGACGCTACTTATGCAAAACAGTTGCGTGTTATGGTAAGACTTGTTAACCGTGATAGCGGTGAAATTAAAGAACAAGAAGTTTATATCGGTGACATCCCTACAATGACTGACAAAGGTACATTCATTGTAAACGGTGCAGAACGTGTAATCGTATCTCAGATTGTTCGTTCGCCTGGTGTTTATTTCAAGAGAGAAATCTCGCCAACAGGTAAGAGATTATACAACGCAACAATGATTCCAAACCGTGGTGCTTGGTTGAAAATCGAAACAGACTCTAACGATATAATTTACGTTAAGATTGATAAAAACAGAAAAATCTTAGCTACAACTTTATTGAAGGCAATGGGTATCACTGTTTCTGAAATGGAATCTTTATTTACTCACTTTGAATTTTTGAAAAAGACTTTGGATAAAGATACAACAGAAACTACAGATGATGCTCTTATTGATTTGTATAAAAAATTAAGACCTGGTGATCCTGCTTCTGCTCAAGGCGGACGTCAAATCTTAGAATCAAGATTTTTTGATGATAAAAAATACGATATTGGTCGTGTAGGTCGTTACAAATTAAACAAAAAATTGAACTTAAATATTCCTAAAAACCAAAGAACATTGACAGTTCAAGATATCGTTGCATCTATTGAATATTTGATTAACTTAACATATGATGAAGGTTCTTTGGATGATATCGACCACTTAGGAAACAGAAGAATTCGTTCAGTTGGCGAACTTCTTCAAAACCAATTCAGAGTTGGTCTTTCTAGAATAGAAAGAATCGTTAAAGAAAGAATGACTTTACAAGATTCTGAAACATTAACTCCATTGAACTTGTTAAATACAAAACCTTTGGTTGCTTCTTTGAAGGAATTCTTTGGTTCTTCACAATTATCTCAGTTCATGGACCAAATTAACCCATTGGCTGAATTAACTCACAAAAGACGTATTTCAGCATTAGGACCTGGCGGTTTACAAAGAGAAAGAGCTGGTTTCGCAGTTCGTGATATTCACCCTTCTCACTATGGTCGTATTTGTCCGATTGAAACACCGGAAGGTCCAAACGCAGGTTTGATTGGTTCATTGGCAACTCACGCAAGAGTTAATGACTATGGTTTCGTAGAATCTCCATTCTTTGTTGTTAAAGATGGCAAGGTTACAGATGAAGTTGTTTATATGACTGCGGATGAAGATGAAAACTACAGATGTGCTCCGGCTGACGTACAATTGAATCCTGATATGACTTTCAAAGCTACTCAGATTCCGGTACGTTATAGATCAGAATTCATTATGTGTGATTCTTCAAAGGTTGACTTTATGGGTGTTTGCCCAATTCAGATTATCTCTGTTGCAACATCAATGATTCCATTTATTGAACACGATGACGCTAACCGTGCATTGATGGGTTCAAACATGCAACGTCAATCAGTACCTCTTCTTATTACAGAAAGACCTGTAGTTGGTACCGGTATGGAAAGAAGAGTTGCAAAAGATTCCGGCATGGTTGTATGTGCTAAAGTTGATGGTGTTGTTGAAAGAGTTGTGGGTGAAGAAATTATCATTCGTGATGTTAACGGAAAACAACATTTACATACATTAATGAAATATGTACGTTCAAACCAAGATACTTGTATTAACCAAAAACCAATTGTTCACGAAGGTGACAAGGTTAGAGCCGGTGATGTAATCGCCGATGGTGCTTCTACAAGTTGCGGTGAACTTTCAATTGGTAAAAATATCTTGGTTGCTTATATGCCTTGGGAAGGATATAACTTCGAAGATGCTATCTTACTTTCTGAAAGATGCGTACATGATGATATATTCACATCAGTTCACATTGAAAAATTAGAAATTGATGCAAGACAAACTAAACTTGGACCGGAAGAAATTACAAGAGAAATTCCGAACGTATCAGAAGAAGCTTTAAGACACTTGGATGAACGTGGTATCGTTCGTATCGGTGCTAGAGTTTATGCTGATGATATCCTTGTTGGTAAGGTTACTCCTAAGGGTGAATCTGAACATCCGCCTGAAGAAAAATTGTTAAGAGCAATTTTCGCTGAAAAAGCAAGAGATGTTAAAGATAATTCTTTAAGAGTTCCTCACGGTGAAGGCGGTAGAGTACTTGATGTTAAGGTATTTGATAGAGAAAAAGGTGATGAATTACCACCTGGAGCAAATACAGTAATTAGAGTTTATATTGCTCAAAAACGTAAAGTATCTGTGGGTGATAAACTTTCAGGTCGTCACGGAAACAAAGGTATTGTTTCAAGAATTCTTCCAAAAGAAGATATGCCATTCTTACCTGATGGTACTCCGGTAGATATCGTATTGAATCCACTTGGTGTTCCTTCTCGTATGAATGTGGGTCAAACTTATGAATGCTTATTAGGTTTGGCTGCATATTTGACCGGTGATCACTATGAAACACCATCATTTGATGAAAGATATGGTGATAATCAATCTGAAATCGCTACAAGAGCAGAACTTGTTAGAGGTATTAAAGAATCTGGTTGTGATTGGGTTAGAGAAGATGGTAAGGTTTACCTAATTGATGGTAGAACTGGTGAACCATTTGATGAGCCTATTGCAGTTGGTTTATCTTATATCTTGAAACTTGTTCACTTAGTAGATGATAAGATTCACGCACGTTCAACAGGTCCTTACTCATTAGTTACACAACAACCTTTAGGTGGTAAGGCACAATTTGGTGGACAAAGATTCGGTGAAATGGAAGTTTGGGCACTTGAAGCTTATGGTGCAGCATATACTCTACAAGAAATGTTAACAATTAAATCAGATGACGTTAACGGACGTAACAGAGCTTATGAAGCAATCGTTAAGGGTGACAACATTCCAAGACCTGGTATTCCTGAATCATTTAAGGTACTTGTAAGAGAATTGCAAAGTATCGGTTTAGATATTACAGTTGCTAAGAAAAATGGTGTAGAAGTTGATCTTATGTCTGATATGGATGATTTGAGAAAATCAGCTCCTAAAAGAACTTTATCAGATATAGATTCAGAGTTGTTAAATATAAACTTCTTTGATACTTCAGCTACACTAGGTGAAATATAAGGAGATAAAAAATTGTCTACAAGTATTGATTATTTTGATTATATACGTATAAGTATTGCTTCTCCAGAGAGAATTATGAAGTGGTCTTATGGCGAGGTTACCAAACCGGAAACAATTAACTATAGAACTCTTAAACCTGAAAGAGATGGTTTATTCTGCGAAAGAATTTTTGGACCTACAAAGGACTGGGAATGTTATTGCGGTAAATATAAAAGAGTTCGTCATAAAGGTATCATTTGTGAAAGATGTGGTGTTGAAGTTACTGATTCAAAAGTAAGAAGACACAGAATGGGACACATTAAACTTGCTGCTCCTGTTTCTCACATTTGGTTCTTAAAAGGTATTCCATCTTATCTTGGATTACTTCTTGATATGACTTTAAAGGATTTGGAACAAGTTATTTACTTCAATAACTATGTTGTAATTGATCCTGCTGATAGCCCATTCAAAAAACTTCAACTTCTTTCAGAAGAAGAATACGAAGATTTCATTATGGAAAATGAAGAATCTAAATTAGAAGTTGGAATTGGTGCAGAAGCTATTAAGAAATTATTAGGTGAAATTGATATTCATCAATTAGCTGATGATATTAGAAACGAGCTTGCTGGTCATGTAACATCTGTTCAAAGAAAAGGTAAATTGATTAAGAGATTAAGATTATTAGATTCTCTAATTTCTTCTGAAACAGACCCAACTTGGATGGTAATGGATGTATTGCCTGTAACTCCTCCTGATTTAAGACCAATGGTTCAGTTGGATGGTGGTAGATTTGCTACTTCTGACTTGAACGATTTATATAGAAGAGTTATTAACAGAAACAATCGTTTACAAAGATTGTTAGAAATGGGAGCTCCTGAAATTATCGTAAGAAACGAAAAACGTATGTTACAGGAAGCAGTAGATGCTCTTATTGATAACGGTAGACGTGGTAGAACAGTTGTTGGTCCAAATAACAGAGCATTGAAATCTTTATCTAATATTATTGAAGGTAAACAAGGTCGTTTCCGTCAAAACTTGTTAGGTAAACGTGTTGACTACTCAGGTCGTTCAGTTATCGTAGTTGGTCCATCATTGAAACTTAACCAATGCGGTTTGCCAAAAGAAATGGCTATTGAATTATTCAAACCGTTTGTTGTTAATAAGTTAATCGAAAGAGGATTTGTTCAAAACATTAAATCTGCTAAGAAAATGATAGAAAGATCAGATGCAAAAGTTTGGGATATCTTAGAAGAAATTATTGATGGACATCCTGTAATGTTAAACCGTGCACCGACCCTTCACAGATTAGGTATTCAGGCATTTGAACCTAAGTTGGTTGAAGGTAGAGCTATTCAACTTCACCCATTAGTATGTACAGCATTTAACGCTGACTTTGACGGTGACCAAATGGCTGTTCACGTACCTCTTTCTATTGAAGCTCAAACAGAAGCAAGAATGCTTATGTTAGCTACAAATAATATTTTGGCACCTGCTAACGGTAAGCCTATTATCACTCACTCACAAGATATGGTTCTTGGTCTTTATTATTTAACAATCTTAAAGAATCCTGAACAAGACGTTAAAGGTTATTTCTATAGCTTCGAAGATGCAATTTCAGCATTAGAAGCTAAAGTAATTACTTTACACGACAAAATTGTGGTTCGTGATGAAGCAGGTAAGAGAATTGAAACTACAGTAGGTAGAATTATATTCAACGAAACTGTTAGAAAGGCATTGGCTTAATTAATACGGGCTTAATTGCCCGTATAAAGCCTAAAAGAAAAAGGAAAAATTGAGGAAAATATAAAGATGGAAAATACTTATACACATGCAAAAACTCATACTCTTGGTTTCATTAATAAACAGATGGATAAAAAGGGTTTGAATAAGTTGCTAGCTCAAATTTATCTTGAATTTGGCGGTGCTAAAACAGCTGAACTTGCAGATACACTTAAAAATTTGGGTTATAAATATGCAACACGTTCTGGTGTAACTATTTCAATTGCTGACCTTACAGTTCCGGATTCTAAAAAAGAATTGTTAAATGAAGCAGAAAAAGAAATTGAAAAATCAACACACAGATATTTAAAAGGTGAAATTACCGAAGTTGAAAGATATACAAAAGTTATCGACACTTGGTCTGAAACAACTGCAAAATTGACAGAACAAGTAGTTGAAAATTTTGATAGATTAAATCCGGTATATATGATGGCATTCTCCGGAGCGAGAGGTAACTTATCACAGGTATCACAGTTGGTTGGTATGAGAGGTTTGATGGCAGACGCACAAGGTCAAATCGTCGACTTGCCGATTACTTCAAACTTTAAAGAAGGCTTGTCTGTTACTGAATACATCATTTCATCATACGGTGCAAGAAAAGGTCTTGTAGATACAGCGTTAAAAACAGCCGATTCAGGTTACTTAACAAGACGTTTGGTTGACGTTGCTCAAGATGTTATTATTCGTGATGAAGATTGTGGTGGCGATAAATACATTAACATGAAATCTATTTGTGATGGTGATAATGTAATTGTTCCACTTATTGATAGATTGTTAGGTAGAACTGTTGCTCAAGATATTTTTGATGAAGACGGTACTACTTTATTAGTAGCAAAAAATACTACATTGGATAGAAAAGATATTAAAAAGATTTCTCATTTGAATCTTCAAGAATTGAAGGTTCGTTCAGGTTTGACTTGTAGCTTAGAATATGGTGTTTGCCAAAAATGTTACGGTTGGGCTTTGACTACGCAAAAATTGGTTGATGTTGGTGAAGCAATCGGTATTATCGCAGCTCAATCAATTGGTGAACCTGGTACACAGCTAACAATGAGAACATTCCACACAGGTGGTGCGGTTGGTGTAAAAGAAGCTACAAAAGAAATTCATGCATCAGAAGCTGGTACTGTTGTATCTAATAAGTTAAAAACCAGAGAACTTAGAACTCGTCACGGGGATGTTGTAAGAGTTTCTATTTATGAAGCTGACATTGAAGTTAAGGGTGCTAAAAAATCTGTTTCTTATCATATTCCTTCCGGTGCAACTGTTTTCTTTGAAGATGGTATGGAAGTTGAAAAGAACTTTAAATTAGCAGAATTCAGACCAACTGCAAATGATGCTGGTCGTTTGACAGAAAAAGCTACAAAAGATATTAACTCTGAT
Source organism: uncultured Candidatus Melainabacteria bacterium (assembly GCA_934754425.1). Classification (GTDB taxonomy): domain Bacteria; phylum Cyanobacteriota; class Vampirovibrionia; order Gastranaerophilales; family Gastranaerophilaceae; genus CAG-196. Next base: position 12,694 of record CAKVIN010000018.1, on the reverse strand, counting down.
ATGTCAGGTATGGTATTATTTGAAGATTTTGTTGCTGATGAAAAGAAAGACAGACAAGGTAACATTTCAAGAACAGCTAACAAAAATGGTATCGTATGGATTATTGGTGGTGATGTTTACAACTTACCTGGTGGTTCAAAAGTTCTTGTATCTGATGAACAAAAAGTTAAAGCAGGTGATAAATTAGCTGAAACATTAATGATTTCTGAACATGGCGGTGAAGTTAGATATGCAGAAGATTTAGTTGTTGAAGCTGTTAAATCTGGTAAAAATACAATTAACAAAATTGTTCAAGGTAAAGAAATTACAATTGTAATTGCTTCATTATCTCCTGCAAATGCAACATTTGAACAAACTAAGAAAGAACAGTTATGGACTGTTGAAAAATCCGGTGAAAAATATATCGTTAAAGCTCCTGTAGATACAACAGTTGAAAACGGTATGATTATTGCGGAATTAGTAGACGATGATTGTTCTGTTTCATCTTCTGGTGAAATCAAATATATTGATATTGAAGTTGATGACAATCAAATCGTTACAAGTCCTGGTAATATAGTATTCGTTCCGGAAGAAGTTCATCAAATTAATAAGGATTCATCATTAAAAATGGTGGATAATGGTACATTTGTTACTGCCGGAACAGAAGTTGTTAAGGATGTATATTGCCATATTGATGGTATTGTTGAATTTAAAGAATTCAATGAAGTTATTCATGAAGTAACAATAAGACCTGGTGAAGTTCATACATTAGCTAATGTTTCAGAACTTAAGGTTGAAGAAGGTTCTGTTGTAGAAGCTGGTACTGTAATCGCAAAAGGTATTAAAGCAAGTGAAACTTCTATTGTTACTATAATGGAAATGGAATTTGATGATTTAGATATCGATGATTTGGATGAAGATATTGATACATCATCTCTTGATGAAGAATCATTAGAAGATAAGCCTATTCAAATTCTTGTTAGACCTGTACAACCTATGTATATTGAGCCTAAAGAAGTATCAATTGAATTTAATACGACTGATGAATTAATCAATATTGTTCCTGTAACTCAATTACAATATAAAGATGGTGCAAGAGTTAGAAACTTAGATGGTGCAACTCTTACAAGAACAAGTTTAGTTCTTCAAATGCAAGGTTACTTATCACACTTAAAAGGTTTGGTTGAACTTGATGAAAATGGCGAATTAAAAATTGTTGTGTTAGAAACATTAATTGTTCGTCGTGAATTAGAAGGTAATTCAAAAATGAATAGTTCATTACAAACTGAATTGTTAGTTGAAAATGGACAAGTTATAGACGCAAAAACTCCTATTGCAAAAACAGAAGTTTTAGCATTGAATGACGGTGTTGCTTCTATAAAAGGCGATGCAACTGAAGCTAGAAGATTGTTATTGAATTGTTCTAATTTTGAAACTGTAATCGATACTAAATCTGCTCCATCTGTTAAGAAGGGTGATTTCATTAAACTTGATACAGTTCTTGCTGAATCAGGTGAAGTAGCAACTGTTTCAGGTAAGATTGTTGATGTAACATCTAAATCAGTTACAATTAGAAATGGTCGTCCTTACTTAATCAGCCCAGGTACAATGTTACAGGTTGAAGAAGGTTCTTTGGTACTACGTGGTGATATGCTTGCTACATTAGTATTCGAAAGAGAAAAAACAGGCGATATCGTTCAAGGTCTTCCAAGGGTTGAAGAATTGCTTGAAGCAAGAAAACCTAAAGACTGTGCTATCTTAGCTGAAGTTGATGGTGTTGCTAGAATTGAAATTGAAGATGATGTACCTAGATTATTCTTAGAATCAGAAGGTGGTACTAGATCTGAAATTAAATTTGCAATTGACGCAAGTATTGTTGTTCAAAATGGTCAAAAGATTAAAAAAGGTCAACCTTTAACAAGTGGTCCTTTAAATCCTCACGATGTTATCAGACTTTGTGGACCGGAAGAAGCACAACAATACTTAGTAGACGAAGTTCAACGTGTATATCGTTCTCAAGGTGTAGAAATTGCTGATAAGCACATTGAAATTATCGTTCGTCAAATGACAAAGAAAGTTAGAATAGTAGATTCTGGTGATACTAACTTATTACCTGGAGAATTGGTTGAAGTTCAAACTTTCGAAAATGAAAACAAGGCTGTAAAAGAACATGATGGTCAAGAAGCAACTTGTGAATACATGTTACTTGGTATCACAAAAGCTTCATTGAATACTGAATCATTCATTTCAGCTGCTTCATTCCAAGAAACAACAAGAATTCTTACAGAAGCTGCGGTTGATGGTAAGAAAGACTTGTTAAGAGGTTTGAAAGAAAATGTTATCATTGGTCGTTTGATTCCTGCAGGTACTGGTTTCCATCACTTATCTTACGCAAGTGAAGAACGTGATAAAGAAGCTCAAAAACGTGCAGCTCAACGTAATCAGGCAAGAAAACCTGCTGCAATTTTAGAAGAAATTGAAGGTATGTTTGGTGCGCCTGAATTACCAAAAGAAGGCGAATAATTTAAAAATATATTTTATTAAAACAAGAGCGGTATAAGTTGTTATACCGCTCTTTGTTGTTAACATATGTATTTAAAAGGTTTACAATATCCTCTGTTTGTAGTAGTTTAGAATAGTGAAGGGTATTGAAAAGAGGATAATTAAATGAAAACAACTATTGAAAAACAACCGGAAAATATGGTTAAGGTTGAAATTGAAGTTCCTGCAAAGGATGCTGTAAACTATTATAACAATGCTGCTAAGAGATTAGCACAATATGTTAATATTCCAGGATTTAGAAAAGGTAAAGCTCCTAGAAACATTGTTGAACAAAATATTGGTGAAGAAAGAATTAAACATGAAGCACTTGAAGGTGCTCTTCCTAGAATTTTTTCAGAAGTAATCAAGGAAAATGATTTTGATGTAGTTGCTCAACCATACGTTGAATCTTATGATTATAAAATTGGTGAAGATTTAAAAATCACTGCTAAGATTGAATTAAGACCTGAAGTTACTTTAGGTGAATACAAAGGTTTAACACTTGACGTTGATGCTTACAAAATTCCAGAAGATGCTATGCAAAAATCTATTGATGGAATGTTAAATCAACATGCAACAACTGTTGTTGTAACTGATAGAAAAACTGAAGCTAATGACACTGTAGTATTTGATTTTGAAGGATTTTCAAATGGAGAAAAAATTGAACACGGTGATGCTAAAAATTATACATTAGATTTGGCTCATTCAAGTTTTATTCCAGGGTTTGCAGAACAATTGGTAGATAGAACTTTAGGTGAAGAATTTGAAATTAGTGTAAACTTCCCAGAAGAATACCACGAAAAGAAATTAGCCGGTCAACCTGCAACTTTTAAATGTAAAATTAATGAAATCAAAACAAAAGTTCTTCCTGAACTAACTGATGAATTTGCACAAAAAGTAGGTCCATTTAAGACTGTTGACGAATTAAAAGCTGATATTCAAAAATATTTAGATACTCAAAAGGCTGATATTGATAGAACTAATTCAGAAAAAGCTATTTTTGAAAAAGTAACTTCCGAAGCAAAAGTTGATATTCAACAGTCAATGATTGATAGAGAAGCTGATCAATTAGTAGCTGAATATAAAGAAAAATTAGCAATGCAAGGTTTTAATTGGGATCAAGCAGTAGAAGCTCAAGGTTACGATAATATTATGAATAGCTTAAAAGAAGATGCTGCAATGAGAGTTAAAAACTCTTTAGTAATTGATAAAATTGCAAAAGATGAAAATATTGTTGTTTCTCAAGAAGAATTTGGTTCAAAAATTGCTGAAATTAGCCATATGTATCAAATTGATCCACAAACTATGATTAAACAACTTTCTCAAACTCCAGGAGTTTTCAACGCTATTTCACAACAAGCATTGAATGAAAAAGTTACTCAATTCTTGGCTGAAAATAATAAAGTAAACTTAAAATAGTTTAAAGAAATTGATATCTAAGAAAAAGACACATCTATGATGTGTCTTTTTTTATTAATTTAGTTTAATTTTAGAATTTTAAAACTAATAGTCTGAATGTTGGTAGTCATCGTCATCTTGTAGTGATGATAAATCAGAAGAATATTTAGTATCAAAATCCTCAGGTAAGTATTCATTATCAGGCCAAACAGTTTCTTCATCAAATCTGCAAGCATTTAAATTTTCTGACATAGATAAATCTGAATCAGTTAAATCTGCGCCTTGAAAAATCGTTCCTGCCATATCTGCATCAGAAAAATTACAGTAATCAACTTTTGCATAACTAAAATCAGTTCCATTAAGTACAGATTCATTAAAGCCACATTCAATAATTTCAGCTCTTGTAAAATCAACTGATGTTAAATCACATCCATCAAATTTAACTTCTGTTAAATGGCTATCTGCAAAAGAAGAAGATGTTAAATCAACATTTATAAATTCTGCACCATTTAAATTCGTACCACTTAAATCTGTTTCGCTTAAGTCATAATTTCCATTTTTTACTTCGTCATTAAATTGTTGAATATCAGATAATAAAAGATCAACAAGTTCTTCTTTTGATAACATTTTATATTTGCTCCTTTTTTAATTTATTAAATTCATTTGCATTGCTAACAACACGGCTTGTGTTCTGTTTGTAACTTTTAATTTTTTGAAAATACTGTTTAAATGTGTTTTTATTGTTACATCTCTAACAAAAAGCTTATCAGCGATTTCTTGATTGCTGGCTCCTTTTGCAACAAGTGCCAAAACTTCTTTTTCTTTTGGTGTTAAAACATCAATGTTGACATTAGTATTAATATTATTTTCTTGTTTTGGTGTTGCTTCTTTTTGCCATTCACATCTTCTTAAAACTGCTTCAATTCTTGCTAAAAGATTTGGCAGAATAAATGGTTTTACGATATAATCGTCAGCGCCGATTCTTAGACCGGATACAATTTTTTGGTCTTCGCTTACTGCTGTAATCATGATAACCGGTATATATTTAAGCGTTTTATTATTTCTGATAGCTTTTAATGTATCCCAACCGTCCATATTTGGCATCATTACATCAAGCAAAATTAAATCAAAAGCTCCTTCTTTTTTATCTAAAATTTTTAGAGCTTCTAATCCATCTTCTGCTATTGTTACATCATAACCATACATAGGAAGTGCATCTGCTAAATATTTAGGATTATCATCAACAACTAAAATTGAAGCTATTCCGCCCATAAACTATACCAATCTTTCTTTTAAAGCTTTTAGTGCTGCTTGTAGTCTATCATCTACTTCAAGTTTTTGCAAGATGCTTGCAACGTGAGCCTTTGTCGTATTAATACTTACAAAAAGCTCTTTTGCTATTTCAATATTACTATAACCTTCTGTAATTAATTTCAAAATTTGTGTTTCTCTTGAAGTTAACCCATAATCTCTTTCCGGTTTTGTAGCTGTAATATTTTGTGATTTTGTTGCTGCTTCCAATACTATATGTGAGATTGATGGATCAAACCAAGCAGCTCCGTCTAAAACCGATTGTACAACTTGTGTTAATCTTTTTGGATTAATTTCTTTAGAACAATATGCATTAGCTCCGGCTTTTAAACTGTTTAATACTTCTTGATCATCATTATGTGATGTTAAAATTACAATTTTAATATCTTTGTTTAATTCTTTTACTTTTTTTGTTGCTTCAATTCCATTCATGCCAGGAAGCCCCAAGTCCATGATAATTAAACTTATTTCGTGATCTTTTATGATACTTAAACATTTTTCAGCTGATTCTGCTTCAAAAATGTTTTCAATAAAATCGCAAGATTCAAAAGCTGTTTTAAGCCCAAACCTTGTTAATTCGTGATCTTCTACAATTAAAATATTAGTCTTCATAAATACTTCGTCCCGGATGTACATCTGCTGCATAATCAGAATTTAGCCTTGAGCATCTGATTAAAGATTGGTTTGCAAGATCATTCTCACCTTTTGCTCTTAATACAAGGCTAAGATAATAGTAATATTTAAAATTATTTGAGTCAATATAATAAGAATTATTCAAATATGCTGCTGCCATTGTGAAATTTTTATCTCTTATTGCAAGATTTGCCAAACCTAGCCATATATCATTGTTAGAAATATCAATGGATGCGACTTTTGGTAAATAATAATCAGCTCTTTGTGGAAATACTTGCAATGAATTCACGAGTAGCTCTTCATTTTTATCATATTTCTTTAATAATTTATCATAGATTTTTTTTGATTTTTTCTCATTATCCATAGCTAAATATGTTTTAGCAATTCCTACAGAAGGTTCTGCATTTTTTGTATGACGTTTAGCTATTTTATAATATTTTAAAGCAGTATCGTATTTTCTATCATCATAATTAACATTTGCAAGTGTTAGTGCTGCTAAATAATTTTGGTCATCATCTTTATACGCTCTGGTTGCAAATTCAAGTGCTTTTGCCGGTTCATCATTTTCGTAATAGATTTTACCTAATAGAGAGAATATAAGCGGGCTATATTGTTTTGCTTGTAAAATTGTAGACTGTAAAACTTTTGTTGCCAGCAAACTTTTATTTTGCAAATGATAATAATAAGCAAGATGATAATCCTTTAAAGCTTCTATTTTAGCAGTTTTGTATAAAATATATTCTTCAACTGCTCTTATTTTTGTTTGGAAATCAACAGTTTGAAATTCTGTTTTTTTAATTTGAGCCAGTACTTTTAATGCTTGTTTGGGTTTATTTGAATCTGCTAAAATTTTAGCTTTCAATGATAAATAATTGATATTTACGTCATTTTCAACAATTGCATTGTTAATATATTTTAGAGCTTGTTGTAAATTGTTAGATTTGTAATAACCGAGCGCTATTAGATAATTTTTATAATCACTTTCAGATGCTTGATTTGAGTTTAATAATTCAGATGTAGTTTCTATGGCCATATTGTTATAAACAATATTCGAATAAGCATCAGCTAAATAAACAATATCCTTAGAATTCACCATTGCAGATGGATAGTAGAATTTTTTTATATCTTTTACGTAAGAGCTTGTAAATCCGTTAACATCAAGCCGATTGATTAATTCGTCCGATAAATCAAAAAAACCGTATTCAGCCATTTTAATTCCATAAACTAAAAACACATAATCATCATGTGTTGCTCTTTGAATTAAGTCATTAAAATCATCATAAGATGCTTTTACATTACCTTGTGCAAAGCGATTTTCAGCGGAAGCATATTTTGCTTTTACAAAATTGTCCTTAATCACCATATCCATGTTTGCAACAGTTGTTTCAGCTTTAACTTTTAACGGCTTTACTTCATCTGCCCAAGCACATTGTACAGATGCAAGTATTAAACAAGATATAATTATTTCTCTTAATGTTTTACTCATGCTCTAAATCTACACCTACATAATATTTATTAAATACTTGTAACAACTTGTTACTACAATTATTTACTATTGAGTAATATAAATCAAGTAGATTGTATTTTTCAAGTGTGCTTTTATCTTCTTCTTCTTCTATTTCTAGATGGTTTTCAGTGATAAATACTTCTACTATTTTGTTAAGTTTTATTGCTAAAAATTTTTCTACAACAAGCGGATCAAAGTGTGAGCCAGCTCCGTTTTTAATAATATCAATAACTTTTTCAATTGGCATCTTATCACGATAATGTCTTTTTGAAGTAATCGCATCAAAAACGTCTGATACAGCTAAAATTCTTCCGCCAAAAGGAATTTCTTCTCCTTTTAAATGTCTGTAGTATCCGGAACCATCAAATTTTTCGTGGTGAGAACAAGCTATTTCAGTTATTTGTTGAAAATCCTTAGACATGTGAATTTTTTCTAAGATATGGTGCGTAATTTCAACGTGTTGTTGAATATGTTTGTATTCTTCCGGAGTTAATTTGCCTTCTTTTTGTAAAACGGAATCTCTAATACCTATCTTACCGATATCGTGCAATGCTGCAGCTTTTTCTAAAATATACAAGTCATTTTTTTCCATGCCAAATTCTTGCGCAATTAAAGATGCATACATTTTTACTCTGGATGAATGACCGGATGTGATTTTGTCACGAGCATCGATAGATGTTGCTAAGGTTTCAATAAAGCTATCGAGTACAACTTTTTGTTCTTCTAAAAGTTTTCTTTGCTTTTCGAATAGCTGTGCATTTTCTAAAGAAATACCTGCACTTGAGGCAATTGCAACTAATAAATCTTCATCATCCGGTGTAAAATATTCATCAAATTTGTTTAGAACTTGGAATACACCAATGATTTCTTGATTAAAGTTTTTGATTGGCATGCAAAGAATCGTTTTTGTTCTGTAGCCGGTTTTTTTATCAACTTCAGGATTGAATCTTGAGTCGCTGTAAGCATCTTTAATGTTAATTGTTTCGCCGGTTTGCATTACGTGACCTGCTAAACCTCTATCTGCAGGAATTCTAAGTTCTTTTGTGTCTAATCCTGTTGCAACTTTTGAATATAATTCATTATGTTCTTTGTCATACATATAAACTGTGCATCTATCTGCATTAAGTGCAGTTTTTGTTTCTTCAGCAATAGTTTTGATAAGTTTATCAATATTTTTTTCTGCAGCAACTGCTTGTCCAATATTAACCAAAGAAATTAAAGGATCTTTTGTTTGGTTATGATTGCTATAATGACTTATTGGCGGACATTTTAATAGTTTATTTAATTTTTCAAAAAATTCTGTTTTTTGATTTTTAATAGAGAGTTTGCGTGCCTTATTATAATTAATTGAATAAAGCGCTGTACTTTTTTCTGAAAAATTTATATATCCTAAAATCATTTCGTGGAATATTTTAGTAAGCTTATCATTACTTTGTTCAACTAAAAATGCTGCATCATTCATAAATTGGTAGTAGCTTTGGTTATCTTTTTTTAGATATGAACCAAGAGCTAATAAGCTAAAGCAAATTGCAGTATCATTTTTGTATATATCTTTATGTTTTTCAATACTTTCTTTTACTTCGTCATACTTACCATTAAGTATTTCAGAAACTGACTCATAAATAAAATTTTCTAAAGTCATTCCAACCCTCTCTTGTTTATTTTATAATACTATAAAGTGTTGTACAAAAACAAGTTTTTTGTAAGAATAACAGTAAAAGGGTTAAATATATGAAAAAAATTTCGATTTTACTTCCTGTGTATAATGAAAAGAATTCGCTGTTGAAAATTTTGGAACAGGTTGAAGCAGTTGATTTTGGTTTGGAAAAAGAAATAATTCTTATTGATGATTATTCAACTGACGGAACAAGAGAATTATATAAAGACTTGCCTTATACTGTTTTGTATCATCAAAGAAACATGGGGAAAGGTGCAGCTCTGAGAACCGGATTATTGTCTGCAACCGGTGATATTATTATAATTCAAGATGCTGATTTAGAGTATAATCCAAAAGACTATGTTCCTTTAGTAAATTTAATTGAAACAGATTCAGCTGATGTTGTCTATGGTTCAAGATTGGCTGATACCAGAAATAGTGGTAAATTTTTATTGTTGAGTTATTTAGCAAATGTATTTTTATCATTTATGACAAGAGTTTTATATGGCACTTACTTAACTGATATGGAAACTTGTTATAAAGCTTTTAGAGCTGATGTTCTGAAAGGTATAACAATTGAATCAAATCGTTTTGATTTTGAACCGGAAATTACAGCTAAAGTGTTGAAAAAAAACGTACGTTTTATGGAAATTCCTATATCATATAATGCAAGATTGGAAAGTGAAGGTAAAAAAATAACTTGGAAAGATGGTGTCCAAGCTATTTTTACTCTTATTAAATATCGTTTTAAGTGATTGTTGATATAAAAATTGCGTTTTTATACCTTTTTTGAAGGTGGCATTAAATAAAAAAGTATAAAAAAGTTGTTTCAATTCGTAATGCTTTTGATTGAAACAACTTTTTATTTTATCCTAAATGTTTTTTTACCCAACCTTCAATAATTCTCATTGGTGCTCTTGTAATTGCAAGTGACCAAGCTGAAATATTTTTAGTTATTACACTTAAAGCACCGACATTAGCGCCTTCTTCAATTGTAACAGGTGCTACTAGCACTGAATTAGAGCCGATTTTAACATTGTCACCAATAATAGTTTTGCTTTTAACTTTTGTTAGAGGATTGTAGTTTGCTGTAATTGTACCTGCGCCAATATTAACATTGGAGCCGATTTCACTATCACCCAAATAGGTTAAGTGACATGCATTTGTGTGAGATTTTATTGTAGTCTTCTTAACTTCAACAAAGTTTCCAACTTTTACGTAATCTTCTAATACAACATCTCCTCTTATGTGTGCAAATGGCCCAATTTTGCAGTGTTTACCAATTTTGTTTTTGCCTTCAATGTAAGTTGATGGATAAATTATTGTATCAGCTTCGATTTCTGTTTCCGGACTAATCCAAGTTGTAGCAGGGTCAATAATTTGAACTCCGTTATCAAGATGCTTTTGTACAATTTTTCTGTTCAAAAATTTTGTTGCTTCAGCAAGATTTGATTTAGAATTTATTCCGTAAATTTCTTCATTATCTTTTAGAGTATAAGCGTTTACTGATAAATTTTGTTCGTTGCCCCATTTGATAATATCGGTTAAATAATATTCGCCTTGAGCGTTATTGGTTTTTAATTGAGAAAACGCAGGTTTTATTTTAGCCCAGTTTAAACAATAAATTCCGGCATTGATTTCTTTTACTGCTTTTTGTTCCGGTGTTGCATCTTTTTCTTCAACAATTGAGTTAAGGGTATTGTCGCTATTTCTAATTACTCGTCCGTAGTTGGTAGGATTTTCAAAAATGGCACTCATTACTGTAATATCAGATTTTAAATTTCTATGTGCTTCAACAAATTCTTTTAATGTATCTGATGTGATTAATGGTGTATCTCCGCAAAGAATGATAACTTCGCCATCAAAATCATTGAGATAAGGTACAGCCATGCTAACAGCATGTCCAGTTCCAAGTTGCGGACTCTGTAGAATACATTTTGCGTTTGTATATTTAGAATTGATATATTCTTCTACTCTTTCTGCTTGGTGGCCGACAATTACAAAATTCTCGTCAGCAATTCCTGTATTGTTAACAGCATCGATAACATAACCCAAAAGTGTTTTTTCAAAGATTGTATGCAAAACTTTTGGCATATCAGATTTCATTCTTGTGCCTTTTCCGGCAGCTAATATAATAGATTTAACCATATTTATACTCCTCTTTTCTTAATCTTATCATCTATAATAACAATAAAAAAGAGAATTATAAATAGATACTAAGCATTTAGTATAAAATCTTTTATTCTATTGGCTACTTCCCATAATTTATCAACTTCTCTTTGACCGCTAACATTAGCTCTTCTTTCAAAACCAAAACTATCATGTCCTTTTGCAGATTCACGATATTCATTTCCAGATAATGCTTTTACTACTTCATTATGAATTTTTTTATATTTTTTCTCCATTTTTGAATTCTTTTTTAAAAAGCCCTTTGCTTCAGCTGTTTTGTCAAATTTTATAGTCCCTGGATATAGTTTTTCTGCTTCATTTTCAATTTTGGATATTTCATCAGGAGAAAGTGTTGTTTCGAATTTTATCCTGTGCATATTAAAGAAATCTTTAAGATGTCTGTATTCATGTCCTAAAACAGATAAAAGCGTTGCACTATCTTCTCTTATTTTATTAGAAATTTTAATTTGTCCATTGTTTGGGTTTGTTTCTCCGTCACATATATATTTTGTATTACTCATTATATCTGCCTCATCAACAATTTGAGGCTTAGGAGCTAGTCCTTCTAGGCCGAGTTGCTTTTCTTGTATAGCAGAAATATGTGTAATTCTTCGTTTGGTTCTAAATGAATTACTATATTCAACACTTAATGGTAAATATTCTAAATTTTTAGTATCATCCACTTTTTTGTCTACATTAATATATTCAAGATTTGGTTTGTTACCATCCCAATGGGCTTCATAAGTAATACCTTTTCTTTGTTTTCCTTGTTCCAGTGCAAATAGAGAATGTCTATCAGGATTACCGGTTGCTGTTTCATTTTGTATCATATAAGTTTTGCCATTTTCTTGTGTCATAGAACGAATGCATAATGATTTGTTTTTACCATCAGTATTAAAAACGGTATGTCCTCCACTTGAGTCTTGTGCAACATATCTTGTTTTAACACCTTCTCCGCTAAGAAAATCAATTTTTTTTAAAACAGGTTTCCCTGCTTCATCTTTGAATGTTAAAACACTAAAATTTCTTTTCCCGCTTGCTGTAATATAATCAAAGCTGGTTGCTCCGCTTGGAATATGGCAGCCCATAATTTTAGTTGTTCCCTCTGATAATTTGTTTCCAATACTTCTAAATAAAACTCTATTTAATCCCATGCTATAAATCCCCTAATCATCTTTTTATTTCTTACTACATATATAAAGTGTGATAATTGTAATAACTTGATTAAAATCTATGTAATATTAAAAAATCTTTACAAATATTTGCAATTTATTTATGTTTATTTTAGGATTAATGTATACGCCGATTTAAAAAGAAAGAATGTGTTTAACACATTCTTTTTAAAAAGGTAATAACTTAAAAAAAAATAGCAATAACGGTAAAATATAAAGGAACTTTAAAATGGGTATCAAAGGTAAAAATGATAGAATGGTAGTTCTAGCTTGTGAAGATTGCAAGGAAAGAAATTACACAACTGTTAAAAACAAAAAGAATATCAA
>CAKVIN010000017.1 GCA_934754425.1 uncultured Candidatus Melainabacteria bacterium | reverse complement strand
TATTGCATTTCTCTACGGTCAAGCATAGCTTTAGCAACTTTTTCACCGGCTCTGAAAGTTTTTTCAACTACGTTACCTGTTTCAACATTCTTAAGCTTTGTTCTAACGAAAGCTGCACCTTTACCAGGTTTTACGTGTAAGAATTCAACAACATTCCATAAACCGTTATCTAATTCTAATGTTAAACCGTTCTTCAAATCGTTTACTGAAATCATAGGGACTCCTTAGTTATACTATTCTATTATCTTTTTTCCTAAAGGATAACATAAACTATAATGTGGCGCAAGGTAGGGTTATAATCAATTAAATTATTTATTTAATTAATAGCCGTAATATGGTATAATAGTAAACGTCTTGAACATTCATAAAAGAAATAAAGGGGACTAAACTGGGCAAGCTCCTACCACTAGCACAACAGTAATTTGGTGGAATTAAGCTAGGAAGGAGGATGCGACTATGAGCATTAAATTGCTAATAAAAATAGTAGCAGTACTATTGCTACTATTTTTAAGTTCTTTATATGCTTTTTAGAGAACTGTGGACTGAGTACAATCTCGAACCTTGTACTCAGGTTCCCTATATTTCTATTATTTACTACTTTTTAACTTTTGTCAATTGTTTGTCTAAGTTTGCTTTTATATTTTTAAGCTTAAACATAGACATATTCGATATGCCATAATATAATAAATTTGTAGGGCTTAGTACACTAGATACTTCCTCCTGAACAACTAATTTTGAAGAAATTGACAGGAAAGGGGGTAAAAGCTATGATTTTAGATAAAATAATAATGCTATTACTAGCATTAAGTATACTGGCAATAGCATTAAATCTACTAAAATTATAGGGTATGAAGACGGCTCTTAGCAGTAACGCTAAATCTTGTTAAGAGCCTTGCCCTACTTTATTATTATTTACTACTTTTTAACTTTTGTCAATTGTTTGCCTAAGTTTGTTAGATAGTATAAAAAATAACTGAGTTTTAGTTGCAAAACTTTATATTATTACTTTTTAATTTTTTCTTGATTTTTTAAATTTCTTGGTTAAAATAATATAACAACCCGATGACTGGGGTGAGGATTTTACATTACCCGAAAGGAAATAGCAATGATAAGCAGCGTATCACCTGTGCTGTTGAAGTTTGTTGGTAAGCAACGACAAACTAACCCATTAAGAAAAGCAATAAAATATAAATTTAACGCAAAAGTACAAGAATCTCGCGTTAATTTATTAAACTTTGCAAAAGACAGCACATTTTTTAATCTAAAAAATTTATAAAAAATATGGGTGGTTTTAAACCACCCTATTTTTGTAGTTAAAATATTTTTTAAAGATTAATTTTCCATTCTTTTTTCTTCGTTCTTTAAAAATTCGCAATCAGCTTCTAATCTTTTGTCGTCCATTGCGTTAATTAATTCGTCAATTTTTTTTATTTGTCTAAGCTCAAATCCGACTTCTGCAAGCAGAACACAATCATTACAAAGCCTGTAACTGTCATATTGAACAGAACCTGCCAAAGGTTTTGTGTCACCACAAGCATCACAAGTAAAGTATTCGTGTTCGCAATCAGGATTTTCTTCTATATCATCAAGTCGCATTTGTTCTACAACAAGTTGCATTTCTTGAACAACTTCTTCTTTTGTTTTCATTTTTACTCCTTCGTAACCTTGGAATTATTCAACCAAATCTTTCATTTCTTTTACCGCTTGTTCTAAGCCGACAAAAATTGAACGTGCAATAATGGAATGCCCAATATTTAGTTCGTATAAATTTGGTATTTCATGCATTCTTTTTACGTTTTGATAATTCAAACCGTGTCCGGCATTAACTTTAAGCCCAAAGTTTTGAGCAAAAATCGCAGCACCTTTAAGGTTGTTGAACATTTTTTCTTCTTCTAATGTACCAAATGCTTCTGAATATCTGCCTGTATGAAGTTCTATAAACGGAGCTCCAGTTTTTGAAACTGCGTTAATTTGTTGTATATCAGGGTCAATAAAGAAGCTGACTTCTATGTTTTTTGCGATTAACGGTTTTACAAATTCGATTGCTCTATCAAGTTGACCCTCTACGTCTAAGCCGCCTTCGGTAGTGAGTTCTTGTCTTTTTTCAGGAACAATGCAGACTGCATGTGGACGAAGTTTTAATGCAATTTCTTGCATTTCGTCAGTCATTGCCATTTCTAAATTAAGACGTACTCTTGGAAGCATTCTAATTGCTTCAACGTCGGCGTCTTTTATGTGACGTCGGTCTTCTCTTAAATGTGTTGTGATTGAAGCAACTTGACATTCTTTACAAATTCTTGCTGCTGTAAGAACATCGGGCTCGTTGCCGCCTCTTGCGTTTCGTAAAGTTGCTACGTGATCTATATTTACTCCTAATAACATATTGTTCCTTTCTATCCTGTTACCACAATGATAGTATAAAAAAAGTAATAAGTGTAGTTGTTCTTACCTTAAATTTGTTGTATATTAAGATGGTAAGAGAGGTCATGCATGGAATATTTATCTACTGTTTTTATTCTTGATAAAAACGAGCAATCACGAAATATTACTCAATCTTTCATAGAAGATTTGAATTTTATTGAGAGTATAAAACTTTATGATGATTATGAACAAGGCTATGAAGCAATAAAAAATTCGCAAAATGCGATTGTAATAATAGATATTACGGAAAAATTTTCCGGATTAAAAGAAATTATTAAAAAAATTAAGCTTTGTACTTCAAAAATAATAATAACTTCTCTTGATTATTCAACAAACACGATTATAAAAGCGCTCAGATACGGTGCGAAGGAATTTTTGCCAAAACCTGTGCTTAAAGATGATTTGATAAAAGTGTTAATTAAATTGAATGACGTTATACTGGAGAATGATTCTTCTCAATCAAAAATAATTTCTGTGTATTCAAATAAAGGTGGAATAGGTAAAACTACTATTGCTGTTAATTTAGCGGCAGAACTTGCAAGGGTAACGAAAGATAAAGTGGCGCTTATTGATTTGAATTTACAATTGGGAGATATTTCTACGTTTTTGAACTTGAATCCTCCTTTTGATGTCAATTATGTTATGCGAAAACTTGTTGATAAGGATGAAGAAATTTTAATCAAGGGGTTTGAGAGATATAAAGACAGTTCGCTGTATATTCTTGCAGATCCGTGTTATATTGAACAGTCCGAAAGTATTACTCCAACAATGATTACTACATTGTTTGCTGCATTAAAAAAAGTGTTTCCATATATTATTATTGATATGTCATCAAGCATTGATTCTTTGTCATTAAAAATTTTGGATGGTTCTGATTGGATATTATTCACTACTATTGTAAATATTCCGGCAATAAGAAACGCTCAAAGATGTTTGAATTTGTTTCGTTCCAGAAATTATTCCGAGGATAAAGTTAAAATTGTTGTTAACAGATACATGGACAATGACGAAATCAATCTTAAAGATATTGAAAATACTCTTGATGAAAAGATATACTGGAAAATACCAAACAATTATTTCACAATTATGGAAGCAATTAACAAGGGTGAAACAATAACGGAAATAAATGCTAAATCTAATATAGGTAATAGTTTTAGAGATTTTGCTACAAAAATTTCAGACGATATTATAGAACAATCTGTAATCCAATATAGAGTTTAATTGTAAAGGAAATAAATCTGATGTTTAATTATATAAAAAACAGTTATAAAATTACAAATAAGTGTATAGTGCTTGCAACCCCTTTGATACTTTTTTCTTTGTTGTCAAGCTTGTACATACTTTTTTCTACCGGTGGTAATGCAATTAGCATAACATGTGCTTTAATTTTATTTGTGCTAATGTTGGCGGCATTTTTATCAGGTTGGTTTTATATGGTAAAACTCTGTGTTAATAATCCGGACATGGAAGATATAAACTCATTGTTTAAAGAGTTTCCGTCCGGTGTAGGAGAATTTTTTCTTTCAGTTTTGGGAGCTTTATTTAATGTTGCAGTAGTCGTGGCCGTTTTATTTTGTATTTCTTATTTTGTCGGTATGAAATTTATCGGCTCGGTTGGAATTTCTGCGGCGGCTATGGTTGGGGTTTTTGATTCAGTAGAAAATTTGAGAAGTTTCTTATTATCTTTGAGTGAAGAACAATTATTCAGGCTCAATGCTTGGAATTTATTGTTATTAGTAACAATGATGCTGGAATATTTTGTGGTATTATTTCAATTCCCTGCGTTATTTTTTAAATCAAAAAATCCGTTTAAAGCGTTCTGGATTTCACTTAAAGACTTGTTCGGCAGAAAATTTTTAAGTAATGTTTTTCTTTATTCAATACTTTTTGTTTCTTATTTTGTGCTGTCAATCTTAAGTTCAATTTTTGCAATGAATGTATTTACTCATTTTATTTTTACGATAATAAATTTCTATTATACAGTATTTGTTGCAGTTTTACTTTTCAATTATTACTATAATAATTTTGTAAAAATTGGCGGTATGTTGGATAAAGAAATCTAAAAATAGGTTAATGAGTACAAATGTCATATTTGGCAATAATATTATTAGCAATAGCTTTATCGACGGATGCGTGCGTAATATCGTTTTCGTACGGCTTGACTTTTAGTGAAAACAGAACAAAAAACGCATTACAGTTAGCAACATCAACTGGCTTGTTTCAGGGTGGAATGCCTATAATCGGGTATTTTTTAACCGGTTTTGTAAAATCATACATAGAACCTTATGCCGGATTAATTGTATTTGTCATTTTTACTTATTTAGGGCTAAAAATTATAAAAGAAGCCTTTGAAGTAGAAAAGGAAAAAAAGCTGTGCCTTGGTTTAAAATGTTTGGTATTGGTTGGAATTGCTACCAGTATAGATGCTTTTTCTGCGGGAATTACACTCTCTTTGTGTGGCAATCATATCATAAAACCTGCTGTTTTAATCGCATTTGTGACTTTTGTAAATTCCTGTTTCGGGTTTTATGTAGGTGGAAAATTTAAACATTTGCCGACAAAAGGTTTAGAAATTTTTGGTGGAATATTGCTTTGTGCATTAGGTATAAAAGCATTATTAGGGTTTTAAAAAATAGACTGCGTATTATTTTTACGCAGTCCATTTTGTCTAGAAATCTTGTTAAGAAATCTTATTTAGAAATTGTATTCCGGAATTTCAAATTTCTCATTATTTGCATCTTTTTCTACAAATTCTAAATAATGAGTTAAAGCTACTTCCTTAGAATTTTCGTAGAACTCGTCAGAGATAAGTTCTTTATGCAATTCAGTTCTGTCACCGGAGTAGTTACCTAAAACTCTTGAGAATTTTTCAATCATTTCTAAGTTTTCACCACCGGAATAAGCTTTTGTTTTAGCATCTGTTCCGGAAGGACGAATTTCTACATATTTATCGCTAAATTGTAAATATGTTCCGTCACCTACGAACTTAACTGATTTTAGGTTGTCAAAATTCAATTCTGCAAAAGCACCGTTTAAAACTTTTTTAACGGCTTCTAAATCAGCTTTACCTTCTCTGATTGCAATAGCGAGTGACAAGTAGAATAAATCGTTTTTAGTTCTTTGTTTTTCGCCTTCAACTTTTGCTTGTTTAAGTTTTTCAATATCAGGTTCAGATTCGTTGTAATAAGAAATATCTTCTCTTACGTCAAATTTAGCAATAATGTTGTTTTCATCAAAAATTTCAATCAAGTATTCAGAAAGAGTTTTGTTATCTTCTTCTAATTTTGCAGCAAGAGAAGCCGCTACGATTATAGCTTCTGTTGCACTCTTTTCACGCATTGCGATAGCTTTTCTGCCTGCAAGAGATTCAATTAAATCTTCAGAACCCATAATCATACCGCCTGATTCTTCGCCACCGAAGATTAATCTAGGTTGAACACCTAAATTGATTGAATTTCCAAATACATCATCAACAACAACCTTTTTATCAGGATTGTTTTTAATTTGTAATTCAACTTTCTTCATAATGTTGGCAATTTCTTTGAATCCAACAGGAACATTAACCACTTTAATGCCGTGTGATTTTGCCCATTCATCCCAAGATAGAGCGGATGCTGTTGTTTTAATCATAAATCTAGGATGATTTTTAAATTTATTATGAGCCTTAAGTTGTTTAACTCTGTAGTTCATAAGCATTAGAAACGCTTGGTTTGCACTGTATACAGTCAATACTCTTTCATCATCCAGTTCGATATATGAAATACCATAATCATCAAGCGCTGGAGTGTTGCCTGCTGCTTCGATTTGACAAACAGTTAATCTATCGTGGTCTGGGTCTGTAATCAAAACAATTGTACCAAGTGGGTATTCTGCCAAAACTTTATCATAATGCAAAGATTCTATAACAGGGAAAAATCTTTCGCCATCTGGACGTTTTGCAAGCACTGTTGCATCTACTGAATAATCGTAAAAAACTTTGTTGCCTTTAGGGTCAGTATCGTATTTACCGATTGAATGGAAGAATGGGTCTTCTTCTGTATTGTTCCAAACAAATTTGTCTTGAATGCCTAGTTTTTCTAACACTCTGCTAAGAGTTCTGTATGCACATCCGCCAACACTTTCGATGAATAATTTAGACTTCATCTTTTTAATGCCGTCAAGATTTTGTGCAACACCGGATTTTAAATAATCAACGTATAAATCAACGCCATCATTAAGTTTTGCCATAATGCTATCATCAATAAGCGCATCATTTTTAGGTGCAATTTTAATTTCATAAGAGCCATCTTTTTCAACTTTGTCAAAAATTTCTTGAATTTTATTAACAAATTCCAAAGATTCTTCTGGCAAATATTGGCTGCCTTGTGAGTTTAAATCTTTTGTTGCTGTTTTTACAGAAATACCATGACTTGATGTGATGTATTCACCGCCCACAAGGTCAAGTTTAAATGCTAAGAATGAAGCTAACCATATTGGGATTGTGCGTCTTTCTTTTGGGGTCAATGTTTTAATTCCTTGCGCTGCTTGAATTCTTGCGATTGCATCAAGGTACAATGCAGAATTGTAGCGGACTTCACTTCCTACAAGTTTAACTATTTGCTTGCCCGCATATTTTTCATTTGCAACAAGTGCTTTTGCCAAAGTTGCAAGCACAATACCTACAAGATTAATAGGAAATCTTGTATCTTGAGGAAACAAAATATTTTGTGGACCTCTGATTCCGGCTGTAGAAACTTTTGCTTCTTTAGAATAATTTGCAAACCAATCTTTTAGGTTTAATCCTTCTGGGTTTGATTCTGAATGCGGATATAAGTGCTCCTTTTTTAGAGTAAAAGTAAATCCGTTTTCGTTATCAAAGTTCATCAAATCTAAATTTTTTATATAATCAGGAGTTTTGTCAAAAACATTTTTGAACAATTCACCTTCTAATTCACAACTTGGTTTTTGTTTATACATAATTCTCTCCTTTGTTTCAAAGGTGATTATAACATAAAAAGATTGATTAATATTTCAAATTATAAACATTTCCTCTATACAGAGGGTTGAAAAGGGTATTGACATGGGTTATAATGCTATATATAGTATATACTCAATAAAAAAGGATTTTTATTATGGCGTCTACAATATCGTTTAGCGGTTTGGCTTCGGGCTTAGATACCTCGTCTTGGGTAGAAGCTTTGGTTGGAGCAAAAAAAAGTGAGCTAACTACTTTACAGACTAGTTTAAAAAAAATACAGACAACAAAAACAACATTAACAGATACCAAAAGTAAGTTTACGGCTTTGAGAACATCAATCGAAAAGCTTACGGATGCAAAGTTTAGTGGTTCATTTGACTTGTTTGCGCAAAATTCTGCAACTTCTTCTAATACGGATATTTTTACTGCAACCGTTACAAGCAGCGCAGCAAGACAATCTTATGATGTAAAAGTTAAACAGTTGGCAACATATACAAAAGCTACATCAAAAGAAGTTGCCAGTGCAGTAGCTGATGATTCAACAAAGCTTTCAAATTTAGGAATTTCTACAGGTTCACTTACTACTTACGTAAATGGTAAGAAAACAACCATAAATATTGCTAAAGATGATACATTGGGTACGTTAAAAACAAGACTTGCAGAAGCTGGAATTAAGACAGAAATTGATGATAGCGGTGTTTTGAAATTATCTGCTCAAAATAGTGGTGATAATGTTTATATTGGTGCAACTACTGATGAAACAAATTTAGTTTCTTTAGTTGGCTTAACAGCTCAAGAAGATGGAACATATGCTTCTACAAATTCATTGTTCAAGGCTTCTGTATCAACTAAATTAACATCAGAAGATTCAGGTTTTAATGAAAAGATTAAAGCAGGTACATTCAAAATTGGTGATGCGACGTTTACTATTGATGAAAATACAACGCTTTCTTCATTAATTTCAGACATCAATAGTAGTGATAGAGCGCAAGCTTATGCTTATTGGGATGATGCAAGCGGAAAATTATCTATTACATCTAAAAAAGAAGGCGCTTCATATATTAGTATCGAAGCCGGAACAAGTAATTTTACTGACGTAATGGGTTTAACAAAATCTGAGTATGATGCTGATGGCAATGTTGTTTCATCAAAAATGTATACAGATGCGCAAGAGCTTGGTTTAAATGCAATATTTTCAATAAATGGTACAACAATGACGTCCACTTCTAATACAGTAACTTCTGATATTTCAAGAATGGATGGTGTTACATTAACATTGAAACGTGCTAATACTGATGAAGATGGTAATACAACTTTGAAAGTTTCTCAAGATACTTCTCAGTTAAAAGAAGCAGTTCAATCATTTATTAAGGCTTATAATGAAACAATTGCTAAAGTGGAAGAAGTTACGGCAAGTGGTGCTGATCTTCATGGTGAAACATCTTTGACCAGCCTAACTTCTACATTGAAGCGTTATACAACAAGCTCTAATGCAAATGATGGTGTGTATAAACTTTTGTCTGATATTGGTATAAAAACTGCTTCAGCAGATGGTAATAATTTATCATCAGATGTATATGAGCTTTCTTTAGATGAAGATAAGTTTATGAAAGCATTGGAAGAAAATCCTGATTCTGTAAAATCTATGTTAACAGGTGATACGGGCATTTTTTCAATGATGGAAGATACTATTGAACAAAGTTTGAAATCTTCTGTAGGCTTCTTTGACGTAAAAACTTCTACTTTAGATTCTAATATTAAAAAGACGGAAGAAAAAATTAAGAAGAAAAATACAAACATAACGACTTATCAGTCACAGTTGGAAGCAAAATTCCAAAAAATGGAACAGGCAATAGCTTCAATGCAACAAAATTATAGCTCGTTCTTATCATCATAAGATATATAAAGCCGAAAGTGAGAGCTTTCGGTTTTTTAAATTTTGTGTTAAATTTAGGTGAGTTGGAGTAATGTAATTCTGTTTTGATGTATGATTTAACAAAAATATTACCGCATAAACCACCTATGATACTTCTTGATGATATCTTGGAAGTTGATATTGAGCATAATAAACTTAAGGCAATGTTTAAGGTTGAACCGAAGAAGGTTTTTTATGAACGAAAACTCGGCATAAATACGCTTGCCGGAATTGAATTTATGGCGCAGGCAATCGGGTGTTATGCTTATTTCAAGAATAATTGCGCAGAACCAAAACCTGGGTTGCTTCTCGGTACACGACTTTATAATAACAAAACGGATTATTTTAGAGACGGAAAAGAATATATAGTAAAAGTACAAGAAGTCTTTACGGATAATGAAATTGTTGTTTTTGATTGTATAATATATGATAAAAGATGTGTGGAAATTGCGAGCGCAACGATTAATGCTTATCAGGGTGACAATGTAGAGGAGCTTCTTAAAAGTGAATAAATGGGTTTTAGTGACGGGGGCAAGTAGAGGTATTGGCAAAGAAACAGCTTTATATCTTGCATCTAATGGTTATAATATAGTTTTGCACTGTTCAAATGACGTTAAAAGACTTGATGGTTTGAAACAGGAAATAGAAGCAAAAACCGTTCAGGCAAGGACGATTGCATTTGATATAAAAAACCGTGCGCAAGTCGAACAAATTCTAATTAATGATATCGAAGCTAACGGTATGTATTATGGTGTGGTCTTGAATGCCGGAATTGCAAAGGATAATCCTTTTCCTGCAATGGAAGAAGATGAGTGGGACGATGTTTTGCGTACAAATCTTGATGGATTTTATAATGTCTTAAAACCTTTAATTATGCCATTTATTCAACAGAAAAAAGGTAGAATTGTTGTAATGTCGTCAATTTCAGGACAATGCGGTAATCGTGGACAAGTGAATTATAGTGCTTCAAAAGCAGGTTTGATAGGAGCAGCGAAAGCATTGAGCCAAGAGGTCGCAAAGCGTAAAATTACAGTAAATTGTATCGCTCCTGGGATGATAGAAACCGATATGACCGAGGATTTGCCGGAAGAAGCGGTGAAACAAATTCCTATGCGCAGAATGGGGCAGGCTAAAGAAGTTGCAAGTCTTGTGAATTATTTGATGAGCGAAGATGCAGGATATATTACGGGGCAAGTAATTGGCGTAAATGGAGGGCTCTATTTATGAGAAGAGTAGTTGTAACTGGCATGGGGATTGCTTCTCCTCTAGGGTCTACTGTAAAATCGGCATTTGATAGGCTTAAAAAATATGAAAACTGTATTGAACATTGGGATAGGCTTGATGAATATGAGCGTTTAAATACATCTTTAGGCTCTTTTGTTAGTGGGTTTGAAGTTCCTGAACATTTTACAAGAAAAGTTCGCAGGACAATGGGAGACGTGTCTTTGATGTCTACCGTTACGTCTGAGGATGCGCTTAAAGAAGCAGGATTGCTTGGTGATGATATTATTACAAACGGTAGAACCGGTGTTAGTTATGGGTCTTCTACAGGTTCTTTGGATGCGGTTTTGGATTTTTATTCAATGTGTATTGATAAAGAGGTGAAACTCCTGAATTCAGGCTCTTATATAAAGATGATGCCACAAACTGCAGCTGTAAATATTTCTTTGCATTTTAAAACACACGGTCGCTTGATTCCGACTTCTACTGCGTGTACATCCGGTGCAATGGGGATTGGATACGCTTATGAAGCGATTAAAGATGGTTATGCTGATGTTATGATATCCGGAGGAGCGGAAGAAATTCACCCTACACAGGTTGGAGTATTTGATACTTTGTATGCTACAAGTAGTAAGAATGATACACCAAAACTAACTCCTTCGCCTTTTGATAAAGATCGTGACGGACTTGTAATTGGAGAAGGTGCAGGAACTTTGATACTTGAAGAGTATGAAAGAGCAAAATCAAGAGGAGCAAAAATTTATGCTGAGATTACGGGTTTTGCAACTAATACTGATGGAACACATATAACGAATCCGAATAAGGATATGATGGCGGAAGTTATGCGCCAATCATTGAATAATGCCGGAATTTCCGTAAACGAAATCGGGTATGTGAATGCTCATGGAACAGGCACTGTGAATGGTGATATTGCGGAAAGTTTAGCGACAGAAATGATATTTGGCAAAAATATTCCGATAAGTTCTATTAAGAGCTATACAGGACATACTCTTGGAGCTTGCGGAGCGATTGAAGCGATTTTGTCAATAGAGATGATGAATAATAAATGGTTTGCACCTACTCTTAATTTGAATAATGTTGATGAAAATTGCGGTCAGCTGGATTATATAATGAAAGAAGGCAGAATAATTGACACAGAGTATGTAATGACTAACAATTTTGCATTTGGTGGAATTAATACGTCAATAATTTTGAAGAGGGTTTAAGTTTAATTTATAAACTATTATAAAATATTGATTTATGATATAATTAATACAGTAGGTGGGGTAATTGTGAATAAAGACTTTATTAAGAAATTAGGCTTTGCGCCCAAAGATAATACCGTTGGGATTTATGAAAAAAGATACCAACAACATAATTATTCTATTGAAGTTGATTTTTCAAAAGAACAAATTTGTTATGGATATTTAATAGGTGCGGATTGCAGAACAACCCAGAATTTTTCACAAGCTGAAAATTGGGTTGTATTGGAATGTGTTGACAGGCTATTAGAAAAAGGATACAAGCCTCAAAATATTATTTTAGAAAAAACTTGGGCTGCAGGACATGGTACTTCTAGCAGACTTGATATTTGTGTAACTCGTGATGATGGTTCTGAATATTTGTTGATTGAGTGCAAAACTTTTGGAAAAGAATTTGATAAAGCTGTTGCCAGAATGTACAAAGATGGCGGACAACTTTTCACATACTTTAAATTTAGCAATAAAGCAGATATTATTATGCTTTACGCTTCAGAATTGCAAGATGACAATATTATATATAAAAACGAAATTGTAAAAATTGAAGATGATTATAGGACTGGCGATGTAAAAGATTTTTACGAAAAGTGGAATAAACTTGCAAAGGATAATGGGATTTTTGAAGCTTGGGTTAAGCCATACTGTTTTGAAAGTAAAGCATTGACTTTAAGCGATTTAAAACCAATAACACAAGAAGATTCTAGTTTTATATTTAATCAGTTTTTGGAAATATTAAGGCATAATGTTGTTTCTGATAAAGGAAATGCATTTAATAAAATATTTACTTTATTTTTATGTAAAGTTTATGATGAAACATCTAAGCAAGAGGGTGAAGAACTAGATTTTCAATGGAAAGAGGGTTTTGATAACCATGTAAAATTTCAGTTACGTTTAACTGATTTATACAAAAATGGTATGCTTAATTTTCTTGATCGCAAAGTTAGTGATTTTAATAATGAAGAATTTGAAAATAAATACAAATTCCTTGATGAAAATACTAGAAAAGAATTAAAAGAACAAATTAATCGTTTAAGACTTGAAAAGAACAATGAATTTGCAATAAAAGAGGTTTATGATCATGATTCTTTTGTTGAAAATGCAAAAATTGTAAAAGAAGTTGTTGAGCTTTTACAAGGTTATCGTATAAGATATAACAAACGTCAACAATATTTATCCGATTTCTTTGAATTGCTTTTAACAACAGGTTTAAAACAAGAAGCAGGTCAATTTTTTACACCTGTTCCAATTGCACAATTTATTATTAAAAGTTTGCCATTAGAAAAAATCATTGATGAACATTTAAAATCAAAAAACGGTGAATTGTTGCCATATATGATTGATTATGCAGCAGGCAGCGGACATTTTATAACCGAATATATGCATGAAGTTCAAAACATCATAGACCAAAAAGACCCTAACAAATATATTCTAGGAACAAAAAAAGATTTAATGTTTTGGCAAAATGCAAATTATGAGTGGGCAACTAAATATATTTATGGCATTGAAAAAGATTACCGTCTCGTTAAAGTAGGTAAAGTTGGCTGCTATTTACATGGTGATGGTTTAGCTAATGTAATTTTAAGTGATGGCTTAGGAAATTTTGCAAATACAAAAGATTATAAAGGTATTTTAAGAAAAGAAGATGATAAATCTAAAGATAATCAACAATTTGATATAATTCTTTCAAATCCACCTTATTCTGTTTCATCATTTAAACAAACTACAAGGGAATTTTACACAGAAAAAGATTTTGATTTGTATAATTGCCTAACCGATAATAGTTCAGAAATTGAGTGCTTATTCGTTGAAAGAACAAAACAATTACTGAAAGATGGTGGTATTGCAGGTGTAATTTTACCAAGTTCAATTCTAACTAACACAGGTATTTATACAAAAACAAGAGAGTTGTTGTTAAAATATTTTGAAATTGTTGCTATAACAGAATTAGGCTCAAATACATTTATGGCAACGGGTACAAATACTGTTGTATTGTTCTTGAGAAGAAGAAATAACTACGATTGCATAAATCTTCAAAAATCAGTTGATAAATTCTTTGCGGATAAAAATGATGTAACAATTAATAATATTGAAACTCCTGTATCTAAATATGTTAATTATGTTTGGGAAAATTTAACTATTGATGATTATTTAACTTTGTTAAACAAAGAACCTAATGATAAAGTTGAAAAGCATGATATTTTTAAAGAATATTCACAAAAAATTAAATCAAAATCTGAAAAGGACTTTTGGAATAAAGTTTTAGAAATTGAAAAAGAAAAACTTTATTACTTTATATTAGCTTATCCTCAAAAAATTGTAACTATTAAGACTGGTGAAAAAGATGCTGAAAAACAATTTTTAGGTTATGAATTTTCTAATCGTAGAGGTTCGGAAGGAATTCATGCAATACAAAGAGGAAAATCTATAGACGAGTGTACTCATTTGTTTGATATGAACATTTTCGACAATCCACAAAAAGCAAGTACATATGTTTATAGAGCATTTAATGGTGATACAACATCAGAAATTGATGATTCATTAAAAGATAATATTTCAAGGGTTAATTTGCTTGATATGATGACTTTTGATAGAGTAGATTTTGAAAAATTTATAAATGTAAAAGCTAAAAAAAAAATAAAAATTGAGAGTAAATGGGATATTACAGAGTTAGGTAATATTAGTGGCTTAATTTTTGAAAAAGGTAAAAGTATTACCAAGCAACAAACACAAAAGGGAAATATTCCTGTAGTTGCTGGTGGAATAGATTTTGCATATCTTCATAATGTTGCTAACAGGGAAGCAAATGTTATTACAGTTAGTGCCTCAGGTGCAAATGCAGGTTTTGTAAATTTTTGGGACAAACCTATTTGGGCTTCAGATTGTTCTACGATACAATCTAACGATGAAAAAACAGTTAGCATTAGATATATTTATGAAGAATTAAAAACTTTACAGGAAGTTGTTTATGACTTACAAAAAGGTAATGCCCAACCACATGTTTATAGCGACGATATAAAGAAAATAAAAATTCCACTTCCTCCAATAGACATTCAGCAAAAAATTGTTGCTGAAGTTGAAAAAAACGAACAAAAAAAGAAAAAAATTATTACTAAAATCAGTGTAACTAATAATAAAATATATGAATTATTAAACAATTTGTATGTTTCAGCAACAAGTAAAATTAGATTAGGTGATACTTCAATCTTTGAATTGTCTATTGGTAAGCGAGTTTTAAATTCTGATTTAATAGAGGGAGGAAGATACCCTGTTTATAGTGCAAATGTTTTTGAACCATTTGGCTATGTCAATAATTTATTAATAAATAAATTTGATACCCCTTCGGTTATTTGGGGCATTGATGGTGATTGGATGACTAATATAATTCCAGCCAACATTCCTTTTTACCCAACTGACCATTGTGGCATAATAAAAATACTAAAAAAGCAATTTATACTAGAAAAATATCTTGCTTTCGCATTAAATAACGAAGGGAAACAATTCGGTTTTTCAAGAACAAAACGAGCTTCTATAGATAGAGTCTCAGGAATTACAATTCCTGTCCCTTCATTTCCAGAACAACAAAAAATAGTTGCTAAAATTGAAAAATTAGAAAAACAAATTGTAGAAGCACAGGCAATTATTGACAATTCTAAACAACAAAAACAAGAAATTTTAGACAAATATTTAAAATAATTCTTCAAAATATAATTTATAAGAATCGCTTGCTTTTTTTGCTTGAAAGATTTTTATAGAATTGCTGATATTTTTTGTAAGAGTGATTACTTCTTGTTTATCGTTATCTTTTGTTTTGGCACCAAGATAGATTGATTTTATTGATTCTTTCAAGATGGGTAAATCAATAGAATCTACTTTAATCTTAATTTTATTAAAATTATTTTACAAATTTACAAATGTACATTATAATTTTGAAGAGGGTTTAGGTTTATGAAAAAAGTTTTATTGTTATTATGCGTGGTTTTTGTGTTTACAGTTAGTGTTTGTTTTGCGTTTGAACGTCCAAGGTGGGTTGGGCAGCCGATTTACGTATATGTTCCGCAGTATGGACAGATGAGTACGTTAATGAAGCAAGCATTTATGGCTTGGGAAAAGAAATCTAATTCAACTGTTCGTTTCAGTTTTGTTGATAGTCCGAGCAATGCTAATATTGAAGTCGAATTTGTTGATTTTGTTGCAAATTGTAATGATGCAAATGCTGTTGGTTGTACAGAAACTATGACTCGTGGCGGGAATTATTATAAATCTTTTGTTACAATCGGCACAAAACAATATGTGCGAAAATTTGAAGGCGGACAATATATCCGAAAAATTGTTACAAGACCAAAAGAAAATATTTATGGTGTAATGTTACACGAAGCCGGACACGCAATCGGTTTAGGACACTCTGACGTTCCAAAAAGTATTATGTATCCTTATGATTTAGACACAATGCAATTTTTGACAAACGAAGATTTAAAACTTTTGTATAGAAAATATCATTAGAATTTGCCCTACAATGTGTTTCATATATAATAATTACATTATGAAATATAGAGATAACGTACGAAATTTTTGCATTATTGCACACATAGATCATGGGAAATCAACCCTTGCAGATAGACTTTTAGAAGCAACTGGAACAATTGCGCAACGTGATATGCAGGCGCAGTTGCTTGATACAATGGACATTGAGCGAGAACGTGGTATTACGATTAAGCTTAATGCCGCAAGAATGAATTATACCGCTAAAAATGGCGAAAAATATATTTTTAACTTGATTGATACTCCGGGGCACGTTGATTTTTCTTACGAAGTTTCACGTTCCCTTGCGGCTTGCGAAGGCGCTTTACTTATAGTTGACGCAACACAAGGTGTAGAAGCTCAAACTTTAGCCAATGTTTATATGGCAATTGAACAGAATTTGGAAATTATTCCTGTAATCAATAAAATCGACCTTCCTTCTGCAGATGTAGATAGAGTTAAAGAAGAAATTGAAGAAATCTTGGGAATTGACACATCAATGGCAATTCCTGTTAGTGCTAAAACAGGGCTTAATATTGGAGATGTTTTAGAAGCTATTGTTAAATTTGTTCCGCCACCGGTTGATACTACAGAAAAACCTCTAAGGGCTTTAGTTTTCGACAGTGCGTATGACCCATATTTAGGAACATTGTGTTTCTTTAAAATTATGGATGGCAAAATGAAGCTTGGTGACAAAGTTAAGTTTATGGCTTCCGGAAAAGAATATGAAATCACTGAACTTGGCTATTTAACACCACATAGAGTTCAAGTAGAAGAGCTTGTATGCGGTGACGTAGGTTATTTTGCCGGTTCTATAAAAGAAATTACCAGATTTGTAGGTGATACTGTTACTCATGTTGAAGCTCCGGCAGATGAGCCGCTCCCTGGGTACAAAGAAGCTTTACCAATGGTATTTTCCGGCATGTATCCTGTAGATAATGAGGATTATCATGAACTTAAAGAAGCTTTAGAAAAATTGAAATTAAGTGACAGTTCAATCACGTTTGAACCAGAAACATCAAGTGCTTTAGGTTTTGGTTTCCGTTGCGGTTTCTTGGGCATGTTGCACATGGAAATTGCTCAAGAAAGATTGGAAAGGGAATACAATCTTTCTATTGTAACGACTGCACCATCGGTTGTTTATAAAGTCCACAAAACCAATGGTGAAGTTGTAGAGATTGACAACCCTGCAAACCTTCCTGCTGCTCAATATAGAGATTATATAGAAGAGCCTTATGTTAAAGTTTCTATCATTACTCCAAATGAATATGTCGGAACATTGATGGATTTGTGTCAAACTAAACGTGGTATTTTTATTAACATGAATTACTTTGATAAAGTTCGTGTTGATTTAATTTATCACTTGCCTTTGAGCGAAGTTATTACAGATTTTTATGACCAATTGAAATCTCGTTCAAAAGGTTATGCAAGCCTTGATTATGAATTTCAAGATTACAAACGCTCTAAGCTTATCAAGCTTGATGTAATGCTTGCCGGCGAAGTTGTTGACGCACTTTCTGTAATTTGTCACGAAGATAATGCATATTATATCGGACAAAAATTAACAGAAAAATTAAAAACCATTATTCCACGTCAGATGTTTGAAGTTCCTATTCAAGCTGCAATTGGCGGAAGAGTTATTGCCAGAACAAATATTAAAGCGTTAAGAAAAAGCGTTTTGGATAAATGTTATGGCGGTGATATTTCACGTAAACGTAAACTTCTTGAAAAACAGAAAAAAGGTAAAAAACGTATGAAAGCTATTGGACGTGTAGAAGTTCCGCAAGAAGCATTTATGGCGGTATTAAGTCTTGAAGACGAAGGTTAACTTTTGTATACTAAATTTAAGAAAGTTTGCAATCTGATAAAAATATGTTATTATTTAATTAGGTTTGTGTTAAGGGATTTTAGTGAAAATTAGAGCGCAAACTTGAATAGAATAGTATAAACATAGGATTTTAATAACGTAATACTTATTGTAAAATATTTGATGAGAGAAGCAATTTAATAGTTAGAAGTATATGAATATGCGCAATTATATGAAGAAAAAAGAAAAACCTGTTCAAGGTCTGACTTTAACGGCAGATGAATTAATCGCCAGAGTCAGTGGAAAAGGTGCTACATTCACTCCTAAAATATTGGTTTCGATTATTTTTGTATTCATCGTTATACCCGTTGTTGCGATTGGTTACATGCTAAAAGGAATTGATAATGTAGAGTTGAGTGAAGAGAGTGTATTGGCAATGGCATCAGCACCTGCCACGGCTGTAGATTCTAAGAAAAATACGATAGCGATACCATCAGGAATTGTTAAAGCGAATCCTTTTGTTCCATATCGTGATTTGAGTGGAAAACCGCCAATTGTAAATGATGTTCCAAAATTTGATTTACTTGAACCACCAGAGTTTGTTAATGAAAATTCTGATGCGGCGAAGGTTATGGATACAGTTGTTTCAGGTATTTTGTATGATAAATACAGTCCTTCAGCTATATTAAATATCGAAGGTAACGATTATTTAGTTAAAAAAGGTGATGTTGTTAACAATTACAAAGTTCTTAACATTGCTCAAGATAGTGTTACAGTAAAATTAGGTAGCAATACTTATAAAGCCGGTATCGGGCAAATTTTGACAGAAGGTTCTGTCAATCACAATGATATTTCCAACTTAAACAAAAAATTCGGAGGGGAAAGAAGATGAAACATAGTCATATAAAGAAATTAATGTCAGTTGCCTTGTTATTGGCATTTATGACACCTTCTAGTATTGCACCACTAACCTGCAGTGCTCAGTCTTATTCTGATATGACCTTATCAGGCAACGTAAAACTTACAAGTAGAAATGGTAATATTACTCTTTCATTAAGAGATTCTGATGTAAAACAAGTTTTGAGAATGTTTGCTGATAAAGCAGGCATGAATATAGTGTTCCATGATTCTGTATCAGGAAAAGTTACTTTAGATTTGGTAAATATGCCAATCAATGATGCATTTGCTTTAGTTTTGCAAATTGCAAATTTAAATTATTATGTTCAAAATAATACATTGATAGTATTATCAAAAAATAGTCCTGACAATGCTGCTTTCTCTAAACAAGAGATGATGGTATTTCCTGTTAGATATGTAAGTGCAGCAAAGATTGCAAATTTCTTGAATAAGAATGTTTTCGGAATGAAAAGAGCTGGAATTTCCGGTGTTGATGCTGCAACAGTAAATTCTGCTACAAACGAAATTATTATATTTGGTATGAAATCAGATGCAGCAATTGTAGAAAAAGTTATTGCACAGTTTGATAGAGAGCCTTTGTCAAAAACTTTTGCTGTAAATCATACAACTCCAGCAGAAATGGCAAATATGATTTGTTCAACATTATTCCCTTCAACTGGGGTTTCTGAAGGTTCATCTGATGGCGGTAGTTCAGCAGATGATTCTCGTGATATTGCTCCTGCTCCCGGAATGGGTACTGCCGGTGTAGTTACTGGTGGAGCAGCTTCTGCAGAGGGTAGTGAAAGTGAAATTAAGCTTGGTGAAGGGATTGTAGCTTGTACGGTAACTAACTCAGCACAAGGTAATGCTGCAAGTCCATTTGATGTACAAAATTTATCAGTAGCTTATTATACACAAAGAGGTACAATTTCTGTTCTTGGTGGTTCTGCTGAACAACAAAGAATGATTGAACAATTTATAAAAACAAATGATGTAAAACAACCTCAAGCTTATTTGGAAATTTCTATTGTTGAATTAGATGAAATGGGAAGTAAGACTTTTGAAAACAGTTGGGCTGTTAATTCAAGAGCTTGGAATTTCAAGTTTAGTGGTGGAAGTGGTGTAACATCCGGTGGTAGAGATTCTTCTCCAGGAACAACTCAACTTATTCCGGTGAAGATTGTTCAAGCTGATGGTTCATTAAAAGATGGCTATGAAGCAAAAGAAGGTTGGTATGGTAATAATGCATATATTACTTGGACAATGAACTATATCATAGAAAATACAAAGAGTAGAGTTCTTGCAAATCCAAAAATCTTGATTACAAATGGTCAAGAGTCAGTAATTGACTTAACTCAAGATTATGTAGAAAAAGTAACTTCTGAGTACTTAACATCTACTGCTAGTGGTTCAGGTGCAACAGGTGCAGCGCAAAGAACATATACAATCGGTAAAGATAAAGGTATTAAAGTATCTTTGACACCATTTATTTCTCCGGACGGTTATGTAACTTTAAATGTAAAACCTGATTATGTAACACAAGGTGAAAAAATTCTTTCTCCAGGTGCTGTTGATAAAGAAAATGATATTGTTGCAACATTGATGAACAGAAGAAAGTTAGACTTAAAGAACGTAAGAGTAAAAGATGGTGAAACTCTCGTAATTGGTGGTTTAATTCAGGAAAATGATGCAAAAACAGTAAGAAAAATTCCTGTATTAGGTGATTTACCTATTATTGGTGCAGCTTTCCGAGGTACTTCAACATCTAAGCAAAAAACTGAGCTTATTATTATGATGACTCCTCATATCATCAATGATGGCGCAGGATCTGTTGCAGATAGTTTATAGAAAATGGCGTATGTCTAATCAACTGGAAAAATTAAAAAATAGTATAAGAAAAGAATACTTGAATAATTTCGAATTAAACCTGATGGAATCATCAGGTTTTATTCCAGTAGATAAAAGACAAAATGATTTTTATGTAATCATAGATAAATCAAAGTTCGCTAATAAAGATAGCGTAGCTTCGATTATAAAAGAAAAATATCAAAATCTTAATCCGCAATTTATACCACTTGTGACAAATGATTTTAACGATGTTTTTAATTCGGTTGTAAAACCTGTTAAGGATGTTGTTAAAGATGAAATGCAAACCGCTCAAGCTACAGCTAAAGAACCTTCAGCGGAAGAGATTTTGGTTTCAATCGGTTGGATTACGCAAGAACAATTGCAAGAATGTGAAAAGTATTCAAGAGAAAAACATGTGCCTCTTGATACTGTTATGTACGAAAAAGAGTATTTGTCATATGAAAGAATTGTTTCTTATTTAAAGAAAAAATTTGGTTGTGGTGTAATATCAAAAAGTCAAATTAAGACAGATAATACTTTTTTAAAAATGCTTCCTGATGACATTGTTGAGAAAAAACAAATTGCGATTATGTCAATGGAGGATAATAAACTTGGCGTTGCGATGGTTAATCCGAGAGATAACTATACAATAAGAGAAGTTTCATTATCAACAGGGCGTTCCTTGAATGTTTATTGTATTCCATCGTTTGAATTCGAAAAATATTTAAAAGAATTTTTAGTTAAAAGAAAAACGGAACAAACAGCAAAAGAAACAGAACGTATTATTCAGAGCATTGAGGAAGAAGCTGCTCAATATACAGATGAAGAATCTTTGTGGACACAGGTTGAAAAAGAACTTCAGGATGCAAGCGGTAATGTTGCAAAATTTGTACACAAAATTATTACTGATGCAATTGATGCAAAAGCTTCCGATATTCATATTGAGCCTCGTATTGGCTATTATGTTGTGAGGGTTCGTTCTGATGGTATTTTAAAAAAAGTTCTGGATATTCCGGGGTCAATTGAACAGGCGGTTATTACCAGATTTAAGGTATTGGCAAGAATGAATATTGCTGAGCATAGAAGACCTCAAGATGGTACTTTTTCTATTAAATATAATGATAGAATGTATGACTTTCGTATAAATACGTTGCCTGTTTCCGGTAAGGAAAAAGTTGTTATTCGTATTTTGGCACCGGCAGTCAGTTTGAAAACATCCGGTGAGAAAATGGTAATACAGGGTGCTTCTGATGAAGATGTTCAGAAGATTTATGATATGGTTCAATCTCCGAATGGAATTATTTTAACATCAGGTCCAACCGGTTCCGGTAAAACAACAACTTTGTATACAATTCTGAAAGCTTTAAACAAAGAAGATGTTAATATTACAACAATTGAAGACCCGATAGAAATTAAGCTTGAAGGTATTAATCAATCTCAGGTTAACGCTAAGGCTGATATTACTTTTGCGTCTTGTATGAGAGCGATTTTAAGACAAGACCCTGATATTATCTTAATCGGTGAAATTCGTGACTTCGAAACATTAGAAGTTGCTATTTCTGCTGCGCTAACAGGTCACTTGGTATTGAGTACTGTTCACACAAACTCTGCTGCAGCTACTGTAACACGTTTGATTGAAATGGGTGCGAAAGATTATTTGGTATCTTCAACTTTGACAGGTGTAATTGCACAAAGACTTGTTAGAAAATTGTGTGATAAATGTAAAGAAGAATATATACCTTCTGAAGAAGAAGTAAAACATATTACGACAAATCCTGATTTGCAAAAACAGTTGTTAAAAACAAAATTATATCGTAAAAAAGGGTGTAAGGAATGTGGTTATCTCGGGTATGCAGGACGTTTAGGTATTTATGAAATTATGCCTATAACAAGAGAGATTAAAAAATTGATTGCACAAGGTGCGCATGATATTGAAATTGAAGAAGCAGCTGTAGCTGCCGGTATGAAAACACTTAGAAGTTCATGTTTAAATCATATTATTGAGGGTCGAACTACAACGAGTGAATTTGTAAGAGTTCTTGGTTATGCAAGTGAATAATTTTGATGAGAGGTTAATATGCCAATTTATAATTATAAAGCATTAAAAAAGGGAAGAGAAGTTGTAAGCGGAAATATTGTTGCTTCTGACTTTAAGGATGCAAAAGACTTAATCAGAAAAATGGGTTTAGTTCCAACAGAAGTTAAACAAGCTGATGAATCGAAAGCAAGTAAATCTGCACGCATTTCGTCTTTATCTTTAGCAGAAAAAATTGACTTTATTTCGACATTGCAAATATTATTAACATCAGGTATTCCGGCTGTTGAATCTTTGATGTTTATGGAGCAAGAAGCTGCCAGAAAAAAAATTCGTGATATGTCAAAGATTTTGAAGACACAAATTATGGCAGGTTCTACGTTTGCTGATACAATGGCAAGATATCCGCAAGTTTTTGGTTACATTTTTATCGGTTTGATAAAAGCCGGTGAAGAAGCCGGTGAATTGGAAAAAACTCTTGACCGTATCAAAAATTTGCTAAATAAACAAGAAAAAACAAAGTCAAAAGTTATCGGAACACTTATGTATCCGATGTTCGTAATTGTGCTGGCATTTGTAATTGTATTAATCATGTTAACATTTGTATTTCCGGCTTTCAAAGATATGTTTGCACAACAAGATAAACCATTGCCTTGGATTACTGCAATGATGATTAATGCCGGTGATTATTTGAAAACGTATTGGTATACGATTCCAATATTTATTGCCGGATTTATTGCATTTTGTATTACGGTTGTAAATTGGCAGCCTGCAAGAAGAGTTTTGGATAAACTTGTTCTTAAAATACCTTTGTTGAATAACTTAATAATGTATTCAAACTATTCAAACTTTTTGTCAGTTATGAGTGTATCATATGATGCAGGTATTCCGGTTGTTGACTGTTTGCATTTGGCTGTAATTACATTAACAAATTCTGTTATGAAAAGTAAATTAAGTAGTGCGATTGTTAAAGTTCAACAAGGTTTGCAAGTATCTCAAGCGTTTAAAGCAACTGGGATTGTACCTAAGATGGTTTTGTTTATGATTGCAACCGGTGAACAATCCGGTCGTTTAGGTGAAATGTTGGAAAAAGCAGTTAATTATTTAGACAAAATATTGGATTCAATTATTGATACATTAACGAAGATGATTGAACCGATTATGCTTATTGTAATTGGTAGTATTGTACTTGTAATGGCATTGGCTCTATACTTACCGTTGTTCCAATCATATATGAACTAATTTTTCAAGAAAGGATATTATGGAAAATAAAGAAATTATGGAACTTTCAACTTCTGCTTGGAAAGAAAAAGTTTATATAGAAACGGCTGAATTTGTTATAAGAGGAGATGTATTTTTACCAAAATTAGGTAAGAAGAGCCGTCTTATTTCTGATCTTTTAAATACTAATAAACAATTTCTTGCGGTGAAAGATTGTACACTGGAATCAAAACTTGTGCCACAAAGAGAAATTGAATATCATGATTTTTTACAAGTAAATATTTCTACAATTTTGATTATGAGACCTTTGTATGAAAACTAAAACGTATATAATTACCGGTGCAACTTCCGGTATCGGTAAGGCTTTGATTGAAAAGTTGGCAGAAAATAATATTATATTTGCAGGATATCGTGATAAATCTAAACTAGCAGATTTATCTTCGATTTCTGCTAATATTTATCCGTTTTACATTGATTATGCTAAGCCGGAAACAATTAAGCTTGCGGCTGAATATTTGAAATCCAAATGTACGAAAGTCGATACGTTGATAAATATTGCGGGTTGTGTTGTAGCAGGGCCTGTTGAAAAAATTGAGATGCAAGAAATCAGACGTCAGTTTGATGTTAATGTTTTTGGGCATTTAGAATTTACAAAAGAATTAATGGAAATTCTTGAAAACTCTAAAATAATAAACGTAAGTTCTATGGCAAGTTTTGGAATTTTCCCTTATATTTCACCGTATTGTGCGTCAAAACGCTGTTTGGACATGTTCTTTAACTCATTATTGATAGAGAATAAAAAGAATTTGCAAATTATATCTATTAAACCTGGGGCTATTGCAACTCCGCTTTGGGGTAAATCAATAAATGAAAACTCAAAATATTTGGATAATTGTAATGGTTATGAAAAAGAAATGCAGTTTGTTATTTCTAATGCCAGAAAGAATGAACAAAAAGGGCTTTCTGTTGATAAGGTTGTAGAAAAAATTATCAAAGTTGATAATATGAATAAGCCAAAGTTGAGTTATACAGTTGGAAAAGATGCGTTTGTTGCAGAAATGATTTCCAAATTACCACAAGCTTGGATTAATAGGCTTGTAAAATTTGGATTTAATTCAAGAATGAAAAAAATGTAGTGCGCAACTTGTATAAAATCGTTAATCAAAATAGAATTCTCATAGCATTTTAAACCCGTTTTTGTTATTATGTCAATATGACAAAGTTTTTATTAATAAGTGATGATAATGAAAAAGAGGGGATTGTAAGAAAGGTTTTTCCAACTGACGAAATTCTTGTGTCTAATGATAATACAATGATTTTCGATATTCTAAAAGTGGAAGAACCGGACATCGTTATTGTTGATGGTGATGTTGCTTCTTTAGACTTAAAACCTTTGTGTCGAAAGATAAAACAATATCCTGTCGTAATAATTTTAGTTTTGGGTGAAAAAGATCATACAAAAGATGTTATGCATAATGCTAATCTATTTTTGAAAGCACCTATTGATGAAAAATTACTTTTTGCAACTGTTGATTCAAGTTTAAGAACAAGACATTCGCTTTTAAAAATGACAAAATCAAATCAAGAATTGGCAAGAAGTTTGTACCAATTGAATGTTTTGTATAACACAAGTTCGCAATTAGCAGGCTCTTTAGATAAAGATAAATTAATCAAAATAATGATTGAAGGGATTGAAAAATCTTTAAATTTTGAACTTTCTTGTACTCTTATTTTCCGCTCGGAACGTGAACCTGTTTTAATCATAAATTCGCTTTATAAAATTTCTGACAGACTTCTAGAAGCACTTAAACTCAGAGCGATTTTGAGTTATAAATCACTTCTTTCAGACCCGCCGATTGATATAAAAATCGGGAATTTGAAAATTGAAAAAAATATTAAACATAATATCCAAGAATATGACTTTTCTATTTTAAGATTTGATAATATGTTTGCGCCGATATCATTGAATGATGAGTTTTTTGGATTTACAGAAATTTATAGAGAAAAACCTTTTTCTACTGAGGATGCAACTTGTTTTCAAACTCTTGTTCAACAAGTGACGATACCATTACAGAGTGCTTCTTTTACGCAAGAATTGAAGGCGACAAACAGAAAGTTGCAAAAATTAGAGCGTTTGAAATCTGAATTTATTTCAATAGTTTCTCACGAATTAAGAACTCCGCTTACTGCTATAAAAAATGCAATGGATATTATTTTGAGTGGTAAAGCAGGCGAAATGACTGAAAACATAGAAAAATTTGTTTCTATGGGTAAAAGAAATGCAATAAGACTTTCAGGTATTATTAATGATTTGTTGGATATTTCAAAAATCGAAGCCGGAAAAATGGATTTCAAATTTGAGCTTATTCATGTTGAGCCGGTTATTGAATACGTAAAAAACAATCTTATGGAAGTAGCGAAAGAAAAGGATTTGACTATTAAATATACATCTTCCGGAGAGCAAGTTGAAGTTTATGCGGATTCTAACAGGTTAGAGCAAGTGCTTACAAATCTTGTTTCTAATGCTATAAAATTTACTCCTGATGCCGGAACGATTGAAATATCTTCCAAGGTTGTTAATGCAAGAGAATTGCAATATGACCATTGTTTCGAGGATGATATTAAGAAGCTTCAAGGTAATTATTTGCAAGTTTGCGTAGAAGACCACGGTATTGGTATTGAAAGAAAAGACTTAAACCATGTGTTTGATAAATTTGCACAGATAGAAAATTCTTTATCTCGAAAAGTTGGTGGTTCCGGTTTAGGCTTGCCAATTGCAAGGCAATTAATGGAATCTCATAACGGTGCAATTTGGTGTGATAGCGAAATTAATAAGGGTTCAAAATTTTATTTCGTTATTCCGATTGCAAATGATAAGAGTAATTTTGTTATGATTAAAAAACAACTTGCGCAAAAGGCACGTTCTAACGGTTCTACAATTGCGGTTATTAAGATTAAATCAACAAATGAAGTTATTGAGAATTTGTTAAAAGAAAATAATTTGTTGAACAAAACGTACATGACAAATTCGCTCATCGAAAAAGAAGGTGCAATGACAACATTGTCACTAATCTTGGTTGATGGTGATAAACCTTCTGCAGAATTTTTGAAAAAGAAAATTGATGCTGTAATTGAGCAGAATAAGAACTTGTACGGTAAATGTGATATAATGTATTCATACGATATTGAAGGAGATACACATGAAAAAGATACTTATAGTGGATGACGAACAAGACATTGTTGAAAGTCTTAAGTTTGTTCTGGAAGTTTCAGGATACGTGTGTTATACAGCTTATAACGGCGAAGACGGATTAAGACTTGCAAAAGAAATTATGCCGGACTTAATTATTCTTGATGTAATGATGCCAAAAATCAATGGATATAAGATAAGCAGACTTCTTAAGTATGATAGCAAGTACAAAGATATTCCGATAATTATGGTTACGGCTCGTTCGCAATTGGAAGATAAAATGATTGGAGAAGAAACGGGTGTTAATGAATATATTACTAAACCGTTTGAGTTGGATGCGATTGTGAAGAAGGTAGAAGAATATCTAAAATAGTTTAGAAGTTTAGAAGTTTAGAAGTGGAGTAGTTTATTAAGTTTGCTAGTGCTCATAATATGAACTATTTTACTGTTCCACTTTTCAACTTCATTAGTAAATGGATAAAAGCAATGGACACATTAAACAACAAAACACTTGAAAAACTTAAATATGAACTTGTGCGAGATGGAATTGTTTCTTATGAAACATTGGAAAAAGCAGAAGAGCTTGCAAATGTTCAGAGGATTAATATCGGTCAAGCGTTGATAAATTCCGGAATTTTGGAAGAAAGTACGCTTTTGAAGTTTTTGGAATCAAAGCTTCATATTCCTTGTGTTAATCTTGAAGATTATGAACCTGACCCAAAATGTTTTAAGTTTGTGACTTTTGCTGATGCCAGACGTTATAGAATTATTCCTCTGTTTAAGATTGAAGATGTTTTGACGGTTGCAATGGCTGACCCTCTTGATTTGTTTGCGATTGATAAGATTATTGAAACAGCGGAATGCTCTATTGAACCTGTTATTGCGACTGAAACAAGTATCATGAAAAAGATTGATGAATATTATAAAGTCGCAGATACTGTTGATAGCATAACTTTGACTTCCGAAGAAGATGATGATTTTGATTGGACAGAAGAACTTCATAAAGAAGAAGCCGGCGAAGAACATATTCAACACGTTATCAGAGCTATTCTTAAGCAAGCAATAATAGAAGATATTCATGAACTTAATTTTGAACAAGTTGAAGAAGGGCTGAAAGTTGTGTTTAAGAAAAATGGCGAACCGTTTGATAAAGGGACTGTTCCGGCAATTTTAAACTCAGCTTTTGTTTCTAAACTTAAAACTCTATCAAACCTTGACGCTACAGTTTGCGAAATTCCACAGCTTGGCAAATTATGTTTTAAAGTAGAAAATACTATGCTTATAGCGTCTGTTTCATCTTTCCCAACTATTATGGGAGAAAGAATTTCGTTAAAAATTTATAAACCGCCAATACAATTAGATAAAATTATTACGGATGAAAAACAACGAAGCATTATTACACACGCTTTAAATAACCCTGGAATTATTTTGGTGTGTGGTTCTCCTTTGAGCGGAAAAACTCATTTGATTTATTCATTGCTTATGGAGGCTGTAAAAGTTCAAAAAAATATCATGACAATAGAATCTATTGCTAAATATGAACTCAAGGGAGTTAATCAGTGTGAGTTGAACGAAAATATTGGTTTCAATATGGATAAGGCTCTTAGATATGTAGAATTCCAATCCCCTGATACTATTTATCTAGAAGGTGTAAAAACTCGTGATGCGTTTGAATTCCTCTCAGAATTATTTTATAGCGATAAAGTTGTTATTACGGAATTTATGGCAAATAATATGACTGATTTAAGACAAAAATTAGCGTTTGAAGATTTTCAGTCATTTAAAACGCTGATTTCTTGCTTAATATTTATCCATTCTCGTGATAGCGTGGAAGTTTTTGATAAAGAAACATTACAAAAATATTTGGCATAATGTAAAGTTATGTAAAAAACATATTAAGAATATAGCAATTATTTAATCCTGTAATACTTTTTATATATAAAAGAGGATTAAAAATGTACGGCTTTGGAACTATCACAAATAC
Organism: uncultured Candidatus Melainabacteria bacterium; assembly: GCA_934754425.1. Taxonomy (GTDB): domain Bacteria; phylum Cyanobacteriota; class Vampirovibrionia; order Gastranaerophilales; family Gastranaerophilaceae; genus CAG-196. Next base: position 19,750 of record CAKVIN010000017.1, on the reverse strand, counting down.
AACAATAAATGCTAATGGTCATTCTGTTAATTTTTCGACTAACAGTTTAAGTCCGTGGGGAAGTTGTAATTCATTTGGAAGTTTTTCTCCCGGATGTTTTGGTTATGGTTTCAGTCCAATGTGCGGAAATTCATTTGGATTTGGCTCAATGGGTGGTTTTAGCAATGGTGTCGGAATCGGAGTTGGATTTGCCGCCGGTATGGCTTTAATACCTGCATTACCAAAAGTATTTGATGCAATAGGTTCAGGAGTTTCGTGGGCTTGGAATAAGGCAATAGTTCCAGCAGGAAAAGCAATAGGTAAAGCTGCTAATTGGACTTGGAATAATGCAATTGTTCCGGCTGCGAACGGAGTTTGGAATGGCATAAAAGCCGTCGGAAAAGGTATCGCTTCTGCAGCAACTTGGGTTGGAAACGGTATAAAAAATCTTTGGAACGGCATTTTTGGTAAAAAATAGATAAAATACATAAATTTTTAAAATTTATAAAGATATCGATTTTATACATTTCAAATAGCGAGTTTTATATTTTGTACGAGTTAGATTGCTTATTAATTCATTAATGTTTTGGCAAATTTTAGTGATTCTTCTGTTACTTCACCACCGGCAAGCTCTGCAATAGCTTTAAGTTTAGCACTATCTTCCAAAACGGAAATATCAACACTGGTTTTGCCATCTTGTGTCTTTTTAACGTAAAAATGTTTGTCAGATTTAGATGCAATTATTGCTTGGTGCGTAATCATAATGATTTGCATATATTTAGAAAGCTCTTTTACTTCATCTGCAACGGCTTGAGAAGTTTTACCGGAAATTCCCGTATCAATTTCATCAAAAATCACTGTATCAATATTATCGCTCTGTGCAAAAATAGTTTTGATAGCAAGCATAACTCTTGAAATTTCACCGCCTGAAGCAACTTTCGCTAAAGGTTTTAAGCCTTCTGAAATATTTGTAGAAATCAAGAACTCAACCTTGTCAAATCCATTTGGAGAAAGTTCTGTTTTATCAAAATGGATATCAAATTTAACTTTCGGAAGTTCCAATTTTTCTAATTTTTCAACAATTAAACCGGAAAGGACTTGAGCGTAATTTTTTCTTTCTTCTGAAATCTCACCTGCCAAAAGTTCAAGTTTCTTCTTTTCTTCAATAATTTCTTTTTCTAATTCTTCTATATTTTGGGTAGAAAATTCGATGCTATCAAGCTCTTTTCTTAATTTTTCACCTTGTTCTATAACTTTTTCAAGCGTTCCGCCATATTTATGCTTCAATTTGTCGAGCATAAAAAGTCGTTCTTGGATAGAATTTATTTTTTCTTCATCAAACTCTAATGCGCTTGAATACTCTCTTAGGGAAGACGAAACATCTTTAAGAACTTCAATCGCTTCAATTATACGGCTTTCTGATTCCTCTAATGAATTATCCATGCTGGAAGCCTTGGATAAATTTGTTTTAATTTGGATTAATGTATCAAGAATTGAACCATCATCTCCGGAAATTGCCCAAAAAGACGAACCCGTAAGGTCTTTAAGCTTTTCAACATTTTCTAAAACAGAAAGCTCGTTATTAAGTTCTTCATCTTCATTTGGAGATTTAATCTGTGCTTCGTCAATTTCGTTAACCTGAAATTTAAGAAAATCAATTTGTTCTTCTGTTTTATCCGCAGAATTTTTGAGTTCATCAAGCTTTGATTCTAAATCCTTATAATGATTATATTCTTTTTTGTAATTCTCCAGCATTGCGCCACAAGTATTCTTTGCATACGCATCCAATAATATTATGTGATATTTTGGCTGCAAGAATGAATACGTTTGATGTTGAGAATGGATATCAATAAAAAGTTCACGAAATTTACGCATAAATTCTTGGTTAACAAGACATCCGTTAACTCTGGAGCGTGAACCGGTTTGAGTAATTTCTCTGGATAAAATAATTTCTTCACCGTTATAGTCAATTCCATATTCGTCAAATAAACTTGATACATCTTGTTTTTTATTTAATAGCGTTAGCTCAATGATAGCCTTATCAGTATCTTTTTTAATAACTTCTTTTCCTGTTTTTGCTCCAAAAGCAATATCAATCGCATTCATAAGAATACTTTTACCGGCACCGGTTTCACCAGTAATTATATTCAAACCCTCTGCAAAATCGAGTTCTAGTTCGTCTATTAATATATAATTTTTTATAAAAATCTTTGATAACATACCCTAATTATATCCCAATTATATTCTAAACGTCTTCCGACTCATCATCTTCATCTTCCGACTCGTCGTTTTCATCATATTCATTATCATCACTGTCTTCTTCTTCATAATCTTCTTCGTCTTCTTCGCTGTCATCCTCATCTTCATCGTAATTATATTCAGACTCTTCTTCTTCGTCATCATAATTATCTTCGCCGCCTTCTTCGTCCTCTTCTTCGTCTTCTTCGTCTTCGTAACTTTCATCATCGGCTTCTTCATTATCCTCATCAGAATTTTCTACTTCATCAGAATCAAATTCTTCATCTTCATCTTCATCTTCCGAATTATTTTCAGAATTCTCGTCAATTTCTTCTTCCGATGTTTCATTTTCTTGATATTCAGGAATCTTTACTTCCGGCTCAATTTTTTCTTGTCTGTTAAGTTTTGTTTGTATAAACTTAAATTCTTCTTGAAGAATTTTTTTAGGATAAGTCAACGTGTAAGGATTTTTTAGCGCTAATTCAAGATTTTCATAATAATTATCTAAATCACCAATAAATTTATACACTCGTGCAAGACAATAATACAAATCTCCATTTTCATCTTTGCACAATTTATTGGTCAAAATTTCAATAATTTCTTCTGCTTCACCATTTTTTAAACAAATTTTTGCCAAAAGATTGTAAGCATTAATATCAGCAGGATTATATTCTATTGTTTTTAATAAATAATTTTTGGCTTCTTCCACATTTCCGTTCTTAAAAGCTATTGAACCAAGATTGTAATAAGCCCAACTATAATCCGGAGAAATTTCTAAAACTTTTTGATAACTTTCTACTGCAAAATTTGTAAGTCCGTCATTTTGATAAATATATCCAAGATAAAAATATGCAAAAACATCTTTTGGATTAATATTTACTGCTTTTTGAAAATTATCGAGAGCCAGATTTTTTTCATCTTTATTAAAATAACAAACACCAAGGTTAAAATAACAATTGCCATCTTCCGGATCAGTTTCAAGAACTTTGCGGAAAGCTTCAATTGCGTTATCCCAGTCCTTAAGTTCAACTAAAACGTCGCCCAAATTGTAATAAAAATCTTCTTGTGGCGAAATTTTTATGGCTTTTTGATAACAATCTCTTGCTTGCTCAAATTTTTTCAACTTTTCATAAACAATGCCTAAATTGTATAAAATTTCTGCATCTTCAGGGAAAAATTTGATTAAATATCTCAAATTACCTTCTGCTTCTTCATTAAAACCATTGTTTACAAGAAGTATAGAAAGTTCTCGCCTTGCCTGAAAATTGGAAGGGTCTTTTTGAAGTATGTTTTGTAATGTTTCGATATCACTTGCCATACATCAATTATATCAAAATCAGGCTAAATAGTAAATTTTTGTAAAATTTTTCAAATCAACTAGCAAAAAAAATTATTTATACGTTTTAGAACAAATGGATGGTTGATTAAATAAAAAATATGATATAATTGAATAAATAAAGCGAGGTGAAAACATGAGTGAAATTAATGGTCCTAAGTTTAGTGTTAATCAAGTAAATTACAGCGGTATTCAAAAGCCAATGGCAGAACCTCAAGAAATTCCGCATGAAACAGAAGCCCCAAAAATTAATGATTTTTCTGACCCTAAAGCAGAAGCGCTAGGACGTTCTATGTTGTTCAAAGGTGTGGATGATACAAATCATGATTTAAAAGTTTTATTAGATAATCCTCAAATTGCAGAAAATTCTGACAAAGAATTTGAAGCAGTATTTAAAGCTGCTCAAGATTCAGGCATAGAAAATCCTTACGAAGAAGCTGCAACTTTCTCAACTACTTCAATGTAAAAACTAAATTCTTTTGATTATGTTACAATATTAATGAACCATTTGCGATAAATGGAGAGTTTTAGTGAGAAAACTTTAATAAAAGGTGTATGATATTATATATCATATATTAGGGAGAGTATGGATATATTAAATTATTTAAAAGAAGTACACGCACAAAGACAGATTAATAAACTTGCACGAAAATATAAGAATAAAAAAATTGTGATTTATGGTGCAGGAGAATATTTTCAGATATTAAAAAATAATTTTGATTTATCCAAATTGAATATTGTCGGCATTGCAGACAAAAAATTTGAAACATCAAAAGATTTGAACCCGACAACGTATCCGGCTTTGGCTCCGGAAGAATTGAAAGATGCGGATTTTGATGTGATTTTTGTAGCATTGTATGATGATTCTATAGTCAGCGATTGGTTGGAATATGAATTCTTGGTGAATACTAAAAATTACGATAAAGAAGTTCGCTCTATTGTAGAACCGACTTTTTGGTTTATTATAAAAGCTTTATTTGGTATATAAATGGAAAAAAAATTTTTAAAGAATTTTATCAAACGTAAATATTTTTATACTAAATTTCAACGCAGCAAAGAAAATTTTTTAAAACTATTTAATACAGTTGATTTTATTGCGAGTATTATTGATGTAGAAAAATGCAATAATCCTCAAGAAGCAAAAAAAATTATAGAAGAATATACAACTTGGAAGAATAAAAGAAATATTTTTGATTTTAATTACAAAAAACAATTAAGTCAGTGCAAATATTTTTATGATTCTTTTGTTAGTGTAATAAATATTTTTGGTTTAAAACCTTGTCAAGAAAAAAGACTAAGAAATGTTCAATTAAAATTCACTGAGTTTGCTAAAGAAATAACAGATTTTTTTGATAAAAATCATCTACAATATTTTATGTCATCCGGAACATTATTAGGCGCAATAAGGCACAAGGGTTTTATTCCTTGGGATGATGATATTGATGTCGGAATGATGCGTCAAGATTACGAAAGATTGAAAGAAATTTTAAGAAATAATTTTGTTTGCATTGATACTACTAAAATATTTAATTCGCAAAATAATAAATTAAAAATCCAAAAAGAAACAATTGCTAGAAATAAAAATAAAATAATTTGTTATATTGGAGATAAATATACACAATTTATCAAAGGTAATAATCTTGAAGATTGTACAGTTTTAGATGTTTTTCCTCATGATTATTATGCTGATAATTATTCTGTAGCGGAGCATAAAAAAGTTATAAGCGAATTAAAACATTTGAATAACAATATTGACAATGTAGAAGAAATGTATGTCAAAGTTAATGATATAATTAAAACCAATCCAAATATAGTAAAAGAAAGTAATAAAATTTTTTTCGGCTTAGATAGTTTAGACAGCTATTTGTTTGCGCAAAATTCTTTTATTCCAAAGGATGTGATATTTCCGCTAAAAAAAATGGCATTTGAGAATTTTGAATTTTATGCACCAAATAAACCGGAAGAATATATTAAATTTCAATACAAAGATTATTTATCTTTGCCGCCAATATTACAAATTGCACCGGACTTAAAAGAAAAATTTACATTTTAGTTCAATAAACTTTCTATGCAAATATTTTTTTATGATTGTACACTTATCTGATTTATATTTGTGTTCAGAATTTTCGACTAAAAATCCGTAACCACAAGAATCCCATCTAATATTTCTTTTTATAACTTTTGCGGGTAATCCTGCCAGAATTGTTCCGGATTCTTCGAATTTTTTATTTACTAAAGAATGAGCCGCAACAATAGTATTAGATGGAATATGAGCCCCCTTTAATATAGTAGAAGATAATCCAAGCCAAACATTATTGCCGATTATCACATCTTCTGGTGCATTGTATGGCAAATTTTCATTTTGATTAAAAATTGCATGTCCGTCAGAAGTTCTTATTCTTACATTTTCTCCTACTTGAACAGAATTACCGATTTTTAAATAAGAAGGTTTATCTTTTGGATTATTATTGACCATAATTTTAATATTACCGGTATTAAATTTTGAAAAAGCACCAATATAAATATGATCGTTATTTTTTAAATAAATTTTTGTATTACACATCGGAGAATGAGAAGCAAGCATTTCAAAAGAACTATTATTACCTTCCATTTGAATTAATGAATTTTTAAAATAAATCGGGTAATGTAAAATAATCGTGTTGTTGTCTCCACTAATATTTATATCCAATCCGGAAAGTTTTCTTTTCAATACTTTTTTCTTATTTTTTAAAACTATATAAATTTTATTATTTTTACCTTTTGTTCTATAAGGAAATAAATTTTTTATAAAATCAAATAATCCCATAATTTATTCCTTTATACAAATATCTTGTGGAAAATGGTTATCAGCTTTTTGTTTCAATTTTTCGTAATTAGAATAAATTCTTTCTTTTAAAGAAGATGAAGAAATTCCTTTGCCATATGGAAAATAGACAACAGTAACTCCTAAATCTTTTAAATAATCATATTTTCCGACCCAATCATCACCAACTACAAAAACGTCAAAATTAAGTTTCTCGACTTTATCTCTATGGTCAAGACTATGCTGAGGAATTACAATATCCGGATATTTGATAGCTTTCATTAGTGCAATACGTTCTTCAAACGGAATAATAGGTTCTGATTTGTAACTCGCCACAAGTTCATCAGTGTTAACACCGACAATTAATATATCGCCTAACGCACGAGCATATTCAATCATTTTTAAGTGATTGATATGCAACATATCAAATGTTCCTGACGTATAAACAACAGTTTTGTTCCCTATCATAATTCTATCCTTTTAATTTTTTTCATCTCTCTGTAATATTTAAAAAATATTATAAAACCCGAAAACTCAAACAAAGAGATTTTTATAGCCAATCCCTCTTAAGGCGCATTAACACTAAAATTGTATCATAAATTTGAATTCTTATCAAAGTCGGTTAGTGAGTGTTTGATGTAAATATTGTCGTGTAGAGAAAACTTTGTGGTTTTTATTTTTTTAATATTAATTAAACAAATTTTTATTCATTTCATCTGTTTTTTTTCTGTAATTTTTGTCATAATTAATAGTTTTTGATTTTTTTATTGCATCTAAAAAGGTTTTGTTATCAATAGTTTTTGATACATCAATTCTTGCCGGCACGATTAAATCTGTTTGAGCGAAATATTTGCTTGTTTCTTTAGATGAAAGGTATTCAACGAATTTACGTGCTTCTTCTATATTGTGTGATTCTTTAGAAATTGCCCAACCTGAAGCATCGAGTTGAACTGTTCCGGGGAATGTGATTACGTCCCAATCAAAATTAGCATTTTCTTTGATTTTGGGATAAATCCATCTGCCTGAAAGGTAAAGCCCGATTTTGCCGTTCAAAAACATTTGAGCAAGTGTTGAGCTTCCTATATCAGAGGGTTTTGGTGCGTATTTCCCTTCCAGATTACGATAGAATTTTAATGACTTTTGCGGATTATATATGTCTTCTTCAAAAGTTAAAATATATGGCATCATAAAATATATATTTCTTTCATAGCTAATGCCAAAGTTTTTACTTTTAGAAATCACGTTTATCAATTCTTCTAAATTTTGTGGTTTTGTAGGAATTAGGGTTTTATTTCTGTATAAAACTAAGTTTGAAATATCTCGTGGAATTGCAAGAATTTTGTTTTCATAACTCATAGCTTTGATGCTTTCCGGATAAAAATCGTCAAGATTTTGCCAATCTGATAAATCAAGGAGTTTAGATGCATAAATTGGCAAATAAATATTGTTGATAAAAATTACATCTGGAGCTTGATTTGAGGCAAATAACAGATGAATTTTTTGAAAATAATTTTGAGGTATATGTAAAAAATTTATTTTGATATTTGGATTTTTTTGTTCATAATTTTTGATAACTTCATTCAAGATTTGAGTTTCTGTAACTGATCCCCAAGATGAGAAAGTTAATACAATTTTGTCTGAATTTTCTTTGCATTCGCAGAAAAAAGGGATTAATAATAATGGTAAAACTAACAAAATTAGCAGTTTTTTTAGCATAAATCCATTACAAACTCCATATTATCTTTATCGACATTCAAAATAAATTTATGTATGCCGATTCTTACAATATATCTGGATGCGCCATTATCAAGTTGTTTGCTAATACGTGATTGCATATTTGCGTTTTCAAGCAATTCATAAGTCTTGATTTTGTATATTTTATCGCCTGCAAATCCAATTACACAGAAACCGTTATCATTTTTCGCTAAATAACATCCCATTTTGTCTGTAAAATAGTTTACACTAATAATGGAATATCTTTCGTCGTTTAGTATGCAAAATTCCGGTTTAGATAAAGTTTCTTTTTCTTTGTTTTCTACCTTGTTAAGCTTTTCTTCTTGTAAATTATTATTTTGTTGTGTTTCAGCTTTTTCTTTTCTTAATTTTTCAGCATTCTTAATTTGGTCTAATAATTTTTGTGCTTCACTTTTTGGAGGTTCAACTAATTTGATTTCTTCATCAGAATTTTCGTCGTCCAAGTCTATATAATTGTCGTCATAAAGAGATTCAAAGTCGTCGGCATCGGATTCATCCATTGTTATAGGTTCTTCTTCTTCAATAATTTCAAAATTTTCGTCAAACAATTTGAATTCATCTTGAATTTCTGACATGGTAGGAGTTTCTATATCAATGTTTTTATCGGTATCTTCTTCTATATCATCATCAGTATTATTAATAACTTCATAGTTTCGATTGTCATCAAATGGTTTGAATGTTACATTCATGATATTTTTTAATAATGCATCTTCATCTATTTTTTCAGGTTTTTGTTCTTCTGTAGTTTCGTATTTTTCCGGATTTTTTAACATATCTGCCAAGTCAGGCAAGTCATCATTTACAGCCATTGTTTGAATATCAAATAAGTTGTCGGATACTTCTATAGAATCAGAAGCTCTTTTTTTATACGCTTCTTCATTGTTAATTTCTTTAGATAAATCCGGTAAAACATTGTCATCTAATTTTAATGTACTAACATCGTATCCTTGACTAAAATAAACCACTTGCGGCTTAGCTTCTGATTCAATTCTTTTATTTCCTTGTTTTTTTAGAGCTTCTGATAAATCTGGTAATAAATCTTTTACATTCAGAGTTAATAATTCTGATGTTTTATGTGGTCGTGTAGATTGCTGTTTAAATTCTTTTTGCATTTCTTCACGGCGAGCAGGATTTGTTTTTAGATTTGTTATGAAATCATTGTCTAATTCAACGCTCATTAATGATTTGAGTGTTTCAATATCTGCTTTAGAAAATGTTATATTTTGATTTACTGCGTATGATGTTACAACATTTTCTAATAATTTTGTTGGAGAAGGTTTTACCGGTTTAATTTCAGATGACAAATAGTTTTCCGGATTTTTCAAAACTTCATCGCTTATTTCTGTATTCATAAGCAAGGAAATTTTTTCAACGTCATCATTAGAAAAATTCAAGTTGTTATTATTGATATATTTTTCATAAAGTTGTTCGTTAAAAGAATTTTTCTCATTATCTTCTTCATTTATTTCATCGTTTTCTTCGTCATCATTATCGCTAAAGTTATATGCGTTTAAGAACTCTTCTAATGCTAAATTTTCATCAGCGTCTTCAGTAATTGTATCTGAATTTACATTTTCTTCTTTTGGTTGCTGTGTTTGTTCCTTCAGCAATTTATCCAAATCAATTATATTTGGAGTCTCCACTTCTGTTTCTTCAGGTTCTGCAATAGCCTGTTGAATAGGCATAGAAATCGGATTTTTATACGTTCTATCAAGTTTTTTTATAGTCGTTTTTACTTTTGGTTTTTGTTCTTTTTCTCTTTTTTTATTGTTATTGTCTGTGTCATCATCCAATTTTAAATCAAGTTGTTCGCCGGTAATCTCTACCATTTTTTCTCGTGTACGAACAAATAGATAAATTAATATTATAAAAACTAACAAACCACCTAAGACAAATTTTATTATTTCTTCATTGTGTGAAGGTGTATCATTTTGTATAGCAGTATTATTAATAGGTTTTACGTTTTTAGTCGATACATTATCAATTTGTTTAACATTATTTTTTATGTTTGTTGAGTCTGAAGTTTCAACAGACTTCTCTGTTTGAGTGTAATTGTTTTCTGGTCTATCTTGATAAACTTGTTTAGCTTGGTTGAATTGATTTTCTTGTGGTGGTGTATTTACATATTCTTTTGTTGTTTCCAATTGTGGAGCTGGTTTTGTTTTGTCTTCAATGTAAACAGATGATTTTAACAAAAGTGCCTGTGGTTTTTGCATCACTATTGTTATTTTTGTGTACCCGATACTTGATTGTGTATAAGGTAGTGTTTTTACATCAATGCTTGCAACATTTTTACCCAAAGGTAAATCTGCAGATAATTTACTGTTGGTTTCCGGTAGTAATATTTCGTACGTGTTATTGTCACGTTGGATAGGTTTTATTTGATTTTCATATAATTTGGTAGTAGAAATTGCCAGCGTTAAACAATCACTTGAATCATTTGAAAATCCAAGTGACATAAGATTGTTTTTATAATTTTCTGAACCAAAAGCTCCAACTACCGTTATCACTGAAGCCAGAACTAATGCTATTGTTCTTTTTTTATATCGCTTCATAGAATGTATTCTACCATAATGTTAAGATTATACATATCCACTATTTAAACTACATATCTGTAACGATTATTCTTTTATCAGAAGTTATTTTATCAATATTTAATGAAGTATATAAAATTTGATTATAAATAAATTCATTCATAAAATAACCGTCATTGATTTCAGGAATTTCGTCATTTTGAATTTCGAATAATTCATTTATTTTGTCAATTAATAGTGCAAGTTTTAATTCATTACACTTTATTATAACTACCGGTTTTTTGTCTAACTGTTTTGCTGCCGGTAAATTTAAGAATTTTTTCAGATTTAAAACGGTAATATAATCTCCCCTTAAATTCATAATACCTTCTATAAAATCAGGTGTGCCGGGAACGTGCGTGATTGAAGTATCTTTTAGAACTTCTTTTACAAAGCTTAATTCAATGCAATAAGAGTCATCATTTAGGTTAAAAGATATATATTTATTTTTTGCGTGTAATTCGCCGGAAGCTAATTTTAGTCTTGATTTATCCGCAATTGCACGTGTCCTTTTATGCATTATTTCTTTTGATGTTTCATCTTGTGGTAATAATGCAGGAATATTTACTGGCTTATAATCAGTATCGTGTTGTTTTAATAAATTTTCGATTGCATAAATGTTTATTATAAATATAGTTTCTTGGTTTAATTTATATAACGCTTCTATTATAGTTTTGCTATCAGCAAACGGAATTGCGTCAACATTAGAAGCATCAAATGTTAAAATTCCCAAAACTTTGTCTGTAATGATACCAAAAATTACTTCGTCAGTTTTTATTATCAATAACTCATTATTGATAGTGTATGGTTGAACATTCATGTTTAAATAAAATCTGATATCGACTACATTTATTACAAAATTATTGTATTTTAACAAGCCAACAATATTATTTGGTAATTTTTGCGGGTAATCTAATTGTGGCAATTTCATTATTTCAAGAACATTATCAGAATTAATAGCGTATTTGTTTCCACCTACGCTAAAATACAAATGAGTATTTTTCTTTTGTTCAAGATAATTATTGTTCATGTAATATCACCCTGTTTCTTCCAGATTCCTTTGCTTTGTATAGAGCTTCATCTGCAGTTTTCAAAATTTCGGCAGGAGAATTTAAGTCTTGATAATTCATTGTCAATCCGATACTTACCGTAACTTTAGCCTTAACTCCGTTATAATCAAAGTCGTATTCTTCAACAGAACGTCTTAAGCGTTGAACAGGAATGATTGCACCTTCTAAATTGGTTTCCGGCATAATCATAATAAGCTCTTCTCCGCCATAACGATACAATAAATCAGTTTTTCTGAATGCGGATTTCATTAAATCAGCAACTGTTTTAAGAACGTAGTCACCATATTGGTGCCCGTATGTGTCATTAACTTTTTTGAAGAAATCTATATCAAGTATTGCTAAGCTGAAATCAGAAGGGTGTCTTTTTGTACGGTTAAATTCTTGTTCTAAGCCGATTTCAAACTGACGTCGATTGTATAATCCCGTAAGCCCGTCTAAAACTGACATAAATTCTTTTTCTGTATATTGATATTTCATTTTGAATATTGCAAGCAATTCGCTAATCATAATATCAAAATATCTGAATGAAGCGTAATCTATATCTTGTCTTGTGTAGAAACAAATTCCGCCAATAAGTTTTCTGTCAAAAATCAATGGAATTATGATTTTTGAATTCAAATCCGTAAATTTGTAATCAAGTTCTTTGCCGAGTAGCATTCTGACAACTTCAAATTTGTTGTCTTTAATAGACTTTTGCTCTTCCATTTTCCTGAAAAAATCGTATTGGATATCGGAAAGCAAACTTTTTGATAAATTTCTGCCTAAAGTATCTATGTATAGTATATTTTCGGCGAAATCATCCGGAGAGGCAAAATATATGCCTGCAACACTATATTCTACAAAAGAACTCATTAAGTTGAATAATTTTTCTACCAGTATTCTTTCATAATTTAAAAAGTCACTTAAATTACGAAATTCATTTGCAAAAACAGATTTGAGAAGTAAATCATTTAAAATTGAATTAAGTCTTGTTTGTGCAGATTCTGTATTGGCAATGGAAGTCAAAGCCAGTTTATATTCTTGACTGACCGGATAACGTCTTAGAGTGGTATTTATATTACGCACTAATTCTTTCATGTCTATTGATTTTGAAAGAAATAATTGCGCTCCGGCTTTTTTGCCCCAAAAATTGTCGATTTTTTTGTCTAGTATTGTTAACAAAATGACAGGAATCTTTTTTATTTCATCAACATTTTTAATCATTCTACAAAGTTGATAACCGTCAATTACAGGCATCATAATATCTGATACCACTATATCAGGTACGCAATCAAAAAGCTTTTTGTATGCTTCTGCACCGTTAGTTGCGGTTTCTACTTCAAACCCATTTTCTACAAGCCCATCTCTTAAAAACTTTAATTGAGTATCGCTGTCTTCTACCAATAAAATCTTCGCTGTCATATATTTACATTATTCCAATTTTCACTATTTTAGTATAAAATAATTATATAATAAAATATCTAAAAAAACTATAGGAGAGAAGAAGTGCGTAATGAAGTTAATTTCGGACTTAAACAAAAGTTCAACATAAAATGTATCATAGATTTGGTAATATTTTTCATCATTTGTGTATTGTTTATCATGTTTGCTAAACTCAATAGTTTGCAGCCGTATGATACTTTTGTGTTTTTAGCTGTAATCGTGATTTTATTTTTGGCTGAACATATAATAACAAAACAATGGTTACAAAGAGCATTGCGCCAATCAGTAGTGTTTCATTCTGAATCAATACAAGAAACAACTGCCGAGTTTTTAGAAGTAGTAAATTCTCAAAAACGTGTATTTGAAAATTTGACTGGAAATGCAAAAACTATATCATCTCTGGTAGAAAAATTAAAAGTGTTATCTGAAGATTGTTATTCAACAACGAAAAATGCTGAAAAACAAGTAAATCAATCTATCAATTTTTCTCAAAAAGAACACGAGTCTATCTCTTCTAATGCAGATAAAATGTTAGTTTTAAGACAAAAAATCCAGATGATTGCAGAACTTATTCTTGAATTATCTGAACATTCACAACAAATTGGAAGCACAATTAGTGTAGTTGATGATATAGCAGAACAGACAAACATGCTTGCTCTTAATGCTGCAGTAGAAGCGGCAAGAGCAGGTGAACACGGTAAAGGTTTTGCTGTTGTTGCAGGTGAAATTAGAAAACTTGCTGATGAATCTAAACAAGCAATTACAAAAATATCTTCTCTTACAAGCAATATTCAGTGTACGACAAATTCTACAGTAATGGCTACAGAAGAAGGTTCAAAAGAAATTGAATCCGTAGTAAAAGATATCAATGTTGTTTCTTCTAATTCAGAAACTTTATTAAACTTAATATCTGAAATTCTAGATTCTTTAGAAGTTCTTAATCAAAATGCTAAAAAGCAGAATGAAATAATAGAGCGTTTAAACTCTTTGGATGAAGAAAATTCTGCGATAGCTAAAACACTTGAACAAACTATGCAAACAAATACAGAAAAAATTGCGAAGTTAAACTCACTTTCTAACGAAATGAAAAATTCAACAATAGATAATTAATAGAAAGGTATTCAAGTGGATTTTTCCGGTAATGACAATAATAAAGAACTTTTTTCAATCTTCCAAACCGAAACGGAAGAAATACTTGACCGCTTATTTAATGATTTTGATACGTTAGATACTACTCCTGCTAATAAAGATGTAATATTTTCAACATATAGAGATTTGCACAGCATAAAAGGTGCTGTGAGGATGGTGGGGTTTAATAATATTCAAAGTATTTTTCACAAAATGGAAGATATTTTTGATGCTGTAAACAATGGTAAATTTTTATTAACTAAAGAAATCATTGATGTAATGGCAAGAACTCTAGGTATAGCGGCAAAATATTTGCAAGAGTCTATAAAAAATGAACGTGAAATTATTGATGATGCTTTTACTGCGACAATTTCTAATCTTGAATATATTTTTGAAACAGAGATAAATGAGCAAAAGTTTAGAGAGAATGAAGCAATTATAAATACTGATAATGCAGAAAATTTGGATAATTCGTCTTTGTCTGAGCATCAAGTAGAGATTAATGCATCTTTTAATAATTGTTTTGAAATTATTGATAGCATTGTACCGGAAGAAGAGTCACAAGATACTATTCTTTTGAAAGAGGAAGTACAAAAAATTTACGAGTTTTTTAAGGATTCCAATCTTTATGAGGTTAAAACTTCGTTAGAAAATATACTGACAAAAATTGAATTTGTCATGAATGCGACAAATACACTGACTATTAGTGAGATTTTGGAGCTTAGAAATGAATTGAGTTCTGCAGCGGCAAAGTTTACCACGTCTTGTATTGAAACAGAAGAAAGTGGTACAACATTTTTTGATATAGCAGAAAAAATATCAATGCTTCAAGGAAGCAGTATTCATGCGAAAGAAATTAAAGAGGATATTTTGCACTTAAAAGAAAGTGTTGACGACCAGAATATTCTTGAATTGATTGCGATAATTATTGAGATTTTGGACTTCATATCTGACAATTCGGTTCAGTTGGAAGAGCAAATGGTATTAACGCTGAAAAGTGCTGTAGAATATTGTGCTTCTCCAAACGAAAGTATTGATAGCGAATTGATTTTACAGCAATTAGAAATTATGAAACAACTTCTTGAATTGAATTATAAAAAAGATTCAGGAGTTAGTGAAATAAAGACACTTTCTACTCAAACTGCTTCTACCGGTAAGTCAACAAATTCTACGGAGATTAAAACCCTTCATGTTAATGCGCAAAAGCTTGATTTATTAGTTAATCAATTGGGCGAATTAATTATTACTAAGATTAAAACAGAAAAAAATCTTGAAAAAATTGATTCTATAAAAAATGCAAATGAAATATGTCAAAAAGATTTGTTGAAAACATCAAATTATTTGAGATATTATAATCGCAAATATTTACAGTCTGGAAACAGTGAGCAATATACCGGTGTTTTTGTAAAGCAGGTATTTTCTTTGTTGCTAGATATTACGCAGAATGTTTCCAGAACTATTTACGATTTAAACTCACTTTATCGAGCTTCTAAAGAAGATGATATGAAAATGCGTTTAATCATAGATGAAATGGAATCTATGGTAAAAAATATTCGTGTAATGCCGATTTCAACAGTTTTTAACTCTTTTTCACGTATGGTTAGAGATATTGCAACCGAAAAAGGCAAGGATATTGATTTTGAAATTGAAGGTAAGGATACCTGTGCCGATAAAAAAATTATTGAAGAAATAAAGACGCCTTTAATTCATATTCTTCGTAATGCGATTGATCATGGTATTGAAACAAAGGAAGAAAGAATTGCAAACGGTAAATGCCCTGTAGGGAAAATTGTTCTTTCTGCAAAACAAGATGATAACAAGGTTATTATTGAAGTTTTGGATGATGGACAAGGTTTTAATCTTCAGAAAATTAAAGACAGAGCGGTTTCAAGAGGTTTCTTAACACAGGATGATATTGATAGTATGACTGATGAAGCAATTATGAATATCATTTTCTGGCCCGGATTTACTACGGGAGATTCTATTACAAGTATTTCAGGTAGAGGAATTGGGCTTGATGTTGTTAAAACGAAAATATCTCAATTGAATGGAAAAGTTAAGGTAATTTCAGAATTTGGTAAGGGTAGCTGTGTGCGTATAGAAATTCCGGTGACATTGACAACTTTGAGAGTTTTCTTGGTTCAAATATCAGGACAATCTTTTGCTATACCTATTCAAGTAATCACAACATTTATATTGAAAAAACAGGATGAAATTAAGACAAATAACGGAACACGTACAATTATGTATAATAACAATTTGATACCGTTATATTATTTGTCCGATATATTAGATTTAGAACCTGTTCCAAGAGGTGAAAAAGAAACGATACTTATTGTAGAAGCTGATGACAAAACGGTAGGTTTGGTTGTTGATAAGTTATTAGGTGATCAAGATATTTTGCAGAAAAAATTATCGCCGCCTCTATATAAAGTTAAAAACATTTCCGGTATTACAAACCTTGCGTCCGGTGAACTGTGTTTAATCTTGAACATGCAAGATATAATGCATTTTGATTTTAATAAAGCGGTGACTTCTGCAAATAATCAAAAACTTTTGCCTGTTGATATTCTTTCTTATAAAAGAATATTGGTTGTAGATGATTCTATAACGACAAGGACTATGGTAAAAAATATTTTATTGAATATCGGTTATATGGTAGATGCAGTTTTGGATGCGCATGAAGCTTTATCGAGATTAAAATCAAGTCATTATGATTTAATTATAACTGATTTGACAATGCCTAAACTCGATGGATATGAATTTATAGAACGCTTAAGAAATGATGAAATGTATGCGGATATTCCGATTATCGTTATGAGTTCTTTGGCGGAAAGAACCGCAAAATCAAGATTAGGAAAAATGAATATAGATTACTATATTTCAAAAGATAATTTTAATCAGGATGAATTGGCTTTGCAAGTTAAAAAGATTTTAACTCAGTATCATAATTAATTTAATTGGAGAGCGATAAATTTTATAGGTAATATTTTGGAATTATATTATTGTTGTTCTTCCAGTTCTTTTCTGATGTCGTCTACAGAAACGTGAACGATTGGTGCGTTTTCGTCTTTTTTGAGATAAACGTCAACAATTCCTGATTGCACAATAAATCTTTTGCATAATATACAGATGAAATTATGTCCGTAAATATACATAGTCGAACCCATGCATCTGTCTTGACCTGCTTGAATGATTGCGTTTTGTTCAGCGTGGATGGAGCGACAAGTTTCGTAACAAGTACCGGATGGAATATTGTTTTTTATACGATAACATTCTCCACGTTCAAAACAAGATTCAACTTTAGAAGGTGTGCCGTTGTATCCTGTTGCTTTAATTTTTTTATCAGCCCCGACAATAACTGCGCCAACTTGTGCTCTTAAACAATTTGAGCGTGAAGAACAAGTTTTTGCCATGTCTAAAAAATAATCTGTCCAAGATTTGATACTCATATCCGATACCTCCATTTTCTTACCACTCATGCTACACACGTAGGAAAGTTACTAAACCACTTTAGTTTCCCTCTCCCACAAGGGGCGAGGGAGAAACAAAACAATCTTGTTTCTTTCCTACGTGCGTAACATCTCCCACATAAAGCGAAGAAGATAAGAATATTATACAGCAAAATATTGAAATAATATGATATAATTTGAACAACAAGAAAAAGAGAGGTGCTTTATGAATGAATTTATCAAACTTAGAGATGAATTTTGTGAAGAATTGGAAAAAATATCTATTAATCTTGAAAAATCGTGTTGGGATTTTTATACAAATTCTACTCCGGAAAATCTAAAAAATTATGAAGAAATACAAGACAAATATTCAAAATTTTTTAGAAATGAAGAAATGTACAAAAACTTTCTCTCAATTGATAAAAATTCACTTGATAAGCACGAACGTAAACAACTTAAAGACTTGTTAAAAGAGTTTGATGAGGAGTTAAATACGGGCGAAGAATTGAAAGCTTTAAGAAAAAAAGAAAATGAAATTGCTCAAAAATTTAATTCTTATATTCCAAAAATTAACGGTAAGGAAGTAACTAAAACCGAGATTTTTAAAATCATTCAAACAGAAACCAATCCTGAAATCAGACGAAAAGCTTATGAGGCAAAGATTAAAGGCGGAGATTTGATTGCAAATGATTTAATTGAATTCATAAAAATGCGTAATTCTTATGCTAATAAAAAAGGATTTAAAACCTATTTTGAATACAAGCTCAGTGAAGAATACGATGTTGATTTTGAATTTTTGCAAAATTTAATAGAGGAAGTTTATTCAAAATCCAACGATAAAATCAAAAATATCCTTGAAAAGAAACAAAAAGAACTTAAAGAATTTTTTGGAGTAGAAGAACTTAAACCTTTTCATTATGGACTTCTTCTGGATTCCAATCCGGAAAAAGCCGTTAATGATATATTAAAAGATAAAGATATTGTTGAAATTTCGAAAAAAACGTATAACAATATGGGCTATGATGTAGAAAAAATGATAGCTGATAAGCGTTTAACATTGGATTTATTTCCACGTAAAGGCAAGAATACACACGGATTTTGCTTTGGTGTAGAAGCCGGAAAAGATTCCAGAATTCTTGCAAATCTTATGAATAATGTTGTAAGCCTTGATACATTGAACCATGAAATGGGGCATTGCGTGTATGATTTAGGTATATCAACAGAACTTCCGTTTTTGGATAAGCGAGCTTCTTCTCCGGCTGTAACAGAAGCTATAGCAATGATGATGGGCGATATTATTAAAACAGAAAATGTTCTTACAAATATCTTACCGAGTGATGTTTTTGAAAAATTTAAAGAAACACATAAAGAAGACGAAGCTTCTTTTGTAGCAAAAAGTTTGTTAATCATTGATTTTGAACGTGAATTGTATAATAATCCGGAACAAAATGCGGCTGAATTGTGGCAAAAATTAAGTAAAAAATATTTGAATAGAGATTGTGAACCTGATAACGAATGGGCTACAATACCGCATTATCTTTCTCATCCGGCTTATTACCAAAATTATTTCAGAGCAAATCTTATGAAAGTTCAGATTTATAATTATTTAAAATCTGTATTGGGTAATATTACTGAAAATGAGCAAAGTGCCAAATTTATGGATGAAAATATTTTTTCTTGTGGTGCTTCTGTTGAAGAATATGATTTGATTAAACAATTAACGGGTAAAAACTTTTCCGCAGAAGATTTTGTCAATATTTTATAAATAAAAATTACATTAAAGGCTTGATTTGTTAACAAATTTGAAGTTGCCATGTTGACAGTATTGTGAATATTGTGTTACAAATAGTAATATAAATAGTGTATAGATAGGTTAATCGTGTTTAAATGGACAGAAATTCTGTTCTACGATTCCTCAAAAAGAAAGGAAATACAATGTACGCAATAGTCGAAACAGGTGGTAAACAATACCAAGTTGAAGAAGGACGTTATGT